>JAJYCS010000004.1:0-55460 GCA_021778115.1 Deltaproteobacteria bacterium
CCATGCCGTCCCCCGCCGGGGGATGGTGTTCGATACCGATCTGCTGGAGTACCGGCCGGCCGCTGGCATGCTGCAGACCGACCGGCCGGTGACGGTGCAGGATGGCCGTTTGCAACTGCGGGCATTGGGGATGGACGCATCCCTCAAGGATGAACAGGTCCGTTTTCTGCATCGGGTTGAGGCGGTAATTGAGGGGAACCATGGCAAACCGTAGCTGGATCATCCTGCTGATAACGCTGCTGCTGGCGGCCTCGACTGCCTGGGGGGCGCCTGCGCCGGGGGCCGGGGCGGTCCACAAGGACCGTTCGTCCCTGCCGATCACCGTCACCGCAGATCAGCTTAAGGCCGACAACAAGGGGAAACAGGCCGTCTTCACCGGACGGGTGGTGGCACGGCAGGATGACGTCACCATCTACTGCGACCGTTTGGAGGTCTATTACGGTCCCTCCGGCGACCAGGTGGACAAAATCGTCGCCAACGGCACTGTGCGGATCGTGCAGGCCGACCGGATCGGCACCGGTGGCCATGCGGTCTACGAGAGCAAGCCGGGGAGGATTACCCTCACCGGCACCCCCCGGGTGACCCAGGGTGCCGATTCCATCACCGGGACGGTCATCACCTACTATCTGGATGAGGACCGCAGTGAGGTGCAGGGGGGGGCAAACGCCAGGGTAGAGGCGGTGATCCACCCCAGAGCGGGCAGCATCAAACCGCGAAAATGACAGATCCAGTCGGCGACAACGGTGAACTGAGGGCCGAAGGGCTCTGCAAGAGTTACGGCAAGCGTCAGGTGGTGCAGGGGATCGACCTCTCCCTGCGCGCCGGTCAGGTGATCGGCCTCCTGGGGCCCAACGGCGCCGGCAAGACCACCACCTTTTACATGGTGGTGGGGTTGACCCTGCCCGACAGCGGCCGGGTCTTCATCAACGGGGAGGATATCTCCGGCCTGCCGATGCATCTGCGTGCCCGCCGGGGGATCAGCTATCTCCCCCAGGAGGCCTCCGTCTTCCGCAAGCTGTCGGTGGCGGACAACCTGATGGCGATTTTGGAGACCGTGGAGACTGACCCGGAGCTGCGCCGGCACCGGCGGGACGAACTTCTGGAGGAGTTCGGCATCACCCATGTGGCCGCCACCATGGGATACGCCCTCTCCGGTGGTGAACGGCGTCGCGTGGAGATCGCCCGCGCCCTGATCACGAACCCTTCCTTCGTCCTGCTGGACGAGCCGTTCGCCGGCATCGACCCGATTGCGGTGGCCGATATCCAGCGGCTGATCGTGGCGCTTAAGGCGCGAACCATCGGGGTGCTCATCTCCGATCACAACGTACGGGAGACCCTGGGGGTCTGCGATGCCGCCTACATCGTCAGCGAGGGGCGGGTGCTGGAATACGGCGCCCCGGAACAGATAGCGAACAGTCAGCGGGCCCGGGAGATCTACCTGGGTGAGGGGTTCCGGCTGTAGGGGCCGGACAGGGGAGAACCGGATCATGGCGCTGGAGATGCGGCAACAGCTGAAGATGACCCAGCAACTGGTGATGACCCCCCAGCTGCAGCAGGCCATCAAACTGTTGCAGCTGACCCGTGTGGAGCTGCAGGATGTGGTGCGTCAGGAGCTGGAGGAAAATCCCCTCCTGGAAGAGGTGCTGGACCCGGACGAATCACGGGAGGGGGATCGGCAGCTGGAGGCCGATGAGGCCGAACCGCAGGAGGGACGGGAGCCGGTGCGGGAGTCCTTCGATGAGGTGGCCGCCGGCGATGAGACCCTCCGTGACTGGGACAGCTATCGGGACGGTTACAATTACAGCGTCGGCGAGCAGTATAACGATGATGACGACCGTCCCTCCTTTGAGGCGCTGCTGACCCGCAGGGGGACCCTGGCCGATCACCTGAGCTGGCAGCTGCAGCTGGGACACTTCAGTGAGGAGGAACGGCGGGTCGGTGAAGAGATCATCGGCAATCTGGATGACGATGGCTATTACCGGGGGCTGCTTCCGGATCTGGCCGCCGGTTGCGCCGTCCCCCTGGAGCTGGCTGAAGCGGTGCTGGGGCGTATCCAGGAGTTCGATCCCCCCGGTGTGGCCGCCCGCAGTCTGCAGGAGTGCCTGCTGGTGCAGGCGCGGGCCCTCGGGATGGAGGGGGGCCTGGTGGAGGCGATCCTGCTGCAGCACCTCAAAGAGCTGGAGAGCCGCAACTACCGCCTGATAGCGAGGGCGCTTCGCTGCGACCTGGATCAGGTGGTGACGGCGGCCCGGCTGATCGGCGGTCTCGACCCCCGTCCCGGTCTCCTCTACAGCAGCGAGGATACCCACTACATCTCCCCGGACATCTTCGTACACAAGGTGGGGGATGACTACGTGGTGATGCTGAACGACGAAGGACTGCCGAACCTGCGCCTGGCCCCCCATTACCTCGCAGCACGGGCAGGTGGCGGGCTTGATGCCAGGGCCGACGAGTATGTGGGTGACAAGATGCGATCGGCCCAATGGCTGATCAAGAGCATTCAGCAACGACAGCGCACCATCTTCCGGGTGGCCAAGAGTATCGTCAAGTTCCAGCGTGAGTTTCTGGAGCGAGGGGTGGAGGGGCTGCGCCCCCTGGTGTTGCGGGATGTGGCCGAGGATATCGGGATGCATGAGTCCACCATCAGCCGGGTCACCACCAACAAGTACATGCAGACCCCCCAGGGGCTTTACGAACTCAAGTATTTCTTCAACAGCAGTCTCTCGACCTCCGATGGCGATGCCGTCTCCTCGGAAAGCGTCAAGAACCGGATCAGGGAGATCATCGACCGGGAGGACAGCCGCAAGCCCCTTTCGGACAAGGTGATTGCCGAGATGCTCTCGGACGAGACGGTGAACATCGCCCGCCGTACCGTCACCAAGTACCGTGAAATGCTCAAGATCGGATCGTCGTCGGAACGCCGGCGTCATTTCTGATATACTCTCCCCAGAGCGGGGGAATTACACCTGAGGAGGAAGTTGCCATGAACGTCACCACCACCTTTCGGCATATGGAACAGAGCGAGGCGCTGAAGGCCTACGCCGAGGAAAAACTGGAGCGGGTCCAGAAATATATCGACGGCCCGCTCACGGCCCAGGTCTATTTCACGGTGGAGAAGATCCGTCATATCGTGGAGATCGTCATCTCAGCCCGCGGGGTGAACACCAAGGCGTCCGAGGCCACCAACGACATGTACGCCGCCGTGGATGCCGTCATCGACAAGATCGAGCGGCAGCTCAAACGGTACAAGGAAAAGCTGAAGGGGCACAAGCCGGGGGCCGAGGAGAACGGCCGCAAGCTCTCCAAAAAGGTCTTTCAGGCCGCAAGCATCGAGGCCAGTGAGGAGCCGGTGGTGATTACCACCAGGACCGAGACCGCAAAACCGATGTCGGTGGATGAGGCGGTGATGCAGATGGACCTGCTTCATAAGGATTTTCTGGTCTTCACCGATGCGGTATCCGGTGACTTGAACGTCATCTATCGCCGCAAGGACGGCAACTTCGGGCTGATCGCCCCGCAACGGGCCTAGAGGGAGATGGCCGGAGGCGGATCCGTCTCCGGCCGTTTGACGTCACCCTGTGGATAGTATCACCCTCACCATCCAGGAACTGCTGGAAGAGACCGAGTACGGCCTCAATCTGCAGCTCCTCGCCGGTGCCGGCGGCCTCGGCCATCGGGTCAGCTCCCCGCGTATCCAGAAGCCGGGGCTGGCCCTGACCGGTTATACCGAACACCTGCACCCCGACCGGTTACAGGTGCTGGGGAACACGGAGCTATCGTACCTCGCCCAGCTGGAGCCGTCGTCGGCCATGGACCATGCCCGGGCCTTGTGCGCCTTTCCGATCTCCTGCTTCATCGTGACCAAGGGGTTGACCCCACCCCCCACCTTCCTCGAAACCGCAGATGCCGCCGCCATCCCGGTCTTGAGCACCCCTCACCAGTCCTCCACCTTCATCTCGCTGATTACCAAGTTCCTGGAGGAGCAACTCCTCCCCACCACCCATCTCCATGGGGTGCTGGTGGATGTGCTGGGGGTGGGGGTGCTTCTGACCGGCAAGAGCGGCATCGGCAAGAGCGAGTGCGCCCTCGATCTGGTGATCCGTGGGCACCGTCTGGTGGCCGACGACATGGTCTTCATCAAGAAGAAGATGCCCGCCGCCCTGGTGGGGCAGTCGGAGCAACAGATCCAGCATCTGATGGAGATCAGGGGGTTGGGGATCATCAATATCAAGGATCTGTATGGCGTCTCGTCAATCCGTGAAAAGAAGATCATCGATCTGGTGCTGGAGCTTCAGGACTGGAACCCGGACCAGGAATACGACCGTCTGGGGATCGACGACCGCAGGACCACCATCCTGGGGGTCGAGCTGCCCCACCTGCTTATCCCGGTGCGCCCGGGGCGGAACCTGGGGGCGATCATCGAGGTGGCGGCCCGTAACTTCCTGCTGAAGGGGATGGGGTACCACTCGGCGCGGGATTTCCAGGAGCGCCTCCTCTCCCGGATGGAGGTGCGGCAGCTGGGAGATGAGGTGGAGTAGGCGATGCGGATCGTGGTGATCACCGGTATGTCCGGTTCGGGCAAGTCGACGGCGGTCAAGGCGCTGGAGGATGAGGGGTTCTACTGCATCGACAACCTGCCGGTCCGCCTGTTCCGTCAGTTTATCGAGCTGACCGAACGGTCGGGAGAGACCTTTCCCGGAGTGGCGCTGGTCACTGATATCCGGGGGCGGGAACCTGCCGGCGGTATTGAGGCCGCCTTACAGGAACTGCGCCAGGCGGGGCATCAGCTGGATCTCGTGTTCTTTGACGCCACCGACGAGGTGCTGATCCGACGTTTCTCCGAGACCCGGCGCCGGCATCCGGCCGATGAACGGTGCACCGTGCCGGAGGGGATCCGGATCGAGCGGGAGCGGTTGGTCTGGCTGCGGCAGCACGCCACCCGTCTGATCGACACCTCGGAATCGACGGTGCACCAGCTGCGGGATCAGGTGATCCGCCTGGTCAGGGGTGAGGAGGGGAGCGGCCATTTTGTCGTAGAGCTGCTCTCATTCGGCTTTCGCTACGGGGTGCCGCTGGATGCGAACCTGGTGATGGATGTCCGGTTTCTCCCCAACCCCCATTTCGTGCCGGAGTTACGCCCCCTGACCGGGCTGGATGCGGCGGTGCGGGGATTCGTGCTTGAAAAAGAGGACACCATCGAATTTATGCGGCTTTTTGAGGCACTGCTGGCCTTCCTGATCCCGGCCTACCGGCGGGAGGGGAAGAGCTATCTGACCATCGCCATCGGCTGCACCGGCGGCCGTCACCGTTCCGTGGCGTTGGTGGAGCGATTGGCGCAGAATCTGCAAAACACCGGACTGGCCGTGCGGTCCAGTCACCGTGATAGTGAGAAGGGGTAGGGGACGATGATTGGACTTGTGTTGGTGACCCATGCCGGTCTGGCCGGTGAGCTGCTGAAGGCGGCATCCATGATTACCGGCCAGCTTGACCGGTGCGAGGCGGTGGCGTTGCACCCGGATGACCCCCCCGACCAGCTGATGGGCCGAATCTCCGGGGCATTGGAGCGGGTCGGCGCGGACGGTGCCCTCATCATGACCGATATGTTCGGCGGCACCCCCTCCAACACCGGCATCTCCTTTCTGAAGGAGGGACAGGTGGAGGTGGTGACCGGCGTCAATCTGCCGCTGGTGATAGAGTTTCTCTCCCGACGGGGGCGTCTCCCCCTGGATGAACTGGCTGCAACCCTGCAGCGCTGCGGCCGCGAGAGCATCATCGTGGCCGGTGAATTCTTGAAGAAATAGACGAGGGACCATGCTGCAACAGGAATGCGGGATCGTCAACAAACTGGGGCTCCACGCCCGGGCCTCGGCCCTGTTCGTCAAGACCGCCAGCCGGTTCCAATCGGAGGTCAGGCTGGCCCGTGAGGGTGTGGAGGTGAACGGCAAGAGCATCATGGGTATCATGATGCTGGCCGCCGCCAAGGGGACCGTCGTCAGGCTGACCGTGGAAGGGGTCGATGAGGCCGAGGCGTTTCAGGCGATCGTCGAGCTGATACGGGACGGATTCGGCGAGGAATGACCATGCCTGCGGCCCTGTTCATGCCCCTTGCAAGCTTCCTGTTGGGGGCGGTGGTGGGATCCTTTCTCAATGTCTGCATCTACCGGCTCCCCCTGGAACAGTCGGTGGTTGCGCCCGGTTCACGCTGCATGCGGTGCGGCACGGCGATACGCTGGTACGACAACATCCCGCTGTTCAGCTGGCTGCTGCTGCGGGGGCGCTGCCGCAGCTGCGGGGCGTCGTTCTCCATCCGCTACCCCGTGGTGGAGCTGATAACGGCTCTCCTTTCGCTGCTGCTGTTCCGCACCTTCGGCCTGTCACTCACCTTCGCCGTCATGTTCCTCTTCTGCGCCGCCCTGGTGGTGATCACCTTCATCGACTTCGACCACCAGATCATCCCCGATGAGATCTCCCTGCCGGGGATCATCGTCGGCTTCCTCAGCTCCTTCTTTCTGCCGGGGCCCGGCTGGATCTCCTCCCTCCTGGGGATTGTGGCCGGCTGGGGGAGCCTTGCCCTGGTCTTCTACGGCTATCTCTGGCTCACCGGCCGTGAGGGGATGGGGGGCGGGGATGCCAAGCTGCTGGCCATGATGGGCGCCTTCCTGGGCTGGCCGGCGGTGCCGTTTATCATCTTCACCTCCTCCCTGGCGGGTACCGTTGCCGGACTCTCCATCATGGCCCTGCAGCGCAAGGATCGGCACCTGGCCATCCCGTTCGGCCCCTATCTGGCCTTCGGCGCGATCCTCTACATCGTTGCCGGTCCCCAGCTGATCCGGTGGTACCTCCAGATCGGACACTGACCGGTGCGCGGCTACCGCCCCAGTCTCACCGTTGCCATCCTGGCCTCCCTGGCCCTCCTGCTGATCTTCACCTGGATCCTGTTCAGCCTCTTCGCCCTGAAGACCGCCGAGCGCGACCTCTACGCCCAGAAGGCGGACCATGCGCGGATGCTGCTGGCCACCTTTGTCAATCAGCTGCCTGACAGCCTCCCCACCTTTCCCGAGGGGATGCTCCCCCTGGACGCGCCGGCCGCCCTCTATGCCGGCAAGCTGGCCGACGAACCTTCCTTTGAGCGCCTTACCCTGCTGGACCGAAACGGCAAGGTGATCTTTACCGCCGGCCATGAGGGGCACGATCAGTTCAGCCCCTTCATCTTCCCTGGACACGGGGTAGAGGAAGGAGGGCTCCTGCCGGGTGGGGAGGCGTTGGCCCGCACCGCGCCGGTGCTCCGCGACGGCCGGATCGTGGGGGAGGCGGGACTGCTCCTCTCCCTGCAGGACGAACAGCGGCGTCTCAACCGCTCCAAACAGCTCTTTCTCGCCTACTTTGCCCTTGATTTTATCCTCCTCCTGGGGCTCGGTTCCTACAGCCTGGCGCGGATCGTGGTCAGGCCGGTCAATCGTCTACTGGCCGCCACCGAGCGGATCACCGGGGGGGTCTACGGCCATCAGGTCACGGTGACCGGTCCCCTGGAGCTGGCCCAGCTGGCCAGCTCCTTCAACGCCATGTCCCGGGCGCTGCAGCAGAAACAGGATGAGGTCGGTGCCCACGTCCGTACCCTGGAACAGGTGAATAAGAACCTGCAGCAGGCACGGGAAGAGGCGCTCCGCTCCGAGAAGATGGCCTCGGTGGGGCTGCTTGCTGCCGGTACCGCCCACGAGATCGGCACCCCCCTGGCCTCGGTGATGGGGTATGCCGAGATCCTGGCGGCCGAGGTGGCCAACAACCCGGCCCAGGCCGAGTATCTGCAGCGGATGCAGGAGGGATGCGCCAGGATCGACCGGATCGTCCGGGGGCTTCTGGACTACGCCCGTCCCAAGAACGCCGAGGTCGAGCCGGTGGATCTCGCCTCGCTGGCGGCCGGAACGGTAGAGCTGCTGCGGCAGCAGGGTCTCTTCAAGGGGTGCCGGGTTGACGTCCGCGCTACCCCCGATCTCCCCCCGGCATCCCTGGACCCCCATCAGCTGCAGCAGGTGTTGATTAACCTGCTGATCAACAGCAACGACGCCATGGCGGACCGGGAGGGAAACCTCCTGGTGGAGACCCTGGTCGACCCTGGTGACCGTGGGTTGCCGCTGCAGATCCGGGTTTTTGACAGCGGTGCCGGGATCCCTGCGGAATATCTGGGGAAGATCTTCGATCCGTTCTTCACCACCAAGGATCCGGGCCGGGGGACCGGCCTGGGGCTGGCCATATCCGCCCGGATCGTCGAGGGGTTCGGCGGACGGATCACGGCCCGGAGCATCCCCGGCAAGGGGAGCTGCTTTACGATTCAACTGCCCTCGGCAGGCCGACGTGAGGCGGTGCGAGGATGAGTACCCGGCCCCATATCCTGATCATCGATGACGAAGAGAGCATGCGCCAGATGCTCTCGGTCATGCTCCGCAGGCAGGGGTATCAGCCCGACAGCGCCGCAGGCGGCCGTGAAGCGCTGCAGCGGCTGGCCACAACCGCCTACGACTTCATCCTGTGCGACCTCAGGATGCCGGAGATGGCGGGGCGTGACTTTCTGCGCCAGGCCCTGGAACGGGGCGTGCAGGCCCCGATCATCATGATGACCGCCTACGGCAGTGTGGATACCGCCGTGGCCTGCATGCAGGAAGGGGCCTACGACTTCATCTCCAAGCCGTTCAAGCAGGATGAGATCATTATTGTGCTGAAAAAGGCCGAGGAACGGGAACGGCTCAAGGAAGAGAACCGTCAGCTGCGGCTTCAGACCCTTGCCGGCGCCTCATTCCATGGCCTGACTGGCCGTAATTCGGCCATGCTCGCCCTCTACGACCAGATCAGCCGAGTGACGGATCTCAAGACTACGGTGCTGATCCTGGGGGAGTCGGGCACCGGCAAGGAGTTGGTGGCCCGGGCGGTCCATGCCGGCGGCGTCCGGGAGGGTAAACCGTTTGTGGCGGTCAACTGTGGCGCCATTCCGGAACCGCTCCTGGAGAGCGAGCTGTTCGGCCATCTCAAAGGGTCGTTCACCGGCGCCCTGGTTGACCGGGCCGGGCTGTTCGAGCAGGCCGACGGCGGGACCCTCTTCCTGGATGAGGTGGGGGAGATGCCCCCCTCGTTGCAGGTGAAGCTGCTTCGGGTGCTGCAGGAGGGGGAGATCCGCCGGGTGGGGGCCAATACGTCGCGGCGGGTTGATGTGCGGGTGCTTTCAGCAACGGCCCGGGACCTGCAGGCCGAGGTGGCGGCCGGCCGGTTCCGTGAAGATCTCTACTTCCGTCTGAACGTCTTCACCCTGCAGCTGCCGCCGTTGCGGGAGCGTCTTGACGATCTGCCGCTCCTGGCGGAACAGTTCGTCCGAGACTGCAGTCGTCGCATCGGTCGTCATCCGGCGCCGCGTCTTACCGCCGGGGCACTGCGCCGGCTCTTGGGGTACGACTGGCCCGGCAATGTGCGGGAACTGGAAAACCGCCTTGAACGGGCCCTGGTGCTGTGCGACGGGCCACAGCTGTCGGAGCGCTGTCTGGACCTCCCGGATGCCGGCGGGGGGGCGGTTGCCACCACGGCGGGGGAGGGGACTAACCTCTCCATCAAACAGGCTGAACGGCTCCTGGAGCGGGAGCTGATCAGAAGGGCCCTGGAACGGACGGGTGGCAACCGGACTCATGCGGCCAAGCTCCTGGAGATCAGTCACCGCGCCCTCCTGTACAAGCTGAAGGAGTACGGCCTGGAATAGCCGACTATTCAGTGCATACCGCTCCCCTGTTTCTCGCGGGACAACTAGGTAAAATTTGCGTACCTGTGGGGTGAGGTGACGTAACAGCCTAATACGGCATGTTAATTTTATGTCCGCGGAGGCGGTATTTTTTTTGCATAGGCGTTGGCCTAGTTATTTTAGAAAGGAGTAGTTCGCTATGCGTACGATGTTGTTTGCAGGTTTTATGTTGCTGTTGTCCTCCGGTATCGGCTATGCCATGCCCAGCGTCCAGGGGTGCGGCAGCCAGGAGTGCGCCAAATGCCACTCCCTTTCCGTCAAGGAGGCGGGGGAACTCCTCGGTTTTGCCGGGGTGACGGTGAAATCGGTGAAGCCGGCGCCGGCCCGGGGGCTGTTCGAGGTGCTGGTTGAGAAGGGGAATCAGCTGGGGCTGCTCTTTATCGACTACGCCAAAAAACATGTCATCCAGGGGATGATCATCGACCTGAAGACCCGGCAACCGGTGTCGGCCCATGCCAACGATCTGCCGAAACCGAAGCCGTTTGCCGGGGTCGCCCCCCAACTGATCCCGACCCGCTACGCCCTGACCATGGGGAACCCCAAGGGGAGCAAGCGGCTCTACGTCTTCACCGACCCCGATTGCCCCTTCTGCCGGCAGCTGCACCCGGTCCTGCTGCAGCTGGTGAAAGAGATGCCCGACCTGACCATCGAGTTCATGCTCTATCCCCTGCGGCAGCTGCACCCCCAGTCCTACGACAAGGCCCGCGTCATCTATACCGCCCACAGTCTGGAACTGCTCAACAAGGCCTTTGCCGGCCAGCCCCTTCCCGCCCCCAAAGGGGATGAAGGGGAGGCGGCAATCAACGCCATCATCGCCTTTGCCCAGAAGGAGGGGATCAACGGCACCCCCACCATCCTCCTGGCAAACGGCAAGCCCTACCTGGGACCGCGGGATCCGGAGAGCATCAAGAAGGCGGTTGAGGGGAACTGATCGCCTGTGCCGAGTCGCAATCCTGTACAGCGGGAAGGAGCGTTTTCACCATGGTAAGGATGTTGTTGGCACTATCTCTTGTCGTGCTATTTGCCACCGCCGGGTATGGGGTGCCGGCCTTGCCGGGATGCGGCGGTGGGCAGCCGTGTGCCGCCTGCCACACCATGACCCCCCAGGAAGCGACCCGTTTGCTAAAAAAATCCGGGGGGACCGTGCTGTCAGTGAAACAGGCACCGGCCCCCGGTCTCTTTGAGTTATTGGTTGAAAAGGGGGGAGAGCGTGGTCTTATCTATATGGACTATGGTAAGAAATACCTGTTCCAGGGGGTTATCCTCAGCATGTCTGACTGGAAACCGGTTGCCGCCCATGGATCGGAGGCGGTGCAGCCCCATGCGGTGACCCATATCGATCCGGCAGCCATACCGATAAAGAACGCCCTGGTGTTGGGCAATCCGATGGCAAAAAAACGGCTCTACGTCTTTACCGACCCGGAATGTCCCTATTGCCGGAGATTCCACCGTGAGTTGCAAAAGCTGGAAAAGAGTGAACCGGACCTGGCGGTGATCATCCTGATGTTTCCGCTGCCGATCCATCCCCATGCCTACGACAAGGCGCGGATGATTATCGCGAACCACAGTCTGGCCCTGCTGGATACCGCCTTTGCCGGCAGAGATATTCCGTTACCCAAAGGGGACGAAGGACGTCAGGCGGTGGACGAGATGATCGCCTTTGCCCAGCATCACGGGATTACCGGTACCCCGACGGTGGTGCTGCCGGATGGCACCGTTATGGTGGGGGGGCGCGATGCCGCCTCGATGCAGCAGATACTGTCGCGCTTTTAGCCGGATTACGGAACCTTCACGCACACGTTGTGACGAGGTAGTGCCATGAGCTACATGAAAAAATTGACCATCCGTCTCGTCGGGGCATCGCTTGCGGTTTGCCTCCTGCTGCTCGGGTCGCAAGCCTGGGCGACGGCAACGCAGAGCACCTATACCCCCACCATGAGCGATTACTGCGTGCAGCCGCCGTTCCTCACCGGGTATATACCGCCTCAGGTGCTGTTTGTGATGGGCAAGGACCACAAGTTCTACTATCCGGCCTATAACGACGCCTCAGATATTGACAACGATGGCCAGTTGGAGACCGGCTACAAGCACTCCTTCGATTACTACGGCTATTTCGATTCCTACAAATGCTATAATTATAACAGTAATTCCGGCTGGTTTGAGCCCTACGGCGACACCACCGATAAGTACTGCACCGGCAGCAACGCCGGGATGTGGAGCGGCAACTTCCTCAACTGGGTGGCCATGTCCCGGGCCGATGTGATTAAGCTGGTGATCTACGGCGGGTACCGTACCTCGGATAACCAGGGGAACGCCTACGACGTAATCAGCGGTGAGTATATCCCGCAGGACGGCCATATCTGGGGCAAGGAGTATCTGGGCAGCGATGCCTACAAGCTGTTTCCCCAGGGTGGTACAAACCGGGCACTCTTCTGCGTTGACGGTGTCTCGGCCAACGGTAACCAGATATCCCAGCTCAAGGTGATCCCCGATGTCACCGATATCTCGGGGGTGACGGTCAGTGGCGGCTTACGGGCCTGGAACTGGGTCAATGTGGACGGCAACACCAATATCTGCGCAGACAACAAGATGGATCTGAACGGCGACGGCGCGGCCGAGTCCGCAACCCTCACCGGTCTGGCCAAGTACAATGTCTCGGTCAAGGTCTGCGATCCCTCCTCGGGCTTTATCACCGACGCCACCTGGGAGGCCAAACACTGCAAACAGTACGGCAGCAACTACCGTTCGGTAGGTCTGATGCAGCTCTATGGCGAGACCGGGCAGAGTAATCTGGTCTGTAGCCGCGATATGGCGACGCCGTGCAGCAGCTATAGCGATCCCACCTGTCCCAATAACGGCAAAGGCGAGTGTGTGGACGCCTCAGGTATGTACTTCGGCCTTATCGCCGGTTCCTACACAAATCCGAAGGCCGGCGGGTTTGTCCGGAAGGACCTCTACGGCCTGAATAGCGAGACCAACCAGCAAAACGGGCAGTTCCAGACCTCCGCCACCGGCGGCAAGGGGCTTTTGATCAAGTCCATCGAGGGGTTCAAGGCTCAGGCGGTCTATCCGTTGAGTTCCCAGTGGGGTAATCCGATTGCCGAGATCATGTTTGAAGGGCTGCGTTACTGGGGGGGGAAAGGAACCCCCACCTCTGCCTTTGTGAGCAGTATCTCCAGCGGTAATAACGGCGATAACGGCAACTACTCCTCCATGCCCAGCTGGGATACGCCGGCCACCCTCTTCCCCCCCTGTTCGCTCCGGTTCAACCTGGTTTTCTCCGATGTCTACAACAGCTTCGACGACGACCAGCTGCCCGGCTCCGCCTTCAGCAGTTTCAGCAGTGACATGAGCAACATGAACGTGCAGACCCTGGCCAACCAGATCTCCGCCAACGAATCCCTGGCGAACAAGAGTCTGGTGGTGGGGGAATACGGTACCACATCCGGGCCCAATACCGATGGCCGCTGCGATGCCAAGGCCCTTTCCGGCTCCGACGGCCTGGGTAATGTGCGAGGATTGTGTCCGGCGGAGGGGGACCTGAAGGGGAGCTACTACCCGGCAGCGGTGGCCCTCTATGGCCATAACTCCATGGTGGCCAACACCGGCACCTCCAATGTGTTGACCTATGTGGTGGCCTTCACCTCCAACGTGCCGGAGATGCGGGTGACCACCAGCAGCGGCAAGCAGGCCCTGATCATGCCCTACGGCAAGTCGGTCTCCGGCAGCTACGGCTGGAACTGCAGCACCTCCAACACCAGCTTCACGGTGGCAAACGTGACCACCGCCGCCGGTTCCACCGTCCCCAGCCTGACCGTGAGCCCTCTGAGCTCGACCTCTAGTTGCCCCACCATGGCCACGGTGGGGTACTACGTGACCGACACCGAGTACGACAGCGCCAACAATCTGAAGTACGTGAAGTTCAACACCTCCTATGACGACCTGGGGGGGGGGGATTACGACCTGGATGTGTTGGCCGAGTATACGGTCTGCGCCGCAGGCTCCTCACACTGCCCGAGTCTTACCGGTGATCAGGTCTCGGTGACGGTCAGGAGGATCTACTCGGCAGCCGGCAATCCCGATGCCTTCGGCTTTACCGCGGTCGGCGTGGGGAGCGATTCCGGCACCTACCTGCTCGTCCAGCATACCGCAACGCCGCCCTCAGGTTCTTCCTGGGCGGCCAATCCGTTGACCACCAACAGCCAGACCATCATCTTCAACGCCGCCTCCAGCACGGCGGTGCTGCCCAAACCGCCGCTCTGGTACGCAGCCAAATACGGCGGTTTTAACGATATGGATGGTAACGGCCTGCCGTACACCGATTACACCTGCGATCCGGCCACCAGGGGCAGTGCGGTCCGCAACCCTAAGTGCGACGAGTGGAACAAGAAGGGTGACGGCAACCCCGATACCTACTTCCTGGTCTCCAACCCGAGCCAGATGGAGCAGCGGTTGCGTGATGCCTTGGATGCCATCCTGGCCAGGGTCTCGTCCGGCACAGCCGCCTCGATCCTGAACAACAGCGAGGGGAGCGGCGCCAGCCTGCTGCAGGCGGTCTTCTACCCCAAAAAGGATTTCGACAACAACACCCAGGCCTACTGGATCGGCGAGATCCACAACATGTGGTACTACCTGGATCCGTTCCTGCAGAATACCTCCATCCGTGAGGACACGGTGCAGGACAACAAGCTGAACCTCAAGCAGGACCGGATCGCCCAGTTCTATTTCGATACCGGTCTGAACAAGACCCAGGTGCGGCTCTTTACCGATGCCAACGGCGATGGCATACCTGATTCTGCGACCCCGGACCAGACCGTCGACCCGGATAACGTTCGTTCCCTCTGGAAGGCGGGCCGCAAGCTGTGGGCCCGGACCCTTGCCACTGATCCGCGCACCATCTATACCCATACCGATATAACCAGCACCGGTTTTGACGACCCCACCACCAAACTGACCACCTTCGGCACGTCCAATATCTCCACCCTGACCGCTAACGGCAATTTCCTCTCGCTGTTGACCCCCCAGGGGGTAACGGCGGATGCAACCAAGGCAGGCAAGCTGATAAACTATATCCAGGGTACGGATCAGCCGCCAGACAGTGACGGCACCACGTACCGTCCCCGCAAGGTGGAGATCGATGCCTGCAATCCCTCCAGCACCAACTATGTGGCCGGTTCGAACTGCGTGACCAGCGACAGTAACTATTACCGTGAATGGAAGCTGGGGGATATTGTCTCCTCCACCCCCAAGCTGGTGGCCAGTGTGCCGTTGAACAGCTATCAGAAACCGGCTCCCAACGGGTATGGCGATACCAGCTACCAGGCGTTCATCTCGACCCCGGCCTATACCTCCCGCGGCATGGTCTTTGTCGGAGGCAATGACGGCATGCTGCACGCCTTCAAGCTGGGAGTTCTGAAAGAGTTGAGCGGCGCCTACGACAAGGCGGAGTTTGACAACGCCTCCGGTACGCTGGCCACCTCCGCTGACGATCTGGGGCGGGAGATGTGGAGTTTTATCCCGAAACAGGCGCTCCCCTATCTCGACTATCTCTCAAACCCCAACTACTGCCACCTGTATTACGTCGACAAAACCTCGATGATCGTTGACGCCAGTGTGGGCAAGCCGAGCAACTGCGACGCGAGCGCCAACTACTGGGATTGCGCCAAGGATACCAGTAACGGTACCAACTGGCGTACTGTCCTCGTGGGGGGGATGGGGTACGGCGGCGCGGCCAAATGGAACGGCGACACCACGGAAACCGCACCGAGCGGCAGCGTCAAGACCGCGGTCAAGGGGACCAGCGCCACCTCTGCGGTGGGGTATTCCTCCTACTTCGCATTGGATGTCACCGATCCGAACAATCCGAAATACCTGTGGGAGTTCCCCGGGACCACCTCGGCAGCCGGGAATTTGGGCTTTACCACGCCTGGCCCTGCCATTGTCCGGATAGCCGCCACGACGAACGGGGCGCCGGATAACAGCAAGAACGGCCGCTGGTTCGCCGTGTTCGCCTCGGGTCCCACCGGGCCGATCAATACCGTGACGCGCCAGTTTCAGGGCCAATCCGACCAGCAGCTCCATATCTATGTGGTCGATCTGGCGGACGGTACCCTGGTACGGACCATCGACACCTTCTACGACGGCACCAGCCTGCCATCCCAAGCCTTTGCCGGTTCCCTCAGCACCAGCTGGATCGATACCGATCGCGGTAATCAGAGCGCTCCCGGCTGGTACAGCGACGATGCCGTCTACATCGGCTATACCCAATACGATAGCGTCTCCAATACCTGGTCGAAGGGCGGGGTGATACGTCTGATCACCAACGAGAGTACCGATCCCAGCACCTGGAAGGCCTCTTCATTGATCAGCGGCATCGGGCCGGTGACCACCTCGGTGACCAAGCTGCAGGATCGCAAGAATTATAACCTCTGGATCTACTTCGGCACCGGCAGGTTCTTCTACAAAGGGGACAACCCCAATCAGCAACAGGCGTTGTACGGGGTAAAGGAACCCTGTTACTCAACCTTCAACCGTGGCAGTCGGTTCAGCACCCTCCTCAACGTGGCGGGCGGCACCAATAACGCCCTGGATAAGAATTGCACCGACCCGGTGCCCAGTGCCCTTGTGGACCAAACCGGATCTGCCACGCTGGCGCCGGCAAGCACGCTGCAAGCGACTGATCCCGGCTGGTTCATCAATCTCGCGGCCAGTGATTCGAACTCATCGGCAGAGCGTGATATTACCGACCCCCTCGCGTCGCCGTCCGGGGCGGTCTTCTTTACCACCTTCAAGCCGAGTAGCGATATCTGC
This sequence comes from Deltaproteobacteria bacterium, assembly GCA_021778115.1. Lineage (GTDB taxonomy): Bacteria > Desulfobacterota > Desulfuromonadia > Geobacterales > Pseudopelobacteraceae > Trichlorobacter. The sequence continues at coordinate 16,589 of JAJYCS010000004.1, forward strand.
AAGTTTGGTGGCGATTCGTTGATCTGGGCGGTGCGGTATGATACCGGAGGCCTGCCGCCGGCCCGCTCCATGCAGGGGAAGGCCTTGATGCAGGTCTCGACCGGCGCCTTTGCCGAGGTCAGCCTCTCTTCTGCCTTCAGTAACCCCACCAACAAGGGGTATGACGGGCGTCGGCTCAGTTCCCCCATCTCCGGGGTCCCCCCCACGGCCCAGGGGCTGTCGCTCATCACTAATCCACCGCCGGTGAAGAAGTTTTTGCAGATACGGGAACTGTAGGCTACCGTTCGAGGGGAAAGGAGGGGAGGCACTCATGAGGCAACGACGGAGCAGCACGGGGTTCTCGCTGATTGAGCTCATGGTGGTGATCGCCATTATCGCCATCCTCCTTTCCCTTGCCACCCTCAACTTCAACCAGTGGCAGCGTAAATCGCAGATTGAACGCCAGACGCGGGAGCTTATGGCAGATCTGAATACCGCCCGGACGGAATCGATCTACCGGAAGCAGAGTCACGCCCTGATCATGAACACCGATGGGCTGGGGTATATCCTCCGCCGGTACAGCTCCCCGGACGAGAAGAGGACCTCAACGGTGCAACCCGCTGAGATCATCCTCAACAAGGGGGTGCATTACCAGTTCACCAAGGGGAGCGGCTCCTCCATCGGTGACCGGATCTTCCAGTTCGATATCACCGGGTTTACCAACGACTGGGATACGATCAGGGTTAATCCGGTCGGGAGCGGCGCTGCCTTTGACTGTGTCGTGGTCTCTGCATCGCGGATCAATATCGGACAGATGTCGGGAGGGACCTGTGTTCAAAACTAGCCGTGGTTTCACGCTGATAGAGTTTATGGTGGCGGTGGTCATCATGATGGTCGGCCTGCTGGGACTGCTGCAGGCGGTGAACGTGGCATTAAACCACAATATGAATAATCAGATCAGGAATGAGGCGGTGAGTGTGGCTGACCAGTACATGAGCACCGAACTGGCCAAGGGGTTTGACCTGGTTTCCACAACGACCCGTCTCTATCCCCCGGTGCCGCGACAGATTATGGGGGGATTCAAGAACTATTCGGTGGTCCGGAGCGGCACCGCACTTGCCAACTCCAAACAGGTCAATATCGTTGTCAGTTGGTGGATTAAGGGGGTTCGCTACGAGCACAGTACGATTTCGGTCATTTCAAAGACGAACCAGTAGGTCACGAGGGCACAGGTAGGTATCATGAAAAACAACCAGCGGGGCTTCACCCTCATCGAACTAGTCATTGTGATGGCCATCTTTATCGTGGTGATCATCATCACCGCAGATGCCTTCAAGGTGGTGTTATCGCAATCGGCAAAGATCTTCAGGAGTGAAGAGAGCAATACGGAGGGGATTGTGGGGCTTGAGATGATGCGCCACGACCTGCAGCAGGCCGGCTATGGTCTGTACACCGAACCCCTGAACAGCGGGTACGTCGGTGAGGCATCCGTATCGCCGGCCAGCAGTTTCAACGAACCGTCACTCACCGTCCCCCCCCGCGCCATTGTCACCGGGAATAATATACCGGTGGGTACCCAGGATACGGGCAGTGAATCGGGTAATAGCTATACCATTGCCATGAACTCCGATTATCTGGCTATCAAGGCCACCAGCGCCAGCCGCGATGGCGTGGCCCAGAAATGGACCTATCTCACCTATCTTCCTGGCTCCGTGACACCCCATGTCTGGCCCTCGGCCAGCGAAAACCTCTCCACCAACGATGCGGTGGTGCTGCTGACGCGCAAGCTCACCACCTCCTCCAACACCTTGACCTTGGTCCCTGATCCGGCGGGAAGCGGCTCCAGCAGTTTCTATTTTGCCTACAGCAACAGCGCCTTTGCGAATTATTCAACGAACAGCAGTAATTATGTGGTGTACGGTCTGGATGGTGGCGCAACGATCAGGATGCCCTTTAACCGTACCGACTATTTCGTGGCCCGCCCATCAGCCGCAGGCAAGATGCCGACGGTCTGCGCACCCAATACGGGGGAATTGTACAAGGCGGTGGTCAATCAGGATGACGGCAGGCTGACCTACTATCCGGTGCTTGACTGTGTGGCCGATATGCAGGTGGTGCTTGGCTGGGATCTGCGTAACGGCAGCTCACCTGGCACCGATGGGCTCATCGATACCTGGTCGAACGCCGATGGCACGGTGGTTACCCAGAACAACGTCGCCGGCTTTGCCTCCACGGCAGAGGTGCAGGCGGCCCTGGCCAGTCCTTCCCTGATCAGAGACAGCCTGAAGATGGTCAAGGTGTATGTGTTGGCGCAGAACGGGCGTAAGGATACCGGCTATACCAGCCCTTCACCGATCGTCGTGGGTGATCCCGGCGAGGCGAGTCTCACCAGAAGCTACGATATCACCGCAGCGGGCTGGAGCAATTACCGTTGGAAGCTGTACCGGTTGGTGGTGAGTCCGAAGAACCTGCAGGCTAATCAGTGAGGAACGCTTCCATGACCTTTATACGTGAAAAAGAGGGGATCGCGCTGGTCACGGCACTCATGCTGACCCTTATCTCACTCACCATCATCATGGCGCTCCTGTATATGGTAACGCAGGGGATTACCCAGTCATCGCAGTACAAAAAATACCATACCGCCCTTGACGCCTCATACGGCGGCTCAGAGGTGGTGCTGAAAGACATCTTGCCCACGGTGCTGCAGAATTACTCCAGCGCAAGCCTGATCAACACGGTTCAGACCAGCTTCAGTAATATCAACCTGACGGTTCTCACCAACCAGACCTGTCTGCAGAGCAAGTTGCTGAAGGCCACCTCAAACTGGCCCAGCGGTTGCAGCAGCGTTTCTGACCCTACAAAGTCGCCCGACATGAGTTTCAATCTTCAGGCAGCCAACGGAGCTAACCCGTTCATCGTCTATTCGAAGATTATCGATACCGTACCGGGTAATTCCGACACCAGCGGCCTGCAGCTGGAAGGGTCGGGGGTGGCTGAATCCTCATCGCTTCTAACCCCGCAGCAGGTCCCGTATATCTATCGCATGGAGGTGCAGGGAGAACGGAAAGACAATCCCACTGCCCATGCTACACTTGATGTCCTGTACGCCTATTAGTCTATTCGAGTCGCGCGCACCGGGCCGGGGTCTCTCCCCCGGCCTTTTTATTTGTGCATCAATTACCTATAATTTTATAAAATTTCTTGACAATACATTTAATTGCGGTACATAGAGCCACAGTCGTCACTATATGCCGGAAAGCACAGGGATATGCAAAACAACGTCAAGGTGCTACGCGAAAAAAAGTTGATGAGCAAGTCCGAGCTTGCCCGTAAGGCAGGGGTGTCGGTCGTTACCATCGACCGGGTCGAGCGGGGTGAGGCCTGTCGCCTCGAGACCATGCGGAAGATCATCCTGGCGCTCGGCTATACGCTGGAAGACCGTGACAAGGTCTTTCAAGACCAGGGGTGACAGGTAGGCGCCATGTTCGGATTGTTCGGGAAGAAAAAAGATCTGGTCGGCATCGACATCGGTTCAAGCTCGGTCAAGTTGGTGCAGCTCGCCCGCATCAAGGACGGCTACCAGCTGCAGAACATAGGTATCGTGCCCCTGCCGCCCGAGGCCATTGTGGACAACAGCCTGATGGATAGCGGCTCGGTGGTGGATGCGATTAAAAATCTCATCGCCAGTCTGGGGATCAAGGCCAAGGAGGTCGCCTGCTCCATCTCGGGCAACGCGGTCATTATCCGCAAGATCAGCCTGTCAGCCATGACCAGCGAAGAGCTTGAGGACCAGATCGGCTGGGAGGCTGAACAGTATATCCCGTTCGACATCAAGGATGTGCATCTCGATTTTCAGATCCTGGGGGCCGATCCGGTTGACCCAGCCAGGATGCAGGTGCTTCTGGTGGCCAGCAAGAAGGATATCATCAACGATTATGTCGCCATGTTTGCCGATGCCGGTCTTACCCTCTCCGTCATGGATGTGGACGGCTTCGCCCTCCAGAACGCCTGGGAGCTGGGCGCCGCGGTCTCCGGTGAGGATGTGCTGGCCTTGGTCAACATCGGCGCCAGCATCATGAACATGAACGTGGTGCGGGGTGAGACCTCCCTCTTTACCCGTGACGTGCAGATGGGGGGGAACCTCTACACCGAGGAGATCCAGAAGCAGCTGGGTGTGGGGAGCCAGGAGGCCGAATCCCTGAAGATGCTGGCCCATGAGGTGGCAACGCAGCCCCTGCATGAGGTGATCGGCCGGGTCAACGACACCATCTCCCAGGAGATCCGCCGTTCCATTGATTTCTATAACTCGACGGCCGCTAATGAGGACCGGATCGGGGCCATCTGTCTGAGCGGCGGCGGCTCCAAGGTGCAGGGTCTGCGCGAGGCGTTGCAGGAGCGGTTGGGGATGGAGGTGCGGTTCCTCAATCCCTTTGCCGCCATCACGTACAACGAGAAGGATTTCGATCCTGAGTATCTGCAGGAGATCGCCCCCTTGATGGCGGTTGGGGTGGGGCTGGCCATACGGAGGGTCGGGGATAAATGATCAGAATAAATCTGCTCCCGGTTCGCGCCGCTAAGAAGAAGGAGTCTGCCCTCCAGCAGTTGGCCATCGCCGGCATCAGCGCCGGCGCGGTGCTTGCGATCATCCTCATCCTCTTCTTCATCAGGGTGGCGCAGATATCCAGCACCAAGAACGATATCGCGGCGGCCAACGCCAAGATCAGCGAACTCAAGACCAGGATCGGCAAGCTGGATGCCATCAAGAAGTTGAAAGACGAGGTCAAGAAGAAACTCGACGTCCTGGCCACGCTGCGGAAGAACAAATCGGGCCCGGCCGAACGGCTTGCCACCTTGAGTAACGTGACCCCCGATCAGCTCTGGCTCCTCTCCTACAAGGAAAATGGAGATGATGTCAGGATCACCGGTCTCTCCATGAATGAGGAGCTGATCGCCCAGTTCATCCGGGCCCTGGAGGCATCCGCCGACTATGAACGGGTTGAGCTGGTGGTCTCCGAGCAGCAGGATGTCTCCGGACTCAAGCTGAAGCGGTTTGACCTGTCGCTCCGGCTGGAACATCCCAAACCGCCGGAACAGCCGGGCGCGCCGAAGAAGTAACGTAGCTCTATTCACCGAAAAGGGTTCTCCTATGGATCCACGACTGGAACAACTGCTCAAACGTCCCACCAAGCAGAAGCTCGGCATCCTGGCACTGGTCCTGGTGGTTGAGGCTGCGCTCCTCGTCTGGTTTCTCTACCTGCCGCGTCAGCAGGAGTTAACCACGCTCCGTGACAACCTCTCCCGTTTGCAGGATGAGGTGACTGACAAGACCAGGATCGCCAATAACCTCCCCAAGCTCAAAAAAGAGTACGACGACCTGAACCGGGAGCTGACCCAGGCCCTGACCGAGCTGCCCGATTCCAAAGAGATCCCGTCGCTTTTGACCAGTATCACCACCCTGGGGCAGAACGCAGGCCTGGATTTTCTGATCTTCAAACCACGGCCTGAGGTTCCCAAGGACTTTTACGCCGAGGTGCCGGTGGATATCACGGTCTCCGGGTCATACTACAGTGTGGCCAACTTCTTCGCCGCCGTTGCAACCCTCCCACGGATCGTGAACATCTCAAACGTCGATTTTGCCGAGGTGAAGAATGTGAACAACCGGATGATGACCAAGGTGAACTGTCTGGCCACCACCTTCCGGTTCCTCAGCGAGAAAGAGATCCAAAATGCCAAGTCCAAGCCGAAGAAATAGCGCCTGCCGTCTGCTGCTCGTGCTGCTCGGCCTCCTGGTGATGGCCCTGGCAGGCTGCAAGAAGGGGTCGCCACCCCCCCCGGCGTCGGCGGGCCCCCAGGCGTCCAAGCCCCTGTCCCCTGCCGGCAAGGCGGTGCAGAAGCCGGTCAGCTCGGCTGTTGTCTCCCCCACGGCGGTGAATCAGTTCGATTTCAGCACCAAGAAAGACCCGTTCAAGCCGTTTGTGGCGGTGAAGGTCGCCACGCCGGCCGATGCGAAACAGCTCCGCCGTGATGCGCTGCCGATCCTCAGCTACGATGTCTCGCAGTTCCGTCTGATCGGCATCGTGGCCGACCCTCGGGGTAACAAGGCCCTGGTGGTGGACCCCGGCGGCAAGGCCTACGTCATCAGGCCCGGTATGACCATCGGTAAGAACGACGGCAAGGTCGCCGCCATCACCCTCACCGGGGTTGAGGTGGTGGAGCAGTTCCGCGATGACAGCGGCAAGATCCGCAGAGAAACGATACGCATCCCCTTGCTGAGGAAACCGTAAGGAGTGTCCCCGATGAAATGGCATCTGAAGCAACTCACCCTTGGCCTGGCCGCGCTCTGCGCCGTTGCAACGGTCTCAGCAGGCACTGCGGCTGCAGCGGCGCCATCGGCGCCAACGTCGGGCAAGGCGCACAACGCCACTATCCGATCGATTGCGGTGGAGGGCGAAGGGGAGCACACGGCGCTGCTGATCACCCTGTCGGCTCCGGTCACCTATACCAGCTACAAGACCACCGGGCCTGCGCGGTTGGTGCTCGATCTCGCCCAGGCCCAGCCTGCGGAGGGGATGGCGGCCACAGTGGCGGGGAGAGGACCCTTCACACGGGTCACCATCAAGCGTTACGACACCGATGCCGGCACCCTTACCAGGATGGAGATCGAGCTGGCCCAGGACCTCGACCCCGTGATCAGCCCGCTGCCGGACAAGGAAGGGGTGCTGAAGGTCACCTTTCCCGGTTACCAGCCGCCGCCGGTGACGCCCCCTGCCGCCGCAGCAACTCCGGCGGTAGCCGCTGCATCGGCCCCTGCGGCCGCGCCTGCAGCCACCGCCTCAAGTCAGCCGGTCATCACCGGCGTTGTCCCGCGGGGAGGGGGGATCGCCATCCAGATGACCGGCGGTACCCCGGCCTTCAGGCAGTTCAGGCTCAACAAGCCGGACCGCCTGGTGATCGATATCCCCGCTGCCATGGCGGCGCCTGACCTGAAGATCGTCAGCCTCAACACCGCCGGTGTCGCCACGGCCCGCATCGGCACCTCCTTCGGCAAGGTGCGGGTGGTGCTCGATCTCCTCACCGACAACCTGAACGACGCCGTGGTGGAGCCCACCGCCGATGGTCTGCTGGTCCGTTTCCCCGCCACCCTGGCCATTCCCGGCCGGAAACAGCCGCAGCCTGCCGCCGCCGCTGCAGCGGCCAAGGCGGCCCCGGCGGCCGTTGTCCAAACGCAACCGGTGGCCTCTCCTCCGCCGGTAAAACTTACCCCCGTTGTGCCCGCTGAACCGGTTGCAAAGGTTATGCATCACAGCGCCCCGCCCCAGGTGAAGGCCATTGATTTTCAGGTCCTCGATGGCCTGACCCGTATCACCATAACGGCCAGCGGATCGCCGGTGGTGGATGAACCGGTCAAGTCCGCCGGCTTTGTCTCCCTGCGGATCAAAAACGCCCTGCTGCCCAACGCCCTGCGCCGCTCCTTTGAGACCCGCAACTTCAACACCCCGGTGCTCCGCATCACCCCGATCCAGGTCCATACCCGGAAGGAGACGGATACCATCATAAGGGTGGCCATGCGTGCCGATGCGCCGTTCCAGCTTCGGCGCGAGGCGGATGTCATCTATCTGGAGTTCAGACATCCGGCCAGACCGGCCTCTTTTGTCCACCCGGCGGCCCATCAGGAAGCACCTGCTGCTGCGGCCTCTCCGGCGTCGTCTGCGATGGAAAAACAGCTCACCGACGAGCCCACCGTGGCCGGCAAGCGGATCTACACCGGCCGCAAGGTCACCCTTGAGTTCGCCGACGCCGATGTGCGCAAGATATTCCAGCTCCTCTCCGAGGTCAGCAACAAGAACTTCGTCCTGGGTGATGAGGTGGGGGGCACCATCAGCCTGAAGCTGGTCAACGTGCCGTGGGATCAGGCGTTGGACATCATCCTGGACACCAAGAATCTGGACAAGCGCGAGGAGGGGAACATCATCCTCATCCGGGGCAAGGGTAAGTTCAAATCCCTGCTGGATGAGGAGGTCGACATGCGCAAGGCAGCCCTCAAGAGCGAACCGCTCGAGACCGCCATGTTCGACGTGAACTACGCTGATCTGAACACCATCGTGGATCAGTTCAAGGCCCTAAAGACCGACCGTGGCACCATCACCGCCGATGCCCGCACCAACAAGGTGATCGTCAAGGATGTCAAAGACGCCGTGAACGACATGCGCACCCTCCTGAAAAGCCTGGATGTCCCGGAACGTCAGGTGATGATCGAGGCCCGCATCGTCGAGGCCACCAGCACCTTCACCCGCTCCCTGGGGGTCAACTGGGGCATTCACTACCGTGACGGCTCCGCCTCCATCGCCGGTATCAACTCCATGGACACCAGCTTCGGCGGTCTCACCTCCACCGTCCCCCCAAGCACCGGCGTCAGCGGTCAGCCGGGCGCCTCGGCCGGTATCTCCTTCGGCACCCTGGCCAGCAACATCAAGCTGGACATGCGCCTGAACGCCGCCGTCAGCGCCGGTCTGGTCCGTATCGTCTCCACGCCGCGGGTGGCCACCCTGAACCACAAGGCCGCCAAGATCACCCAGGGGCAGCAGATACCCTACACCTCATCCACCTCCGACAAGGTGCAGACCCAGTTCGTCGAGGCGGCCCTCTCCCTTGAGGTGACCCCCAACATCAACCCCAACGGCACCATCGTGATGAAGATCGATGCCAAAAACGACGCCCCCGGATCCAGCGTGGCCGGCGGCACCATACCGGCCATCAACAAGAAAGAGGCCACCACCGAGATGATGCTGCGGGACGGCGAGACCACCGTCATCGGCGGGATCTACGTGGAGCGGGACACCAACAGCGACGACGGCGTGCCGTTTCTGCAGGATATTCCGTTTCTGGGTGGCCTCTTCAAGTCCAACTCGGTGGAAAAGACCCGCACCGAGCTGCTGATCTTTATCACGCCGAGGATACTGAACAACAACGTTTAAGCCCTTTTCATATTACACGTACAACGGGAGGCAGGCATGTTGAAACGATTTATCTTCATGGTTTTTGGGCTGGCGCTGCTGGCCGGATGCGGAAGTGGCAGCGGGGCCACCAACGGTACGCTGACAGTAAACCCCATAACCGCTACCGATCTGACCGGCGGGGCCTATAGTGTCATGACCACCGCGGTCTATACACCGGCAAGCGGGGCCACCGTTCTGCCCAATACCGAAATCAGCTACACGGCGACCTTTGTCTCCAACAACACGGTCATTGACTCCCGTTCCGCCAAACTCTCCAGTGATGCAACCGGCACCGTCACCATAGGCCCCTGGAAGGTGACCCAACTGGCCTACCCGGTGGATATCACGATCACCGCCACAACCGGCGGCCTCTCCTCCACCCAGATCGCCCGCATCCCCGCCGTATCCCCCATGACCGTCACCCCGCAGGCCGTTTCCTTTGTCAGCACCAGCACGGCCGGTGCTGCGCTAACGGTCGCCGTGTCCGGCGGCATTAGTCCCTATGCGGTCTCTTCGGCAACCCCCGCCGACATCAGCGCCACCATCTCGGGGACAACGGTGACCTTGACCAAGCTGACCGCCTCAGGCGTCACCCAAACCACCACTACGGTCACGGTGACCGATGCCAACGGCAATCAGCAGACCGTGAATGTCGGCTACTACAAATAAGGGAGATCGGATATGGCCTTATTCCGTATGATACGATGGTGTGTCCTGCCTGCGGTCCTGATGATGCTGCTCGTCGGCTGCGGCGGCAGCGGCGGGTCGTCGCAGAACCTGACACCTATCAGCAACCCGGGCGGTACGACGGGGACAAACACCGTCACCGTTGCCAAGACCGCCCTGGCGCAGAGTGAAAATACCACGATCACCGCCACCTTTACCAAGGCAGACGGAACTGCCGCAAGTGGGGTAACGGTGAACTTTACCACCACCCTGGGGACCTTGAGCGCAGCCACCGCAACAACGGACGTACAGGGCAAGGCTTCGGTTACCCTCATGGCCGGCACCACGGCGGGCCAGGGGCAGGTGACCGCCAGCGCCACCTATAACGGCACCACCTATGTCAAGACCGGAAATTTCCAGGTAAATCTGCCGCCGTTACACCTCTCTGCCGTTACGCTGGGGGCTGCCACCCTCTCCTATGGCGGCACCACCAGCGTCTCGGTCTCGGTGCTTGATGCCAATAACAACGTCTACACCGGGCAAGAGGTTGATGTCTACTTCACCAGCGTGGCGGCAGCAGCGGGTACCGCCACCATCAGCTCGCCGGTTCGCACGGTAAACGGCGTCGCCACCACCACCTTCAAGGCCCTCACCCTGACCGGCGCCGATACCATTACCGCCACCATCAACAACTCCAGCGCCACGGCAGCCGTCAGCGTCACGCCGCTCAGCGCCGGTTCAATCACCTATCTGAGCGCTACCCCCACCAACCTAGCCCTGAAAGGGACCGGCGGCATCGGCAAGTCCGAGGTCTCCACGGTGGTATTCAAGGTTCTCGATTCAAGCGGGGCGCCGCGGCCCAACACCACGGTAGATTTTGCCCTCAATACCGCCGTCGGTGGCCTCTCCCTCTCTAATCCGGCATCAGGAAGTACCGGTTCAGATGGTACGGTTTCGGTGCAGGTTTACTCGGGAACTATTGCTACGCCGGTACGTGTAACAGCAACCGTGCGAGGTACCAATATCACGACCCAATCCGAACAGCTGGTGGTATCCACCGGGCTCCCGTCCCAGGACGGTTTTTCCATTTCCATTGCCAATTTGAGTCCAGAATCTTGGAATATGGACGGAATTACAACGACAGTAACCGCACGGCTCTCGGACCACTTCCATAACCCGGTGCCAGATGGTACGGCAGTCTACTTTACCACCAGCGGTGGCAGTATCCAGCCTTCCTGCACCACCTCGGGGGGCAGTTGCTCGGTCACCTGGACCAGTCAGAATCCTCGCCCCGTGGCTCCACAAGCCTCCCAAAATGGCCGTGCGGTTATTTTGGCCTATGCCATAGGCGAAGAGGGATTTTTGGATGTAAATGGCAATGGGCTTGCTGACGGTTCCTGTACGCCGGTTCCCAACGGCACCGGCCTTGCAACTAGCCGTAGTTGCGGTGAATTCACTGATGACTCGGAAGCATTCCGCGATGATAACGAGAACGGTATCCGTGACGCCAATGAAACCTTTATTGATTTCAATGGGGATGGTGTTTTCAATGGACCGGATGGATTCTACAACGGCGTGCTTCAAGGCGTTGCTAGCATTGGGGCGCCTAAAACAAAAGATGTCTTCAGCAACTCAGTATTAGTGATGGCAACTTCAGCTGCAAGCATAACTAACAGTTGCGGCTCTGCCATACCGGTCAGTATGGGGGGCTCGACGTCATGCAGTATCGGTGTGTCCGATAGAAACGGCAACACTATGCCTTCCGGTACTACCGTTTCATTTGCGTATACTAGTGTATCTCAGGGTATTACGCTTGTTTCCACAAATTATACTTTCCCGAACTCTGCAGCAAAGTCAGGAGTAACCCTTGGTGTCGTCCTTAGTGATGGCAATGTTGCCCCTGCCACTTCAGCAGGTCGAGGAATTTTTACGGTAACGGTCACGAGCCCCGGTAAGGTTGTAACAACTCAAAATTATAACGTGAATTAAAAGTTGCATATGCAGTAGAATCTAACATGGGGCGCTCCGGCGCCCCTGCTCATATCGGCGGGGTATTCCCATGGGAAAGGTGTTGTGCATCCTTGTTTGCTGCTGCGGCCTGTTGCAGGTGGTCCCAGCCCATGGCGACTTTTACCGATACCGTGACGCCGGCGGCGCGGTGACGGTGACGGTGACCAACGATAGATCCAGCAGGTATTCCGGTGATATGCTACGTAACGCAAGGCGTCTCAGGTCGCCGCCCGTTTCTATGCCGCCTTAAGCAGCACCACCGCTTCCAACTCCCGTTGATACTTCCGTTCCGCATGCCAGAGATCATAGGCGTTTTGCGCATTCAACCAAAAAAGGGATGCATTGCCGAACAGGTGCGACAGGCGCAGCGCCATCACCGGTGTAATTGCCCGGCGGCATTGCACCAGCTCGTTGGCGGTCTGGCGTGACACACCCAGCGAGGTGGCCAGGGCGGAGACATTCAGGCCGAAATCGGGCATAAAGTCCTCCCGCAGCATTTCACCGGGATGGGTAGGAGCGATCATCCGTTTTTTGGTGTTGGCTATGCTCATGGTTGGTCCTCGTTAATGGTAATCGGTTATCTCGACATCGTACGCATCGCCATCAATAAATCTGAAGCATATCCGCCACTGATCGTTTATTGAGATGGCATGCTGGCCTGCGCGGTCATCCTTCAAGGCGTGCAGCCGGTTGCTGGGGGGTACCTTCAGATCGTCGAGCGTTGTTGCCAGATCGATGTATTCCAGACGTCGCACAGCCCGTTTTACTACATCAGGCGGCAATCGTTTTGATTTGCCTTCAGTGTAGAGTTGGGCAGTCTGCTTGTCGGCAAAGCTCTTGATCATGTCATGACTGTAATCTGTAACGTGACGCATGTCAAATGTTACGTGGTTTTACATGAAGTCGCTTGCAACTGCCTAGTTAGCAATGCTATGAAGTCTGCTTATACGAAAAAAATTGAATGATGAGGCTAGATGCAGATGACCCGCGATGAAGCGAAAAACAAGATCATCTTCGCCCTGGATCTGGATAAACTGGGTGAGATCGACCGTTGGGCGGAGTTGCTGGCCGGCAAGGTAGGGATGTTCAAGGTGGGCAAGGAGCTGTTCACCACCGCCGGACCGGCTGCCGTAGAAGCGGTCCGGCGCCACGGCGGTGCGGTGTTCCTCGACCTGAAATACCACGACATCCCCAACACCGTGGCCCAGGCCATGCTGGCCGCCGGCCGGCTGGGGGTCAGACTGGCCAACCTGCACGCCCTGGGCGGGCCGGAGATGATGGAGAAGGCCGCCAGCGCGGTGCGTAAACAGTTTACTGATGCAGAGCGCCCCCGGCTGCTGGCGGTTACCATTCTGACCTCCTCGACCCAAGAGACCTTGCGGGCGGTCGGCATCGAACAGCCGGTGGAGCAGATGGTGGTGCGGCTGGCCAGGCTGGCCAAAGAGAGCGGCATGGACGGGGTGGTGGCTTCGCCCCTGGAGATTCGGGCCATCCGCGCGGCCTGCGGCCCTGATTTTCTGATCGTGACCCCCGGTGTGCGGCCGGCCATTGCCGCGGTGGACGACCAGAAACGGATCATGACCCCGGCCGAGGCGGTCGGGGCCGGGGCCGATTATCTGGTGATCGGCCGGCCGATTGCCAAGGCTGCCGATCCGGTGCAGGCCGCCGATCTGATCGTAGACGAGATCGTGAAGGGGACGCCATGAGCGACGACATCCTGTACGGTGTCAACCCGGTCCGTGAGGCCCTGCGTGGAAATCGCAGGGCCTTTGAGCTTTTTGTGCAGCAAAGCGGCAGCGATCAGCGGATCGCCAAGCTGGCGGCCCTGGCCGAGGAACGAGGGGTGCCGGTGCGGCGGCGTGAGCGGGCCGATCTGGAGCGTCTGGCCGGCAATCCCCACCACCAGGGGGTGGTGCTGCGGGTGGCGCCGTTTGCCTATGCCGATCTGCATGACTTTCTGGCCGGACGGGCAGGGGATGCGCCTCCGCTCTTTCTGCTGATGCTGGACGCCATCCAGGACCCGCACAACCTGGGGGCCCTGATCCGCTCAGCGGCCTGCGCCGGGGCCCAGGCGGTGATCATCCCCAAGGATCGGGCCTGTGGCATCACGCCGGTGGTGGAAAAGGCCGCAGCCGGCGCCGTTGAGACGGTTACGGTCATCCAGGTCACCAATCTGGCGCAGGCCCTGGAACAGCTGAAGAAAGCCGGCTGCTGGGTCTACGGCCTGGCCGGCGAGGCAGAAAAAGATATCTATCAAACCGACCTGCGCGGCAACCTGGTGCTGGTGATCGGCAGTGAAGGGGAGGGGTTGCGGCCGTTGGTGCGCAAGCAGTGCGACGGTCTGGTGGCGATCCCGCAGTACGGTGGCGTCTCATCCTTGAACGCCTCGGTGGCCGGTGGCATCGTGCTGTTTGAGGCGGCCCGCCAACGGAGCATGCCATGAAGCAGCAACGCAAAAAAACCCGAGGAACTGAAGCAAAACCGGCCGTGCAGGAACGGACAGCTGCCGGGCCCAAGCGGGGCACCACGCTGGAGTTGCTGATCGAGCGGCTCGACCCTGACGGTCTCGGGGTGGCCCATTACGAAGGTAAGACGATTCTGGTGGCCGGGGCGCTGCCCCAGGACCGTTGCCTGGCGCGGATCAGCCATCTGGGCAAAACGGCCGTCTATGCCGATCTGATTAAGCTGACTCAGCCGTCGGCACTGCGCACCAAACAGCCGATCTGTGGCGATGCCGGCGACTGTCTGGGCTGTCCGCTGATCGGAATGCGCTATGCCGAGCAGATCAAATGGAAGCATGGCCAGGTGCAATCGGAGCTGAACGCCTATCCTTCACTGAAAAAGGTCAAGGTGCTGGAACCGCTCAGCCCCAACCAGCGGATGCATTACCGCACCACTGCCAAGCTGGCGGTGGCCGGCTCCCATGCCGATCCGTACATCGGTATCTACCGTCGCGCCAGTCACGATGTGGTGGATCTGGAGGAGTGCCCCCTGCATCACCCCCTGGTAAACCGGGTGATCACGGCCGCCCGCGAAGGTATTACCAAGCTCAAGGTGCCGATCTGGCAGGAGAAGAACAAGAGCGGCATCCTGCGCTATCTGGTGGTGCGGGTTTCGGTGAGCACGGGCGAGGCGATGGTGACCTTTGTCACCTACCGCCGGGCCTTCAACGAGATCCATCACCTGGCCCGTTTCATCCAGGAGCGGGTGCCGCAGGTGGTGGTGGTCTGCCAGAACGTGAACAGCAGTGAAGGCAACGTGATCTTCGGCCCCCACGATCACTTCATCACCAAACAGCAGGCCGTTCAGGACCGGATCGGGCAGGTGGAGGTGCTGATCTCGCCCCGCTCGTTCCTGCAGGTCCATAACGAGGCCGCCGCCCTGCTCTACAACGCGGTGCTGGAACAAGCCGGTCTGGATGGAAGCCAGACCGTGCTGGACCTGTACTGCGGCATCGGTGGCATCGCCCTGACCCTGGCCCCCCAGGCCAAGCGGGTGCTGGGGATCGAGATGAACCCCGAGGCGGTGGCCGACGCCCGGCGTAACGCCAAGCTGAACCAGCGGCGTAACTGCCGCTTCGAGGCCGGTGATGTGCGGGAGCTCTTGGCCGAATTGCTGGAGGATGAGGAGCGGGTGGATCTGGCGGTGCTGAACCCGCCCCGCAAGGGGTGTGAGCGGGAGGTGTTGCAGCAGGTGGCCGGGCTTGCGCCGCAGCGGATTGTCTATGTCTCCTGTTCGCCCCAGACCCTGGCCCGCGACCTAGATATCCTGGACGGACTGGGGTACGTCTGCCGTGAACTGCAGCCGGTGGATATGTTTCCCCAGACGCCCCACGTGGAGAATGTGGCGCTGTTGGTGCAAAAGGCGGCAAAAACAGCTTGACAGCTAATTGCGATACCTGCTATTTAGACAATTCCTTGCTGGAGGCGCGTAGCTCAGGGGGAGAGCGCTACCTTGACACGGTAGAGGTCGGCGGTTCGAGACCGCCCGCGCCTACCATTGAACTCACGAGCGGCATCGGCACTTCCCGATGCCTTTTCTGTTTGGAGAACGGACCATGTCTCTGATCAACGTAACCCTTCCCGATGGTTCAAGACGGGAGTTACCTGCCGGTGCAACGGTGGCCGACCTGGCCGCTTCCATCGGCGCCGGTCTGGCCAAGGCCGCCCTGGCGGGACAGGTGAACGGCTCACTGGTGGACCTGTCGGCCCCCCTGGCCGATGGCGTCACCGTGGCCATTATCACGGAGAAGAGCCCCGAGGCGCTGGAGATCATCCGTCACTCCACCTCGCACCTGATGGCCCAGGCGGTCAAGGAGCTGTTCCCCCAGGCCAAGGTGACCATCGGCCCGGCTATTGAGAACGGCTTCTATTACGACTTCGATGTGGAGACCCCCTTTACGCCGGAGGACCTGGAGCGGATCGAGCAGCGGATGGCTGAACTGGCCGCCGTCGGTCAGGAGCTTACGCGCAAGGTGCTGCCGGCCGCCGAGGCGATCGCCTTCTTTGACAAGATGGGGGAGCCGTACAAGAAGGAGCTGATACAGGATATCGGCGCCGAGACGGTCGCGATCTACAGCCAGGGTGCATTTGCCGACCTGTGCCGCGGTCCCCACGTACCGAACACCAACAAGCTGAAGGCCTTCAAGCTGCTCTCCATCGCCGGCGCCTACTGGCGTGGCAACGAGAACAACCGGATGCTGCAGCGGATCTACGGCACCGCCTTTGTGGACAAGAAGGAGCTGGAGGCCTACCTGCACCGGCTGGAAGAGGCCAAGCGCCGCGACCACCGCAAGCTGGGCCGCGAGCTGGACCTGTTCTCGTTCTCCGATGAGGTCGGTCCCGGCTTTGCCATCTGGCACCCCAAGGGGGCCATGCTGCGCACCCTGCTGGAGGACTTCGAGCGCAAGGAACACGTGAAGCGCGGTTACGACATCGTGGTAGGCCCCCAGATACTCAAGACCGAGCTCTGGCAGCGGTCGGGGCACTACGACAACTACCGCGAGAACATGTACTTCACCGAGGTGGATGAGCAGAGTTTCGGCATCAAGCCGATGAACTGTCTCGCCCACATGATGATCTACAAGTCGCAGCTGCGCAGCTACCGTGACCTGCCCCAACGCTATTTCGAGCTGGGCACGGTCCATCGCCACGAGCGGGCCGGGGTGCTGCATGGCCTGCTGCGGGTGCGCTGCTTCACCCAGGATGACGCCCATATCCTCTGTACGCCGGAACAGCTGGACGGCGAGATAAAGGGGGTGCTGCGGTTCGTCTCCGAGGTGATGGGCATCTTTGGGTTTGAGTTTGAGATGGAGCTCTCCACCCGTCCCGAGAAGTCCATCGGCAGTGACGAAGACTGGGAGCGGGCCACCAACGCCTTGTTGGGGGCACTGAAGGATACCGGGCGTCCCTTCGATATCAATGAGGGTGACGGCGCCTTCTATGGCCCCAAGATTGATATCAAACTGCGCGATTGTCTTGACAGGCGGTGGCAGTGTGCTACTATCCAGTGCGATTTTACCCTGCCAGAGCGGTTCGATCTGACCTATGTGACCAGCGAGGGCGAGCGTAAGCGTCCGGTCATGGTCCATCGTGTGATCCTCGGTTCCATTGAGCGGTTTATTGGTGTATTGATCGAACACTTTGCCGGCAACTTCCCGTTGTGGCTGGCGCCGGTGCAGGCGGTCGTGTTGACGGTGACCGATAACCAGATCCCGTATGCGCAGGAGGTGTTCAAGCAGTTGCGCGCCGCCGGTATCCGGGTGCAGGAAGACCTGCGGAACGAGAAGCTGAATTTCAAGATCCGCGAGGCGCAGCTGCAGAAGATTCCGTATATGCTGGTGATCGGCGACAAGGAAGTGGAGCAGGGCACGGTAACCCCGCGTTTCCGCGACGGTCACAACCTGCAAGCCATGAAGCCGGAAGAGTTTATCGCCTTTGTCGCCTCGGAAGTAACGGCGCATAAGTAAATCCATGCTGTCATCCTGTGAGGAGGTGTCGCCATAGCCGCCCCGAAAACCGCAACGATCAACATCAATCATGCTATCCGTGCCCATGAGGTACGGGTGGTTGCCGACGATGGCGAACAGCTGGGTATCCTGACCCTGCGTGAGGCCCTGGAGGCCGCAGAGGCACGGCACCTTGACCTGGTGGAGGTTTCGCCGACCGCCACCCCGCCGGTCTGCCGCATCATGGACTACGGCAAGTTCAAGTATCAGCAGAGTAAAAAACAGCAGGAAGCCAAGAAGAAACAGGTGCAGGTGCAGGTCAAGGAGGTCAAGATTCGCCCCAAGACCGACGACCATGACCTTGATTTCAAGGTCAAGCATGTGCGCCGCTTCCTGGAGGAAGGCAACAAGGCCAAGGTCACCCTGGTCTACCGTGGCCGTGAGATCACCCACCAGGATATCGGCCGTGCCGTGATCGACAAATTTGCGGCTGAACTTGCCGATGTCGGAGTAGTTGAGGTGGCGCCCCGGGTGGATGGTCGGCAATTGTTCATGATTATAGCGCCTAAGGCGAAAAAATAACCCTGTAGTCGAGAGACCAAAAGGAGTCTGCAATGCCCAAGATCAAGACCAATCGCGCCGCTGCCAAGCGCTTCAAGAAGACCGGCACCGGTAAGATCAAACGCGCCCATGCCTTCACCAGCCATATCCTGACCCCCAAGACCACCAAGCGGAAGCGTAACCTGCGTCAGAGCAACACGGTGGCGGCGGTGGATCAGAAGAATATCGCCGCCCTGATTCCGTACCTGTAGCAGGGGCGGCAGCCAGGCGCGCCAACGGCGTGCCGACCCAGAACCGTGAGGAACGGCCCCTTGCGGATCGGGCAATTCATCTAAAGGAGTACTAAGATGCCGAGAGCAAAAGGTGGTTTCAAGACACGCCAGCGGCGCAACAAGGTGCTGAAGCTGGCCAAAGGGTATCGTGGCGCACGGAGCAAGCTGTTTCGCAGTGCCACCGAGGCGGTGGATCGGGCGTTGAATTACGCCTTCCGTGACCGCCGCGTGAAAAAGCGGGACTTCCGTTCCCTCTGGATCATGCGGATCAACGCCGCTTCCCGGCTGAACGGGCTGTCCTACAGCAAGTTCATCTTCGGACTCAAGAAGGCCGATGTCCAGATCGACCGCAAGGTGCTGGCCGATATCGCCATCACCGATCCGAAGGGCTTCGCCGAGATCTCGGCACTGGCCAAGGCCAAGCTGTAACGCGGAACTGCTGGTGACAAAAAGGGATGGGAGTGGTTATGCTCCTGTCCCTTTTTCAATTTAACTCCCCTAAAGGATACGTGTGATATGCGGGAACAGCTCGAACAGATGCGGCAGCAGGTCGTGGCGGCCATTGCTGCGGCAACGACCGAAGAGGTCTTGAACGAGATCCGGGTTCGCTACCTGGGGCGTAAGGGCGAACTGACCGGTCTGATGAAGGGGCTGGGCGCCCTGCCGCCGGAAGAACGGCCCAAGGTGGGGCAACTGGTGAACGTGGTCAAGGATGAGCTGGAGGGAGCCATCGACGCCGCCCTGACCACCACAAGAGACGCGGCCACGGCCCAACGTCTGGCCACCGAGCGGATCGACGTCACCCTGCCGGGGCGCCGCCGTCGGCAGGGGAGCAAACATCCGGTGACCCTGGTGGTGGAGGAGGTCAGCGAGATCTTTGCCGGCCTGGGCTTTTCGGTGGCCGAGGGACCGGAGATCGAGCATGACTGGTACAACTTCGAGGCGTTGAATTTTCCACCCGAACACCCGGCCCGCGACATGCAGGACACCTTCTTTGTGGAGAACGAACTGCTGCTGCGGACCCATACCTCGCCGGTCCAGATCCGTACCATGCTCAAGCAGAAACCGCCGGTGCGGATCATCGCCCCCGGTACCGTCTACCGCTGTGATTCCGATGCCACCCACTCCCCGATGTTTCATCAGATCGAGGGGTTGATGGTGGACAGCAAGGTCTCCTTTGCCGATCTGAAAGGGATCCTAACCATCTTCACCAACCAGCTGTTCGGCCAGAAGACCGGCGTTCGGCTGCGTCCCAGTTTCTTTCCGTTCACCGAGCCATCGGCCGAGGTGGATATCGCCTGCGTGATCTGCGGCGGCAGCGGCTGCAGGGTCTGCAAACAGACCGGCTGGCTGGAGATCCTGGGGGCGGGCATGGTGGACCCCGAGGTGTTCCGCCATGTGGGCTACGATCCGGAGACCATCTCCGGCTTTGCCTTCGGCATGGGGATCGAGCGGATCGCGATGCTCAAGTACGGTATCAGCGATATGCGGCTCCTGTTTGAAAACGATATCAGATTTCTTAAACAATTCTAGTCCGGTGAGACCATGAAAGTTACCTATAACTGGCTGAAGGAGTTTGTTGATTTTGATCTGGCGCCTGCTGCGCTGGGCGATCTACTGACCATGCTGGGCCTTGAGGTGGAGGGGGTCGAGCAGGTCGGCGGCGGTCTGGACGAGGTGGTGGTGGCACGGGTGGTGGCAAAGGCCCAGCACCCCAATGCCGACAAGCTGTCGCTCTGTAAAGTGGATACCGGCAGCCAGATTCTGGATATCGTCTGCGGCGCCCAGAACTTTAAACAGGGCGATACCGTCGCCCTGGCCCAGATCGGCGCCGTGCTGCCGGGTGACTTCAAGATCAAGCGTTCCAAGATCCGGGGCGAGGAGTCCTGCGGGATGCTCTGCTCCGAAAAGGAGCTGGCCCTGGCCGACGAGAGCGCCGGTATCATGGTGCTTCCGCCGGAACTCAAGCTGGGTACGCCGCTTTTTGACGCCCTGGGGCTGAAAGATACCATCTTCGAGATCGGCCTGACCCCCAACCGCGCCGACTGTCTGAGCGTGATCGGTATCGCCCGCGAGATCGCCGCCAAGTTGGGCACCCCCTTGAAAATGCCAGCAGTTGCCGTACCGCAAGGTATGGAGCCGGCCAGCAAGCATGTCGGTGTGACCGTCCATGACCCGGCCGGCTGCCCGCGCTACGCCGCCCGTTATATCAGCGGCTGCAGCATCGCGCCGTCGCCGGCCTGGCTGGTCAACCGGCTGCAGGCGGTGGGGGTGCGGTCCATCAATAACGTGGTGGATATCACCAACCTGGTGATGATGGAGCTGGGACATCCGCTGCACGCCTTTGACTACCGTCAAGTGGCAGGCGGCCAGATCGTGGTGCGCAAGGCCGCTGAAGGGGAGCGTTTTACCACCCTGGACGGCCAGGAACGGGTGCTCACGGCCGATGACGTGGTGATCTGCGATACGGAACGGGCCGTGGCCCTGGCCGGCATCATGGGGGGCCTGAATTCTGAAATCAAGGACGACACCTGCACCATCCTGCTGGAGAGCGCCTTCTTCGATCCCCCCACCATCCGTCGCACCAGCAAGCGGCTGGGGCTGCATACCGAATCGTCACACCGCTTCGAGCGCGGGGCCGACATCGGCATGGTGCCGCTGGCCCTTGATCGGGCAGCGAGCCTGATGGCCGAGCTGGCCGGCGGCACGGTTGCAGCAGGCTGGGTGGACGCCTACCCGGCGCCCAGGCAGCCGGTCAGTATCCGCTTCAGGCCACAGCGCTGCAACGAGATGATCGGCATCGAACTGTCCGCCGAGCGGATGGCCGAACTGTTCCGTAACCTGGCCTTTATGGTGGCCACCAACGCCGACGGCAGCCTGCAGGTGGAGATCCCCACCTGGCGGGTGGATATCGAGCGGGAGATCGACCTGATTGAGGAGATCTGCCGACTGAACGGCTTTGACCAGGTGCCGGCCACCATGCCGCTGGCAGCGGTGATCTCCGATCGTCCCAGCCGTCACCAGCAGTTGCAGCGTCTGGTGCGGGATCACTTCGTCGCCGAGGGGATGAACGAGATCGTCACCTTCAGTTTCATCGGGCCGGATGGTGTCGATAAGCTGGGGCTTGCCGGGGATGATCCCCGCAGGGGCGGAATACGGCTTTGCAATCCGCTGGCTGAGGAGCAGTCGGTGATGCGCACCACCCTGCTACCGGGCCTTTTTGAGACCGCTGCGCGCAATATGAGTTTCCGGACCCTTGACCTGCGCCTCTTTGAGATGCGCCGGATTTACGTACCGCAGGCTGCGGCGTCGATGCCCGCTGAACCGATCTGGGCAGCCGGTCTGATCAGCGGTCCCCGTTTTTCAGAGGCGTGGTGTCAGCAACCGGCTGTGGTTGACTTTTTCGATGCCAAGGCAATCTTGGAGAATCTGTTTGAAAAACTGTGCCTGGACGATATCAGATGGTCGGACGAACAGCCGGAACTCTACTATCATCCGGGCAAGGCCTGCCGTATCCTGTGCGGAGACAGGCTGCTCGGTACCCTTGGTGAATTGCATCCCGCGGTGCAGGCGCGATTTAATCTGGAACGCCCCGCCTATTGCTTTGAGCTTGATTTCGAGGCCCTGGTCGCCCTCTCGGGCAGCCGGCGCACCATGGTCCCCCCCTCCCGCTATCCCGACAGCGTGCGGGACATGGCTGTACTGGTCCCGCTGGAGCTGCCTGCCGAGCGTCTCTGCAGTTGTATTCGGGAGCTTCGTTTGAAGGAACTCGAACATCTCTCCATCTTCGATCTCTATCAGGGGGATACGATCCCGACGGGGTACAAGAGCGTTGCCCTGCGGCTTCGCTACCGTTCGATTGAGCGCACGTTGACCGATGATGAAGTCTCGGTACTGCATCAGAAGGTGTTGAATACCATGGTGAAAAAATTGGGTGTAGCGCTGCGATAAACAGTTGCGGATGTAAAACCCCTGTGCTATAAAGCGTTTCTCTTTGCAGGGTAGTTGTGGTTTGTTGGTATATCATGCGTGCTATGCTAGGTGGGGTTAGTTATGACAAAAGCGGATATTGTCGAACGGATTCATCAGAAGATCGGTCTCTCCAAGAAAGAGTCTGCCGAGATGGTGGAGATGGTCTTCGGTATCATGAAAACCACCCTTGAGGTTGGTGACAAGATCAAGATCGCCGGATTCGGCAACTTTGTCGTGAAGCAGAAGTCAGACCGTCGTGGCCGTAATCCCCAGACCGGTGAGGCTATCACCATCAGCGCCCGTCGCATCCTGACCTTCAAGCCCAGTCAGGTTCTCAAAAGCGCCATCAATAACGAGGAATAAGCACGGATGGGGCTGGGGGTGGGTATGCGACCCTCTCTTCCGGATAAGACCTATTACAAGATCGGTGAGGTGGCCAGCCTGACCGCCTTAAAAAGTTCGGTGCTTCGGTTTTGGGAGACCGAATTCCCTTTTCTCTCCCCAGAGAAGAGTGCCAGCGGTCAACGGTTGTACACCAAACAGGATATTGCCCTGATTCAGCAGATCAAGCGGCTGTTATATCAGGAAAAATATACGATTGAAGGGGTCCGCAAACAGCTTTCTCCCCGGCGGACCCGCTGCCCGGAACCCCAGACTGCCGGGCATGTTCAGCACGAACTGCACACCATCCTGCTGCAGGTCAGGCAGGAGTTGCAGGCCCTTCGATCGTCATTGTAGTTCCGGTGCGTAGCGCAGCCTGGTAGCGCACTACCTTGGGGTGGTAGGGGTCGCTGGTTCAAATCCAGTCGCACCGACCAAACAGTGCCCGGCCTCTCCGGGCAGCCGAAAGGCCCCGGTTCTTCCGGGGCCTTTTCGTTAGGCGTTTTCTGCTTGCCGGCATCGGGACTGCCGTGGATGCATGCCATTGGTTGCTGTAATGTCCCTTGACAAACCGGACAGTTTCACTATATTACATCGTTTCTTGACCCCTTGAGGTTCGGGTCCCTTATGAAGATAGCTATTGATCAGATCCGTGACGTCAGCCGTGAGTTCCACTTTCTTCAAGCAGCCGATCTCTTTCCGGTCTTGGCTGATATGGCGGCGGCCGGTGAATGTCGTTTTCTCGGTCCGGTTGAGGTGCATCTGACCGCTGCCCGGGAGATGGAGCACTACCGGGTGGAGGGGACGGTGACAGTACCGGTGCAGATGGCCTGCTCTCGCTGTCTGGCCTCCTTCGAACGGACGTTGTCTTCCCGTTTTACCATCTTCTTCCGGCAAGGATCATCCGTTGTGGCGGATGAGGATGAGGTAGAGCTGGAGGAGCGGGACCTGATCTCTGTACCGTTCAGCGGTGATGAGCTTGATCTGTCGCCGGAGATCGGCGAACAGGTCGCCTTGGCAGTGCCGTTCAAGCCCCTCTGTTCGGACGACTGCAAGGGGTTATGTCCACACTGCGGCACTGATCTGAACGTGTCGTACTGCGACTGTGGCCACGAGCTGGTCAATCTGAAATTTGCTGCATTAAAGGACTTCAAGATCCACCGTTAAACCTGGCCGTAGGGCCATAAAGGAGAATCAGCCATGGCAGTACCCAAGAAAAAGACCTCTAAATCACGCAAGAATATGCGGCGTGCCCATGATTTTTTGACCGCCCCCTCGCTCTCAGTCTGTCCCCAGTGCAAGTCCGCCAAGATGCCGCATCGCGCCTGTCCTTCCTGTGGCACCTATAAAGGGAAGGAAGTCACCGGCGCTGCCCCCAAGGCGTAACCTCCCGCATTGTCTGAACAGATGAGAGTTGCTGTCGATGCCATGGGAGGCGATAACGCCCCGGCAGTGGAGGTCGCTGGCGCCGTTGCTGCCGCCCGTGAACTTGGCACTGCCGTTACCCTGGTGGGTGATGAGACCAGGCTCCGTCAGGAGTTGGACCGTCATGCCGTTTCCGGCCTGGATATTGCTATCCACCACGCCAGTGAGGTGGTGGGGATGCATGACTCAGCCTCCGATGCGGTCCGCAAGAAGCGGGATTCGTCGGTGCGGGTTGCCTTCGAGTTGGTGAAGGAGGGCAAGGCGTGTGCCGCAGTGAGCGCCGGCAATTCGGGCGCCACCATGGCGGCCGGGATGTTTGTCCTGAAGCGGATTGCCGGCATAGAACGGCCTGCCATTGCCCAGATCTTTCCCACCCTGAACGGTCAGACCCTCGTGTTGGATGTGGGGGGGAATGTCGACTGCAAACCGATCCATCTGGTGCAGTTTGCCATCATGGGACATGTGTATGCCACCCATGCCATGGGGCTTGCCAATCCACGCGTCGGTCTGTTGTCAAATGGTGAGGAAGACTCCAAAGGGAACGAACTGACCCGTGAGACCAACGCCATCCTCCGCCAAACCTCACTGAACTATCACGGCTATGTGGAAGGTCGGGATATCTTCAGGGGAACGGTGGAGGTGGTGGTCTGCGACGGGTTTGTCGGCAATGTGGTTTTGAAGCTCTCGGAGGGGCTGGCCGAGGCGGCAGGCTCCATGCTGCGCCGGGAGATCTCCAACGATTTTGTCGCCAAGCTGGGGTACCTGTTTGTCCGCGGGGCCTTCAGCCGCTTCAAGAAGACCGTTGATTATGCCGAATACGGCGGCGCCCCCTTGATAGGCATTAACGGAGTCGGCATGATCTGCCACGGCGGTTCCAACGCCAAGGCGATCAAGAACGCCATCCGTTTTGCCAGCGACTACGCCAGACATGGTGTGACGCAGCGGATCGCCGAAAAGCTGTCGGAGAACTACGCTGCCCTGTTTCCCCGCAACGGCAGTACGCTGTAACGGTTCATGGTGTTGCATGACGGAGGCGGCAGGATCGTTTCCGGGAAGGAAGGCCATATGCTGCGTGCCCGCATGACCGGGACCGGTTCTGCGGTTCCCGACAGGATCCTCACCAACCACGATCTGGAGAAACTGGTAGATACCACCGACGAGTGGATCACCACCCGTACCGGCATCAGGGAACGCCGTATCGCCGCCGCCGGCGAATATACCTCTACCTTCGCCACCCTCGCTGCCCGCCGCGCCCTTGCCATGGCCGGCATCACCCCCGAAGACCTGGACCTGATCATCCTCGGCACCGTCACGCCGGATTTTCCCTTTCCCGCCACCGCCTGTATCGTCCAGCACGAGCTGGGCGCCCACCATGCCGCCGCCTTCGATCTCTCCGCTGCCTGTTCAGGGTTTATCTATGGCCTGCATATGGCCGAGGCCCAGATCCGAAGCGGCATGGCCAAGAAGGTGCTGGTGCTGGGGGCAGAGGTGTTGAGCCGCGTGGTGGACTTCAGCGATCGCAACACCTGCATCCTGTTCGGCGACGGGTCCGGTGCGGTGGTGCTGGAGGCTGACAGCGGCGATCAGGGGATTCTCTCAACGCATATCTTCACCAACGGCAGCCACTGGGGGCTGCTCCATCAGCCGGGGCCCGGCTCCCGCAACCCTGCCAGCGTTGCCGCGACCATTGACGACAAGCTGTACTATCTGCGGATGGAAGGTAATGAGGTGTTCAAGCATGCGGTGCGGGCCATGGGGGATGCCGCTGTTGCCGCCTTGGAGGCCAACCAGATACACCCAGACCAGTTAGCCCTGCTGATACCGCACCAGGCCAATCGCCGCATCATCGAGGCTACTGCCAAGCGGATCGGCCTGCCGGAGGAAAAGGTCTTCGTCAACCTGCATAAATACGGCAATACCTCGTCGGCCTCAATACCGATCGCCTTGGATGAGGCCAACCGTGAAGGACGGCTTAAGTCGGCCGATCTGGTGCTGCTGGACGCCTTTGGCGGCGGTTTTACCTACGGTTCGGCCCTCATCAGGTGGTAGTTTACATCGTACGAACAAGGACACGTGATTATGAGCAAAACCGCTTTTCTGTTCCCTGGCCAGGGATCCCAGTATGCCGGCATGGGCAAGGAGCTGGCGGAAAATTTTCCGATAGCCCGTCAGATCTTCGAAGAGGCCGATGAGGCCTTGGGCCTCAAGCTGTCTGCACTCTGCTTCAACGGGCCGGATGATGACCTGAAATTAACCTTCAATACCCAGCCGGCCATCCTGACCACCAGTATCGCCGCGCTCCGGGTGGTGCAGCAGGAAACCGGCCTGCAGGCCGATTTTCTGGCCGGGCACTCGCTGGGTGAATACTCGGCCCTGGTCTGCGGTGGCGCCCTGTCGCTGGCTGATGCCGTCCGTACGGTCCGTAGCCGTGGCGCCTTCATGCAGGAGGCGGTGCCGGTGGGGGTAGGGGCCATGGCGGCCATGCTGTCCATCGATGCCGACGAACTGGCGGCTATCTGTGCCGAGGCGGCCCAGGGCGAGGTGGTGGCACCGGCCAACTTCAACTCACCGGGGCAGATCGTGATCGCCGGTCACGCCACGGCGGTAAACCGCACCATTGAGATCGCCAAGGGAAAAGGTTTCCGCAAGGCGATGCTGCTGCCGGTCAGTGCACCGTTCCATTGTGCCCTGATGCAGCCGGCCGCCGATCGTCTGAAAGCCGTGCTGGATGCGGTACCGATGCATGCCCTGGCGCTGCCGGTGGTGACCAACGTGGAGGCTACCCCCAACCAGGACAGCGCCCGGGTGCGCGAGCTGCTGGTGCACCAGGTCTGTGCGCCGGTTCTGTGGGAACAGTCGGTGCAAGCCATGATTGCCCAGGGGGTTGCCCGTTTTGTGGAGATCGGCCCCGGCAAGGTGCTGACCGGGCTGGTCAAGCGGATCAACAAGGAGATGACGTTGGTCAACATTGAGGATGCCGCAGGGGTCAAGGCCGCGGCCTAAGCCGAACAAAGGAGTACGCGCATGCTTGACATCAACCAGATTATGAAAATCCTGCCCCATCGCCACCCGTTTCTGCTGGTGGACCGGGTGCTGGAGCTGGAACTGAACAAACGGATCGTGGCGATCAAAAACGTCACCATCAACGAACCGTTCTTTCCCGGGCATTTTCCGGGCCATCCGGTCATGCCGGGGGTATTGATAATCGAGGCCATGGCGCAGACCGCCGGTATCCTTGCCTATCAGTCCGATGAGGGCGTACGTGACAAGGTAACCTATTTTGTCGGCATTGATAACGCCAGGTTCCGCCGTCCGGTTATGCCGGGCGACCAGTTGGTGCTAGAGATTGAGGCCACCGGCTGCAAACGGGGTATCTGGGTCTTTAACGCCAGGGCCACGGTTGACGGCAAACTGGTAACCGAGGCCGAGTTGAAGGCTACCTTTGCAGATAAACAGGCGTAGGCCGTCATAGGGAAAGGAGTAGGAGATGCCGAAAGAGAAAGTGGCTGTTATCACTGGCGCATCGCGGGGGATCGGCAAGAGTATCGCCTTGGCGCTGGCGGCGCAAGGGGCCACGATTGTGGCTATGGATATGGATCAGGCCGCAACCGATGCGGTTGTCGCAGAGCTTCAGGCTGCCGGCACCACGGCCCTGGCCGTGGTGGGCAACGTTACCGTGACCGCCGACGTGGAGCGGATGATTGAGGCAGCCGTGGCGGCCTTCGGTCGGGTGGATATCCTGGTCAACAACGCCGGTATTACCCGGGATGGCCTCATCATGCGGATGAAGGACGAGGACTGGGACGCCGTGTTGAGCGTCAACCTGAAAGGGGCGTTTCTCTGCAGCCGGGCAGCCTTCAAGGTGATGAGCAAGCAGCGTTACGGCCGGATCATCAATATCGCCTCGGTGGTGGGGCAGATGGGCAATGCCGGTCAGGCCAACTACTGCGCCAGCAAGGCCGGTCTGATGGGGCTTACCAAGTCTAATGCCCGCGAGATGGCCAAGCGGAACGTGACCGTCAATGCGGTGGCCCCCGGTTTTATCGCCACCGCCATGACCGACGCCCTGCCGGAGAAGGTGCGCGAGGAGCTGGCGGCCCAGATACCGCTTGAGCGGTTGGGATCGGCAGAGGATATCGCCAATGCCGTGACCTTTCTGGCATCTGAGGCATCGGCCTATATCACCGGTCATGTCCTGTCGGTGAACGGTGGCATGTATATGTAGCGGGAACCTATGGGATGCCGGGAAAACCTCCCTACATCCCGGCGCCACTGGCGGTTAAATTTTGCTTTGACTTTTGCAGTGCCGGTTGCTAAGAAGCAGGTGCGTTTTACGATGACAAAACCTTGAACGGTTTTTATCACACGGAGGTGAGAGATGTCTGACGTCGCAAAAAGGGTAAAAGAGATTATTGCCGAACAGCTGGGTGTGGATGAGGCCCAGGTGGTTTCCGAGGCATCCTTTATGGATGACCTGGGTGCCGATTCCCTGGACACCGTCGAGCTGGTCATGGCTCTGGAAGAGGAGTTCGATATCGAGATTCCTGATGAAGATGCCGAGAAGATCCAGAGTGTTCAGGATGCCGTCGATTACATCACCGAGCATACCTAACAGCCGGTGATGCATAGTTTGCCAGAAAGGGGGGAACTGTTCCCCTCTTTCACGTTGGTGCAACCATCAGGTTCAGGAGCAAGTCATGAGAAGAGTCGTTATCACCGGGGTAGGCACGGTCTCGCCGCTGGGCACCGGTAACCGGAAAAATTGGGACGCCCTGGTTAACGGACGGTCCGGCATCGGCCCCATTACCCGTTTTGATGCCAGTGCCTTTCCGGTTAAGGTGGCCGGAGAGGTCAAGGATTTCGACCCGGAGCAGTTTATTGAAAAAAAAGAGATCAAGAAGATGGATCTCTTCATCCAGTATGCCATGGCAGCGGCCCAATTTGCCATGGAGGATTCGGGCCTTCGGATAACCGATGAAAACGCCGAGCGGGTCGGGGTGCTGGTGGGTGCCGGTCTGGGCGGTCTGCCCACCATCGAGAAGTACCACACGGCGCTCCTGGAGGGTGGATACAAGAAGATCACCCCGTTCTTTATCCCGATGCTGATTATCAATCTGGCCCCAGGGCATATCTCTATCAAGTACGGCGCCAAGGGTCCCAACGTCTCGTCGGTTTCGGCCTGTGCCACCGGTACCCACTCCATCGGCGACGCCTATCACATCATCAAGCGTGGCGATGCCGACGCCATGATCGCCGGCGGCACCGAATCCACGGTGACCCCCCTGGGGATCGGCGGCTTTTCGGTCATGAAGGCCTTGACCGACAGCCGCAATGATTGCCCGGTACGTGCATCACGCCCTTTTGACAGGAGTCGTGACGGTTTTGTCCTGGCTGAAGGGGCCGGTATTGTGGTTATGGAGGAGTATGAGACAGCCAGGAAACGTGGTGCCAAGATCTACGCCGAAGTGGTCGGTTACGGCCTGACCGGTGACGCCTACCATATGACCGCCCCGTCAGAAGGCGGCGAGGGGGCTGCCCGCTGCATGAAGATGGCCCTTAAAAATGCCGGGGTCAATCCTGAGCAGGTGGGCTATATCAATGCCCACGGCACCTCGACCCCCTTCAACGATCTGAACGAATCGCTGGCTATCAAGTCGGTTTTTGGGGAGCATGCCTACAAACTGATGGTTTCCTCCACCAAGTCGATGACCGGTCATCTCCTGGGTGCCGCCGGGGGACTGGAAGCGGTTATTTGCAGCATGGTGCTGGATACGGGCGTTGTGCCACCCACCATCAACTATGAAGAGCCGGACCCCGCCTGCGACTTGGACTATGTGCCTAACACGGCCCGGGAGGCCAAGGTGGAATACGTCATGAGCAACTCGCTGGGTTTTGGCGGCACCAATGCCACCCTGCTGTTCAAGAAGGCTTAGGGATGAAGATCGCCATCGGTGCCGATCACGGCGGTTTTGAACTCAAGCAGGCCTTGATCCCCTTCCTGCAGGGGCGGGATATCGAGGTGTCTGATGCCGGTACGTATTCTGTTGAATCGGTGGATTATCCCACCTTTGGTGAATCGGTGGCCCTGCTGGTAGCACACGGTGAGGCGGATGCCGGGATTGTTATCTGCGGAACCGGTATCGGGATCTCGATTGCCGCCAACAAGTTGCCGGGAATTCGGGCGGCCTTGGTGACCAGCCCTGAGATGGCAACACTGGCCAAGCAGCACAATAACGCCAATGTGCTGGCCTTGGGTGGGCGTATCCTTTCAGTTGAGATAGCCGAAGCCTGTGTGGCAGCCTGGCTGGACGCCTCCTACGAGGGAGGCCGACATCAACGGCGTCTCGATAAGATTACCGAGATCGAAACAAAGAGCTGCCAGTAGCGCGAGTTGGTTACGGAGTTGGGAGCGGGGCTTGTAAAAGTCCCGTTTCGTGTTTCCGGTTACTGTATACGAGTAGACCCCAGAAGATAAAGGAGCATGAGTATGTCAATCCTTGAACAGTTTGACCCCGCAGTCGCTGAAGCGATTCGTCACGAGACCGAGCGCCAGGAATATAACCTGGAACTGATCGCCTCCGAGAACTTTGTGTCCGAGGCGGTGCTGGAGGCCCAGGGTAGTGTGCTTACCAACAAGTACGCCGAAGGGTACCCGGGCAAGCGGTACTACGGCGGCTGCCACCAGGTTGACGTGGTGGAGCAGCTGGCCATCGACCGCGCCAAACAGCTGTTTGGCGCCGAGCACGCAAACGTGCAACCCCATGCCGGTTCTCAGGCCAACATGGCGGTCTACAACGCGGTCTGCCAGCCGGGGGACACCATTCTGGGGATGAACCTTGCCCACGGTGGGCACCTCACCCATGGCAGTCCGGTCAACTTCTCGGGCCGTTTTTACAAGGTAGTCCCCTACGGCGTTTCGCAAGGGACCGAAACCATCGATTACCACGAGGTGGAGCGGCTGGCGGTCGAGCACAAGCCCAAGATGATCGTGGTGGGCGCCAGCGCCTACCCCCGTATCATTGATTTTCCGGCCTTCCGTGCCATTGCCGATAAGGTCGGCGCGGTGGTGATGGTGGATATGGCCCACATCGCCGGTTTGGTCGCAGCCGGTCTGCACCCCAGCCCGGTGCCGTATGCCGAGTTTGTCACCACCACCACCCACAAGACCCTGCGTGGCCCCCGGGGCGGCATGATCCTCTGCCGTGAGCAGTTTGCCAAGACCCTTAACTCGCAGATTTTCCCCGGTATTCAGGGCGGACCGCTGATGCATGTGATCGCTGCCAAGGCGGTGGCCTTCAAGGAGGCACTGCAGCCGGAATTCAAGGTCTATCAGCAACAGATCGTCAAGAATGCCAAGGCGTTGTCCGAGGCGCTACTGGGGAAAGGCTTCAAGCTGACGTCGGGCGGTACCGATAACCACCTGATGCTGGTGAACTTTACTGGCACCGAGATTACCGGCAAGGCCGCCGAGGAGGCCCTGGACAAAGCCGGCATCACGGTCAACAAGAACACCGTGCCGTTTGAGACCCGTTCTCCCTTTGTCACCTCCGGTATCCGGATCGGTACGCCGGCATGTACTTCCCATGGCCTGAAAGAGCCTGAAATGGAGCTCGTGGCCGGTTTCATCGCCGATGCCATTGCCAATATCGGCAATGATGCCGCCTTGTCCGGCATCCAAAAGCAGGTGAACGGCCTGATGCGACGGTTTCCGCTTTACGCCCACCGCCTCAAATAGTCATCGCCGCCAAAAGAGAGCCTGCCGGTCGTACTGGCGGGCTCTCTTTTGGCGGAAATAAGATGCGAAAGGTCTTATACCGGTATAACAGCGTTGTTAATAGTTGCCGCTGTCGGGTGAGTATGTTACAACCCCACCGATCTGCAATGCACCCTGTCTGTCTTATCGAGTGATATCTGGAAGGGCTTCCGGTATGTTTTATTTTGATAAAACAGGGACACTGGTATCACGTCGCCCTTTCTCCTCAGTCAGCCTCCGTTCCTTTGTGGCGCTTGCCAGTATGCTGGTGGCGGTGATCAGCTTTATCGTGGTGGCGCTGATCTGCTCCTACATCTATCTCAACATCCTTGAACACCATGAAAACGGCCGACTGGACGCCCTGTCGCACCAGCTGTACAACGCCTCACTGCAGCTCATGCTGAAGGGGGCCACCCGCGAAGACTTGAACCGTCTGGTGGATACCTATGGCGATGCCTATCCCCAGTCCCTTCAGATCGAACTGATCCGCAATACGGTGAAGGGGGCCACCAGGCCCACCAGACAGGCTGCAGATTCCGGCCGTTACCTGGTGCGGGACCTTGAGCTTATCGCCGAACCCCGGTGTCTGGCCTGCCACCGGGGGGCCCATGAAGGTGATCTGCTGGGGATGATCTCGGTTACCCAGGATATGCGCCCCTTCAAGCGTGCGACCTATCTCAAGCTGCTGATGGCGTTCGTCATCCTGTCACCGGTACCGCTTCTGATGTCCTTTTTGATCTCACGGCTGGTGGGGCGCAGGGTGAGTGATTCCATCGCCTTCCTGACCAAACAGGTGGATGAGATCAACCAGTATTCCGATCTGAGCACCCTGCGGCTTGCAGAAGGGCACTCCGGGTTTATGGAGATAGACCTGCTCCTGACCGGTTTTGACGATTTCGTCAGCAGGATACGTACCGTTTCGGTGGGTAAGGAGATGCTGGAGATGGAGATCCAGATCCTGGAACGGTTCATCATCACCTCCGATGCCATCCGCGACTGGAAGGAGCGGGTCAATTTTCTGCTGATGGAAGTCAACAAGGTGATGGACGCCTATACCATCTTTTGCATCTTCCAGATCGATGAGGAACTGTATGACATCGAGATATTTTGGAAATCAGAACCTGACGCAGAGACCCGCCAGGATATGGAGGATCTGGTCCGGCAACGCCTCGCCAGAGAGACGATCCTGCGGCATTCGTCAGCGGCCCTGAAGATCGTCCACAACGTGGCAGACAGCACCGTGACGGAGCCGTTACGCCTGCGCAGGGACCAGATCGAGCTGCAGACCAAGAGCCTGATCCTGAACGCCCCGCAGATCGGCGGGGTGGTGGGGATCGGGGTGCAGTCATGGGTGGTGGCTGATGATATCCGCTCCCTGATGATCGACAGTATCCTGACCACCCTGCTGAACGTCGTCGGCTCCATCAAGGCGATCTACAAGTATACCCGTGATCTGGAGTACTACGCCACCCGCGATCCCCTGACCTCGCTCTACAACCAACGGCTCTTCTGGGAGTTGATACGCTATGAGGTGGTGCGGGCGGAGCGCCATAACTATGAGTTCGGTCTTCTGGTGATCGATCTTGACCACTTCAAACATATCAATGACACCTTCGGTCATGTCTTTGGCGACAAGTTCCTCGCCAAGACCGCCGACGCCATCCATAACGCCCTGCGGAAGGGGGATATCCTCGCCCGCTACGGTGGCGACGAGTTTACCATTGTCCTCCCCGAGACCGCTGCCGATCAGGTCTATCTGGTGGCAAACCGGGTGCTTGCAAGTATCGACGCCATGGTGCTGCACACCGTCGATGGCACGCCGGTGCGGGGAACCGCCTCCATCGGCGCGGGGGTGTTTCCCTTCCACGCCACCAACGAAAAAGACCTGTTTCTGTTTGCCGACACCATGACGTACAAGGCCAAGGCAGCCGGTCGGAACCAGGTGATCATGCCCACCGAGGAAGATGTGGTGGAGGTCTTCAAGAAGAGCGGTGAACTGGCGCAGATACTGATCCGGGCCGTTGAGGAACAGAAAATTATCCCCTATTTCCAGCCGATTGTCAGCTTGGCCGATGGCTCGGTGACCTGTCATGAGGTGCTCTGCCGGATCGAGATCAACAACGAGATCGTGTCGGCAAGCGACTTTATTGAGACCGCTGAACGGATCGGCGTGGTCAGCAGGATGGATCTGCTGCTGATGGAACAGGTATTCGCCAAGATTCAGTCTGAACGGTATGAAGGGCTGATTTTTATCAATCTTTCCCCCAAATCGCTCATTCTTCAAGAGTTCATCCCCCGTATCATCAAGATGGCCCATGCCTACGGCATCGACCACGGCTCGGTGGTGTTTGAGCTTACCGAACGTGACACGGTCAAGAACCTCTCTCTGCTGGAGAAGTTTGTGCAGGTGCTCAAGGCGGAAGGGTTCAAGTTTGCTGTGGACGACTTCGGCGCCGGCTTTTCATCATTTCAGTACATACGGCGTTTTCCGATCGATTTTGTCAAGTTGGAGGGCTGTTTTGTCCGCAACATGCTGCGGGACGAGAAGGATATGGCCTTTGTCAAGACATTGGCGGTGCTGGCCAGGGAGTTCGGCATCAGCACCATTGCCGAGTATGTTGAGACAGAAGCGGTGATGGAGGCCATACGGGGGCTGGGTATCACCTATGGTCAGGGGTACTACCTGGCAACTCCTTCGACCGTCCTCCATAGCTGTGGCAGCAGGCTGCCATGGGGCCACTCCCGCTAATCCCGTACCTGGTGCCAGGGTAGTATGCGCTATATCGCCGACCTCCATATCCATTCCCCCTTTTCCCGCGCCACCAGTCCCGATTGCAGCCCGGCCGGGCTGGCGGCCTGGGCCCGTGTCAAGGGGATTCAGATCGTCGGCACCGGCGACCTGACGCATCCCGGTTGGCTGAGCCGTCTGCAACAGGAGCTGGAACCGGCCGAGCCGGGACTCTTCCGTCTGAAGGACGAGGGGTCCGTTCCGGCGGTGCTGCCCGGTCTGCCAACTGCAGACCGCCCGGTCCGTTTCCTGCTTTCAGCAGAGATAAGCTCGATCTACAAACGGCACGGCGCCACCCGGAAGGTGCACAACCTGCTCTATCTGCCGGATTTCTCCGCTGCACAGCGCTTAAACGCCAAACTGGCCGGAATCGGCAACATTGAATCCGACGGTCGGCCGATCCTGGGGCTTGACAGCCGCGACCTCCTGGAGATCATGCTGGAGGCCTCAGATGACGCCTTCATGGTGCCTGCCCATATCTGGACCCCCTGGTTTTCCCTATTCGGCTCTCAGTCGGGCTTCGATGCCATTGAGGAGTGCTTCGGCGACCTGACCCCCCATATCTTTGCCCTGGAGACCGGCCTCTCCTCGGACCCGGACATGAATCGGCTCATCTCTTCCCTTGACCGGTACGCCCTGATCTCCAACTCCGACTGTCACTCCCCTTCAAAGCTGGGACGGGAGGCCAATCTCTTCAACACCGGCTTCGACTTCTTATCCCTGCGCGACGCGCTGAAGGCCAATCGTCGAGAGGCTTTTCACGGTACGATCGAATTTTTCCCGGAAGAGGGGAAGTATCACTTTGACGGCCATCGGGACTGCAGGGTCTGTCTGGACCCGCACGAAACCAGGAGACTGGGCAATCGCTGTCCGGTCTGCGGCAAGCCGCTCACCATCGGCGTACAGCACCGGGTGCTGGAACTGGCGGACCGTGCGACTCCGACCTATCAGGACGACGCTCCCGGTTTTTACTCGTTGATCCCCCTCCCGGAACTCTTGGGTGAATTGCTGCAGGTAGGGCCGGCATCCCGCCGGGTGACCGAACAGTACGCCAGGGCAATCGCCCGGTTTGGCGATGAGTTTTCCGTGCTGTTGCATGCCCCCCTGGAACAGGTGCGGGACTATGAGCCGCTTCTGGCCGAGGCGGTGGGGCGGATGCGCGCGGGGCGCGTGATACGCCAACCGGGATATGATGGTGCGTTCGGGGTGATCCGGGTCTTCGAGGAAGGGGAGCTGGAGCGCCTGGCCGGTCAGGGGAGTCTCTTTGGTGAGACGGGCATCAAACAGGGGCGGAGAAAGACTGCAAGCCGCTCCCTGCCGCCGCTTCTTCCCCGTGAAGAACCGGTCCACCCCGCAGCATCCCCCCCCAGGGCCCCCAATCCGCAACAGCAGGCGGCCATTCAGGCGGCCGGTCGGCGTATCCTGGTGGCGGCCGGACCGGGTACCGGCAAGACTTTTACCCTCATTGCCCGTCTGGCGCGCTTGA
This sequence comes from Deltaproteobacteria bacterium, assembly GCA_021778115.1. GTDB lineage: Bacteria > Desulfobacterota > Desulfuromonadia > Geobacterales > Pseudopelobacteraceae > Trichlorobacter. The sequence continues at coordinate 52,825 of JAJYCS010000004.1, forward strand.
TTGAACAGGGTGCAGACCCTGGAGGTATCGTGGCGATTACCTTTACCAACCGGGCCGCCGACGAGCTGCGTGAACGGTTGCAGAAACGTTGCGGCGCTCTGGCGGAACAGGTTTTTGTCGGTACCTTCCACCGTTTCTGTCTGGACCGGCTGCAGGAGGAAAATCCCGGTCTCGCCGTCCTGGGGCCTTTTGCACGAGAGCGGTTGTTGCGGCGCCTCTTCCCCGAACTGGGAAAAAGTGAGCGTAGCCGGTTAAGCGCCGAACTCGCAAACCAGTTCATGCAGGGGTGGAGCGGTGCTGCAACCTCTCCGCAGGGCCAGCGGTATACCGATGAACTGCTGCGTCTCAACGCCATTGACCTTGATGGCGTGATACCGGTGTTCGTGCAGCTGCTGCTCGCTGATCCGCAGTTGTGCAGCCAGCTGCAGGCCAGGGTCGAGACCCTCTTTGTCGATGAGTTTCAGGATCTCAACAGGCCGCAGTACGATCTGGTGCAGCTGCTTGCAGCCCATGCGGCGGTGTTTGCCATAGGCGATCCCGATCAGGCCATCTACGGCTTCCGGGGGAGTGATCTCCGTTTTTTCTTCCGCTTCGCCGAGACACCGGAGACCCTTCTCCTCTCCCTCTCCACCAACTACCGTGCAGCCCCTGTCCTGGTGCAGGGCGCCACCGCGCTCATCAGCCGCAATCTGATCCGCAGTGGTCTGCCGTTGGTGGCCAACGCCCCTGATCAATCACGGGGAGCGATCGAGCTGCACCGTGTCCCCTCTGCGGCTGCCGAGGCGGAGCTGATCGTGCGCCGGATTGAGGAGTTGACCGGCGGGATCGAAAGTTTCTCACTGGTTACCGGCAGGGGAGGGGAACGGCAGGGCGAACGGGGGTTGTGCCTTGGCGATTTTGCCATCCTGTTCCGTCTTGGGCGGCAGGCCGAGGAGTTGATGGTGGCCTTACATCGGCGGGGCATACCGTTTCAACTGGTTGGGGGCACCCCCTATTACCTGTCTCCAGGTTTGAAGGCCGCCTATTTTGCCCTTCAGGCGGCAGCAGGGGGAACCAGCATGGCCGATTGGATCGAGCTGCTGGGGTGCCTCAAGGGGATAGGCAACAGTACCCTGCAGCGTCTGGATGCCGCATTACCCCTCCAGGGGGAGTTCTTTCGCGAAGCGGCGAGGCTGGATCTGCCCAACACGGTGAAGAAGATCCTTAACGAGCTCTCCGACAGCCTGGAACAGCTCCGCCGACGTGCAGGACAAGAGGGGCTTGCCCATGCCTTGGGCTTCTTGTTGCCCTATCTGGGGGTAGATGCCGCCACTGAGGAGGCAGGACGGCTCGTGACCCTTGCCGCCGGTTTTGGCAACGACCTTGACGCCTTCAGCCGTCACCTGCGCCAATATGCCGCTGCCACGGTCTATGATCCCAGGGCTGAGGCGGTTGCGCTCATGACCTGCCACAGCGCCAAGGGATTGGAGTTCCCGGTGGTATTCATGGCCGGACTTGAGGAGGGGATTTTCCCCTGTACCCTGATGGGCAGGCCCGACATGGAAGAGGAACGGCGTCTGTTCTACGTCGGGCTTACCCGGGCAGCGGAACGGGCGATTCTCATCTCGGCAGATCGACGCAGCTGGGTTGGCCGAGGGGAACGGCAGACCCGTTCCCGTTTTCTTGACGAACTGCCTGGTGACCTGCTCACGCTGGCGGAGGCGACCCGGCCAGGCCGTACGCGGAAGCTGGAGATGGACGCGCAGTTGACGCTGTTCTGACCCAGTCTGCGCGGCAGTGCAGGCGGATAAGCGAAAGGCCCTGGTTCCCACGCCAGGGCCTTTCCGTTTTTCATGGCGGATGAAAAACGTTTTCGTCAGATCTTTTCCGGTAGGGCTGTCTTTACCGGGCCGTTGCGCCGAATGGCGGCCGAAAATTCCATCCAGAAGACGAGGTAGATGGAGATCATGAGTGAAAGGCCGATGTTCTGATTATCCGGCCCCAGGGCCTTGGCCAGGATTGGCGAGGCAAAGCCGGCGCCCAGGGTTCCGGTTACCCGTTCCAGGAGGTAGAAGATCGGCAGGGTCAGCAGGGTGCCGATCAGCATGATGGCGATGCCGGGGAGACGTTTCATCCAGTATTTGGGGGAGAAACCGTACATCCGCATGAAGATCACCACCCAGATGATCCAGACCGAGTAATCGACCGCAGCGTCCGGCAGGGCAAGTTTATTCTTGACCAGCAGGACCTCCAGTACCGTAACGGCCCCTAGAAGGGTGAACATCCAGTTGAACTTCTCGGACGCCTGGGTCTGCCAGTTGCGGCTGTCCGGGGCGGGCGCCTCACTGTAGGAGTGGTTGTGGGTGCCCAGGGCGGAGAACAGGATGGCAAACCAGATGCCGGCGTTATGGAACAGCAGCGAGGCGTGGTTGCCGGCCACGTTGGCGATCCGTGACATTGGATCACGGGTAAAATCTGCGGCAATCCGCATCAGGAAGAGATTGACCACGACGGAACAGGCGATGATGACGGCAAGGGTGAATATTCGTCGTGGTAACAGATAGGGATCTATCCGGTCGGGGAAGCCGAGGATGAAGGCGAACCAGATCAGGAACATGATCAGCGGGATGCCGAAGGTGATACCGTAGACCGCATTA
>JAJYCS010000004.1:55470-58055 GCA_021778115.1 Deltaproteobacteria bacterium
CCGGCAAAGTCGCCGTTTTGGGCGTAGATAAGGTAGTGCTTGCTCTTGTCGGGGTCGCTGTTTGCCGCGGTGACCTGATCCTTGGGCACCTTCTTCACGTAGGGGAGCAGTCCCATGGCATACCAGCCGTGGTCTCCCTGGGCCGTGTCGATTACCCAGTAATCGTTGCCCATCATGGCATCAAGGCCTTGGAAGATACTCAGGCTGAAGCCGGCGCAGAGGACGCAGACGATCAGCAGCAGGGCGGCGTGGGATAGTTTCATCGGCATGACGAATCTCCTAGTTTTTATGGGTGGTCCAGAACATCGACACCGCATTGGCGGCAAACAGGCCGTACAGCCACATGGTGTTCCAGGCCGGCCCTGACCAGTGGCTGCCGTGGCCGCCGCCGATGACGCCAGCGGCAACGATGATACCCACCATGGCGGTGAAGGATACCATGGCAACGGCACGGAGGATGGAGCTGTTCCGCCAGGTATGACGCTCAAGTTCCTCGATCCGCTGCATCAATTCAAGCTCTCTCTGGGTCATGTTTTCTCTCCTTTATGCTCAGGATGCCGACAAATAGAACGGACACCGAAAGGGCGCCCATAACAAGCAACGGGTGAGGGGTGCTGATCAGGTGGTAGAGCATACAGGGTTTCTCCTTAGGCTGCTGCCGCGCGATGGTGCAGCGGGATGCGGTCGGCCAGTTCGAGGTATTTGGAACACTCGACAAACTGTTTGCTGCAGTAGTGAATGATCATGTTGACGTCATGGGGAGAGATGTAGCCGCAACCGACATCACAGTAATCGTCGTTCATGCCGTAGTATGGACAGATAGGTCTGTTCTGCATGTCTGGCTAATTAGCAACAGCTGTGCCATTGTTTTGTAATTTTGTATCAATTTGATATTGTTGCACAAAGTATGAATCGGAAGATCTGGTGGAAGGGCTGTTGTTTGCAAATATGCAAATCATTGAAGTTGGTGATTGGATATTTGCAATTTTGCAAAAAAAATAAAGGCCCTGGCACCGTTCGGTGACAAGGCCTATGCCGTAGGGGCTGGTCTGCCCGTTACCGGATGGTCAGTTTTCCATCCAGCACCCCTACCGTAAGGGTGCCGCCATCTCCTACCTGTCCGGCGATGATGGCCCGGGCCACTTTGGTCTCCAACTCACGCTGCAGGTAGCGTTTTAAGGGGCGGGCGCCGTAAACCGGGTCATAGCCTGCCTTTGCGATATGTTTGAGGGCCTCATCGCTGATCTCCAGGGTGATGCGGCGTTCTTTGAGCCGTTCCACCAGCTGCTGGGCCAGCAGGGAGGCGATCTTGGCCACCTCATCCAGATGCAGCGGCTTGAATAGTACGATGTCATCCACCCTGTTCAGAAACTCGGGTCTGAAGGCCCCTTTCAGCTCGTTCATCACCGCGATACGGGCGCTTTCTCTGATCTCGCCGTCCGGGGTGATCCCTTCCAACAGGTGCGGGGCGCCGATGTTGGAGGTCATGATGATGACGGTATTTTTGAAGCTGACCGTGCGGCCGTGACTGTCGGTCACCCGGCCGTCATCCAGGATCTGCAACAGGATGTTGAAGACATCCGGGTGGGCCTTCTCGATCTCGTCGAACAGGAGCACGCAGTAGGGCCTGCGCCGCACCGCCTCAGTCAGCTGTCCCCCCTCCTCGTAGCCCACATAGCCGGGAGGTGCGCCGATCAGTCGCGATACCGCGAACTTCTCCATGTACTCCGACATGTCGATCCGCACCATGTTTTCCTCCGAGTCGAACAGCGACTCGGCCAGGGTGCGGGCCAGTTCGGTCTTGCCGACGCCGGTGGGCCCCAGGAAGATGAAGGAGCCGATGGGCCGCTTGGGGTCCTTGATGCCGGAGCGGGCCCGCAATACCGCATCGGCCACCAGCTGCACCGCCTCATCCTGGCCCACCACTCGTTGATGCAGGATCTCATCCAGTTTTAAGAGCTTGTCCCGTTCGGTCTCCACCAGCCGCGTCACCGGGATGCCGGTCCAGCGGGAGACGATCTCGGCGATCTCGTCCTCGGTCACCTCCTCCCGCAACAGTTTTTGGCCGCCCTGCCGGGTGACCAGACTGGCCTCTTCGGTCTTCAGTGCCGCCTCCAGGCCGGGCAGTTCGGAGTATTTCAGTTTGGAGGCCTGCTCCAGATTGTAGGAACGTTCGGCCTGCTCTATTTCACGGCGGGTCTTTTCGATCTGTTCCCTTAAGGCCTGCACCCGTTGAATCGCCACCTTTTCACTGTCGTACTGGGCCCGCATGGCGGTGGCCCGCTCCCGTTCCTCCACCAGTTCCTTGCGCAGCGCCTCCAGCCGTTCCCTGCTGGCCGGGTCTTTCTCTTTTTTAAGCGCCTGCTCCTCAATCTCCAGCTGCATCACCCGGCGGGAGATGGTGTCCAGCTCCGACGGCAGCGAGTCGATCTCGGTGCGCAGCATGGCACAGGCCTCATCCACCAGGTCGATCGCCTTATCCGGCAGAAAACGCTCGGTGATGTACCGGTGGGAGAGGGTGGCGGCCGCCACCAGGGCGTTGTCCTGGATCTTGACGCCATGGTGCACCGTGAAGCGCTCCTTTA
>JAJYCS010000103.1 GCA_021778115.1 Deltaproteobacteria bacterium
GGTCACCATGGCGAAGACGTTGAAGTGACCGGTGGCGTCGGTGGTCAGGGTCAGGCCGGGGGTGACCCGCAGGGTGAACTGCAGCAGGTGAAAGAGGATGAAGGCGAACAGCAGCAGGCCGGTCCAGATCATGTTTTCGCTGGCAAAGGTGGCTTTGCGGGTGGCCTTGACGGCGTAGTTCTTGGTGGTGGCGGACCGGTTCTCGATGGTCAGCTGGATGCCGTAGATGACATGGACCAGCAGGATGGCCAGCAGCACCAGGCGGACCAGCATGATGATGGGCAGTGGCAGGCTGTGCAGATGCTCGGCGTAGGCGTTGATACCGCTTGGGCCGACGAAGATGGAACTGTTACCCAGAAGATGGACGAGCGTGAACAGGACCATGCAGCAACCTGTCACCGCCATCACGATCTTCCTGCCGATGGATGTGCTCAGAAATTCCATAAACTCCCTTCCTTTGTACGTAATGAGTGAGTAGCCCTCACGAAATTCCGCGTGGTTGCCCGTTCATGCCTGTTGCCCGGCGGTGGGCCCCGCCAGTCTGGCCTGCGACACTGCAGCATATGATACCCCTTTTATGCTTCTGGATGGAAGCGCGCGTGGACCTGCCGGGTGATGAGCACGGGGGAATGATGCGAGGCATAGTAAACATCGTTTTAGGAAATTTCAAGGGTTTTGTGTATACAACGGCCATTGGCCGGTGTTGTCCGGGTACGGAGGGTTACCAAGGGGGGCGGAGGCCCGGGTTAGGACCTCCGCCGGTATCCGGTTCAGTGGTGGCAGCTGTGCCCATGCCCCTGCTGATGGTGCTGCCCGCCGCAGGAGGGGGTGAGGGTGCGGTTAAAGGCGCCGTTTTTGAAGAGCTCGAGGTTTTCCTTCACGGTGGCGGCCTGGGCACGGAACACCTGGATCCCCACCTGCTGCAGCTTCATCATAGCCCCAGCGCCGATCCCACCTACCACCACGGCGTCAACGGCATGGCCGTCCAGTGCTCGGGCCGGGTTGCAGGCCCCATGCTGATGGCCGAGATCGCGGTTGTCAATGGTCGTGAGTGTTCCTGATTCGCTGTCTACAACGACAAACTGACGGGCAGAGCCGAAATGGTCGTAGACCCGACTCTCCAGCCCTTCTTCGGCAACTACCGGAAAACAGATTTTCATGATTTCTCTCCTTCATAGCGTGTTGGTGTAGCGCCGCTGTCATAATCCACCCCCCGGATTACCAGAGCGGTTTGTCGCACCAGTGCCCGGGCTACCGTGTGGCGAGCCTCCGTGACGAGTCGCTGCACCGTGCCGCGGGATACCCCCATGCAGGCGCCGGCCTGCTCCTGGGTCATCCCTTCGCCGTCACAGAGGTGCAGAGCCTCCAGCTGATCGTGGAACAGCTCCATACGCTCCATGTCGGCGAGGGGGACGCCTGCAGGCTTGTAGACCATGGCGCCGGGCGACCGGTGGGGGCAGGCGCAGCGTCGAGGCTTACGTGGACGTACCATTTGTTACCTTTCTCCGTGGTGAGCGGTGTCAGGCTCGGTCACGCATCTCCACCGTATAATCGATCGGCGCACTCTGGCCGGTGATGGTGCTGATATACTGATTGATTGCCGCATGGAGCGCCGATGCGATCAGATTGGAACAGTGCTCCTTGTCTTCAGGCAGGCCGCCCAGGGCGGCGGTGACGGTCTGGTCCGTCACCAGCAGGGCCTCATTCACGGTCTTACCCGCTACCAGTTCGGTGCCCATGGAGGCGGTGGCGATGGCGGCGCCGCAGCCCTTTATCAGGAAGCGGATGTCGGCGATGCGGTCCTGCTCGATCCGCATGAACAGAAGAAGGGTGTCGCCGCAGTCGGGATCTCCCACCTGCACCACCACATTGGCGTCATCAAGGCTTCCCACATTACGCGGGTTACGGGCGTGATCCAGTACGGTTTCGGTGTAGGTCGCATACATGGAGGCTGCTCCGGTTAGGTAGATATTATTTGCATATACACAATATGCCCCGGCGCACTTGGTGTCAAGGGTAATTATGGGTATATGCACATTTGCCCTTTAGGGGGAGATGCAGGTGGTCAGGTTCAGTTGGGATGGGGTGTGCGGTGATGTCCCATGCCCGCAGCGGGAGGGCGGTGAGGGTGAAGCGGTGCGGCAGGGGGAGCGGGGAGTTCAAGGGCCTTGGCCTCTGCTGGGCTCAACAGGCGATATTCACCCGGTTTAAGGCCTCCGAGGGTCAAGGAGCCGTAACGGATGCGCCGCAGTCTGACCACCGAGAGCCCTACGGCGGCGCACATCCGGCGTACCTGACGGTTGCGCCCCTCGCGGATGGTGACCGAGAGCCAGTCGTTGTTCTGGTCGGTTTTCAAAAGGCGCACTGTGGCCCCGGTCACCGGACCGTCCTCCAGCTCAACCCCGTTGTTCAGCCGCTTGATCTGCTGGGGGTCAACCTTCCCCCGCACCCGGACGTGGTACTCCTTGTCCACCTGGTGGCGGGGGTGCATCAGCCGGTTGGCCCAGGCGCCGTCATTGGTCAGCAGCAGCAGGCCTTCGGAGTTGTAGTCGAGCCGTCCCACCGGAAACAGGCGCGTCTTGATCGTCGCAAGCAGCTCCGTTACCAGCTGGCGTCCCTGGGGGTCCTTCAGGCTGGTGACATAGCCGGCCGGTTTGTGGAGCAACACGTAGTAGAGGGTTTCGGCCGGCCTGATAGGGGAACCGTCAACCGTGATCCGGTCTGCAGCCGGATCGGCCTTGGCGCCCAGTGCTGTTACCGTCTGGCCGTTGACCGTCACCCGGCCGGCCAGAATCAGCTCCTCGGCGGCCCGGCGGGAGGTTATGCCGGCAGCGGCGATGATCTTTTGCAGGCGTTCGAGCATGGCTGGCCCCTGGAATAGAACGGGGCAGTGAAGGCCGCCCCGTCATTGAAAACGGCTGGTTGCGTCGGGTGCTTACTCGGCCATCTGGGTCATGTCGCGGAACTTCCGGTAGCGGTCCTCCACCAGTTCGTCTCCGCTCATCTGCATAAGTTCCGCCAGATGGCAGCGGATGGATGAGCCCAGCGCCTGGGCGGTGGCCTCATGGTCGCGGTGGGCGCCGCCGATCGGCTCGTGGATGATCTCGTCGATCACTCCCAGG
>JAJYCS010000104.1 GCA_021778115.1 Deltaproteobacteria bacterium
GGAGTTTACCAGCATGACAGTGGTCGTGAGGTCAATATGGCTACGGGAGCATTACTGCCGCATGGGGTTGCCATTGATCCGGTTAGCTACCGGTTGAAAACGATGAAACATTAAGCAGTTATTTTTGCCCATTTTTAGGGTTCAGTTTGCCAAGGGAGGCTTTGGCGTGGGGGGTCGTACATGGATGGTAGCGGCGTTGTTGGGTGGTCTGGGCGTGGCGGGTTATCACGCCACTCATCTTCAGAGAGTTCCTGTAGCCCTGTATTCACGCATGGGAGTTTTTGCGGAACCCCTGGTTCCCTTTGGTCCTGAGACCCCGTCGGAGCGCCAGGATCTCCAAAAAGCTGTCGCTTCCTACCGTGCGGGACAGCAGGCACTGCACATACAGCCTCTTTTGAGCTACCTCAGTCAGCATCCCCATTCTCCTTACGCCGTGGCACTCTGGGCCAACATAGGATTGGCCCAAGACGAGGGGCGGGATATCAGTGCCGCGTTGGCGTCCTGGCAGAAAGCCTCCGCTGAGATTCCTGCGGGGAAGTTGACCGTAGAACAGAAATCTTTAGCAGACATGATCATCAAGTACCGCCTGCGGATGTTGTCGGGTCTGGGTCAGGTAGCTCCGCTGCAGCAGTTGCTGAGCAGCATCGGACAACGGCCTTTGCGCGGTGATGCCGATGCCATGCGTACGGCAGCTCGTGAGTCCTTGTGGCTGATTCAGCACGAACCAAACAAGGTGCTGCGTTGTGGCTGGGTGGCTTTGGGTGAGGTGCTGGCGCATCTGCAAGCACCTGCTGCGGTCATGCATCGTATAGAGAACGAACCTGCGTATGCCTACGGTACCTCTCTGGCGGATCTGGCCCGCTGGACCCAGGCGGCGGGTTACCCCATGGTTATGGTTCACCGTCAGCCAGGCCAACCCATTCCTGCGCCATCCGTGATGCATCTGAAGTTGGGGCATTTTGCTGCGGTGCTGGCAACCCGTGGTCATGAAGTGCTCGTGGACGATCATATCTTAGGTCAGCAAAGTTGGGTATCCGCCGATGTTCTGGATCGTGAATCCAGCGGTTATTTTCTCACACCGGCTCATGATCGTTCTCCTGTTCTTGCGGCGGTCGACCTTCAGCAGGGCCAAGGAGTGATCGGAGCCGGTAACACGCCCAATGATCCTCCCGTCAAGGCAGCAGGCAATCCGCCCCCAGCGTGCTCAGGTATGCCGGTATGCAGCCTCATCAATGCGCAGACTGATCTGACCTTCAATGATATTCCGCTGACATACAAGAATGCGGTCGGTGAGCCCCTTAATTTTCAACTGGGCTACGATCAGCGCAACACGGCGCAGCCTGCGGTCATGACCTATGCGAATGTTGGGCCGATGTGGACCTATGCATGGCTGGCCTATGTGCAGGATGATCCCAGTAATGTGGGCAACAACGTTTCTCTCTACGCCCGCAACGGTGGCAGTGCCAGCTACACGGGGTACTCGCCCACGGATGGATCGTTTACCCCAGAACAAGAATCCCAGGCACAACTCGTCTTGGTATCCAACCAACCCGTCGTTTATGAACGTCGCCTGAAAACGGGTGCCAAGGAAGTTTACAGTCAGCCTGACGGATCGGTGATGTGGCCACGCCACATCTTTTTGACCCAGGTGGTGGATACAGCAGGCAACGCCACGACGCTGCACTATGATGCTCAAAACCGTTTGACGACTGTCACCGATCCCCTCGGACATGTTCTGACCTTGGCCTACCAAAATAGCAGCTATCCTCTGCAAATTACCCAGGTCACTTCACCGGATGGCCGTTCCGCTAAAATAACGTATGACAGCCAGGGGCGTCTGCAGTCGATCACTGACACGATCGGCATGACGTCATCGTTTACCTACGATGCCGGTACTTTTATTCAGGGAATGACCACACCCTATGGCAGCAGTCAGTATTCTTATGGTGAAGGTCCAGGTGTACGACGCTGGCTGACCCAGGTGGACCCCATGGGCTTTACGGAGCATCAGGAGTTTTTGCATGCAGCTCCCGGAATACCATTCAGCGAAGGACAGGTCCCTACAGGGCGACCTACCACCGATGCCTACATCAACTACCGGGATTCTTATCACTTCGATAAGACGCTCATGCGCACCCTGGGGAGTGGTAACTTAGATTATACTCAGGCGGATATTCTGCACTGGCTGCATCAGAACAGCCCGGGTTATACCACGCCCATAGAGATTCCGGAGAGCACGAAGCGACCGCTGGAAAGCCGTATCTGGTACTACTACGATGGCCAGCCTTTCAGTTTGATTGCAGGTCCCTCTTCGCAGCCCAATTATGTAGCACGCGTGCTGGATGATGGCAGCACGCAGGCCTATGCCTACACCTACAACAACGTGGGCAATAAAACCAGTGAGACCGATCCTGCAGGTCGCACCACCTACGAGGACTATGCACCCAATGGGATAGACGTCATCCGGGTGCGGCATGTGCGTGGAACCTTATCCGAGACCACGGCGCAGTATACCTACAATGCTCAGCACAAGCCCTTGAGCTATACCGATGCAGCCGGTCAGACTACCCGATATACCTACAATGCCAGCGGACAAGCTACGGCCGTAACCAACGCCAAGGGCGAGACCACGCAGTATGTCTATGATAACGAGGGTCATCTCGTTCGTGAAATCAATGCGCATGGACAGGTGCAAAATAGTTATACCTACGACAACGCAGGCCGCCTCATCAGCCATACGGACTCAGAAGGGTACACGCTGTCCTACACCTACGATGCCTTGAATCGGCTGCTGAGTACGACTTATCCCGATGGTACCCAGTCCACGCAGGTCTGGGACAAGCTGGATGTCGTCAGCACAACGGATCGCCTGGGCCATACCACACAATTTACCTACGATGCAGATCACAACCTGATCCAGAAAACGGATGCCATGGGTCAGGTGACCCGGTATGGCTATGACCCGGATGGGCGCCTGATCAGCCTGACTGATCCCAATGGTCACACCACCACATGGACCCGAGATATTGAGGGGCGGGTTATCAGCAAGACGTATCCTAATGGTGATACCCTGTCCTATGTCTATGACAGTGCAGGCCGTGTGGTGCGCCAGACGGATG
>JAJYCS010000057.1 GCA_021778115.1 Deltaproteobacteria bacterium
ACACGGCGTGGGGAGGATAACGCTCCAGGGAACGGACAAGGTCGACCTTGAGGCGGCTTAAGGCCTTGAAGGTCAGCAGACTCCTGGCAGACAGCAGCTTGATCAGCTCGGGCAGCACCTCGGGCCGTCCGATTTCTGCCAGCGCCTGTATGCAGGCAGATTTCAGCTCGCATTCCACCGGCGAATAGCCGCCCGTGGTCAGGAGCTGCACAAGTTTGCGGGCCAGTTCGGGGGTGCTACCGGTACGGTCGATCAGGTTCAGGGCTGCAAGCTGCAGTTCACGGTCATTGCTTTCAAGGTCCCGCAGCAGCTGACGCTGCGCCATCGGATCGCCGGCCAGCAGCAGTGATCTGAGGGCCTCTTGGCGCACCTTCTGGTTGGCATGGCGGAGCAGGGGGCGCAGTTGGTCAATCTCCTGACCAGGGGCAAGGCTGCGCAGCATGACAATGATGTTGCGCAGCACGTACCAGCGGCTGTCGGCGAGACGATCCACCAAGGCTGGACGGGCGGCATCGCCGAAGGCCAGGAGCCGGTCCATCATAAACCGGCGCAGCGACATGGCGTCCTCTTCGGCAAGTCTGTCCAGAAGCGGTTCGATGAACGGCCTGCCGATGATCTGGATCAGCTGTCCCACCTGATCGTATTTGGCCTTGCCCCAGATGGTCAGACCGGACAGGATCTCTTCCAGGAACTCCCGCTGGCTGAAGGCATCCCGCAGTGCACGGCGCACTGAGGGCGCAACCTGCGGCGCTGCCGCCTGACTGAGTATCCTGAGCACCTGTCCGTACTCACCCAGCTCCAGAAAATAACCGCAGAGCTCCGAGAGGTTGCGGATCAGTTCCGGGATATTTTCGCCATTCGGATCGGCTACCACCAGCTGCAGGATGATCTCGCTGCTCCGGCTTTCAATGGCTGTTGTCTCAAGGGTGGCCATCTGCTCCCGGATGAGGGCCGGGTTGATCTGCTGCAGCGGATGTCCGCTTATGAGGTCTTGAAGGCCGATCAGATAGTCTTCCGGTACGTAGGTCTCCTGGCGGTGTTCCTGCAGCAGGATCCTGACCTTGTCGCGTATCTCAGCCTCCTCGCTGCTGGTCTCATACCTGGCGGCCATCTGTGGGGCCAGTGTGCGCAGGATGCCTTTTAGTAATTCCGGCGCAGCGGCGTACTGTTCGGCCGTGGCATAGGTCTCCTGCAGCATCGCCTGACCCAGGTGGCGGAAAAAACCCTCGGCCGCCGGGTGGTCATCGGTTGCGGTCTCGCAGAATCCGTCCAGGAACTGACGCCGCAGGGCCGGATCCAGTGCGGCGATAAAGGCGGCCAGACCGGCCTGGGCTCCGGTAAGGGGAACAGGAGCGGTGCCGGTGCCACGATCCGTCCCACCTGTGCCGATGATGCCTGCCGGATCGGTGACAATGGCCTCCATGGCGGTCAGGGAAGGGCGGATACCGCTAAAGGAAAGTCCGCTGCCGGCGCCAAGACGCTGCGCAAACAGGGCGTTGAGCGAGGCTGCGAGTACTTCGGGGCGGGTCTCCCCCTGCTCCGTTGTTCCCAACCCCACCGGCCCCTGCATCAGCAGCTGGATAAACCGTTCCCATAGGTCGTTTCCCTGATGATCATCCGTATCGTCCGGGATGACGCTCAACAGGGTCTCTTCAGTGCCGCTGAAGCGGTCGTACCGGATCCCCCGCAGCTCAAGGGCCGTCGCTCCGGTCTGTCGCCAGAGTTCATCGACACCGCCGGCGGCCAGGATAGCTTCCCGTTTCATGCCGATAACGCGTAAGAGAGCGATGAGGTCGTCCTGGGCCGGTAACTCTCTGAACAGCAGCGCGCCGACCCCCCGTTCGAAGAGGACTGCTGCAACGGCCCGGCAACTCTGGTTCCCCTTGTCGAGGTAGTCGTCGCCGAACAGCAGCCCATCGCGGGTGATGCCGATGGTCAGCATGCTCTGCAGGGCCAGGAGGTTTCGACAGGAGACGAGCAGTTTCTGTAATGCTCCCTGTACCATGGGATGTCCAGCGGGATAGGCGTTCCAGTGGCGGCGGGCGATATGCAGCTCGTTGATCATAATGCAGATCGCCTGCTTCAGTGTGGCGGTTTCGGTCATCTGTCTGAGGACGGAATCAAACACACGGGCCCCGTACGGTGGAATGGTTTGACTATAACGGACAATTACGTTAATTCAAGCACTATCAGCGCAGTTGGAGGATCCCCATGGCATATCGACGGCGGGCCGGCGTCCTGCTCCATCCCACCTCCCTTCCCGGACCGGGTGGGATCGGCTCCTTAGGTGTTGACCTGGAGCGGTTCCTACAGTTTCTCTCCCTCGCCGGTTTTTCCCTCTGGCAGATCCTGCCGCTTACCCCACCGGCGGCCGGTAATTCGCCTTATTCCGCCTATTCCGCCTTTGCCGGCAATCCGCTCCTGATCGATCTGCCGTCACTGGCAGACGAGGGGGATCTGTCTGTTTTTCCCCCCTCTGAACCGTTCTCAGCGGCTCGAGTAGATTTCCCCGCCGTAACCCGGCATACGGAACAGTTGTTACGGAGGGCGGCCGAAGGGTTTTTCGCCCATGGGCATAGCTCACACTGGGAAGAGTTCTGGCACTTTTGCGACACGACCTCCTGGCTCCATGATTATGCCCTGTTTCAGGCGTTGAAACGTCATTATGACGGAATCCCCTGGGTCCGTTGGCCCCGTGAACTTGCTCTGCGGGAATCGGATGCCTGCGCGCGCGCCTCTGAGGCGTTAGGCCCGGAGATCGGCAATCAGAAGTATCAGCAATGGCAGTTTCAGCGCCAGTGGCAGCGGGTACGGCGTCATGCCGCGTCACACGGTGTCGCTATCATCGGCGATCTGCCGATCTTTGTGGCATTCGATTCTGCCGATGTCTGGTGCAACCGGCGCCTTTTCCTGCTGGATCCCTCCGGGCGCCCTACCGTGGTAGCCGGCGTACCCCCCGATTATTTCAGCAGCACCGGTCAGCTGTGGGGGAATCCCCTCTACGACTGGGAGGCCATGGCACAGGACGGCTATGCCTGGTGGATCGCCCGTATCCGGCACCAGCTGGAGCAGTTCGATCTGGTACGGATCGACCATTTCAGAGGATTCGAGGCGTCATGGCAGGTACCGGTTTCCGCCGCTACTGCCGCTCAAGGCAGCTGGGTATCCGGTCCGGGGGCTCCCTTCTTGCAGGCTGTGCAGGCTGCATGCGGCCGCTTGCCGTTCATCGCCGAAGACCTTGGGGTGATTACCCCACAGGTGGAGGCGCTACGGGATCAGTTCGCCCTGCCGGGGATGAAGGTGCTGCAGTTTGCCTTTGATTCCAACGCCGACAACCCGTATCTGCCCCATAATCATATCCCCGACAGTGTTGTCTATACCGGGACTCATGATAACGATACCGCCTGCGGTTGGGCAGCAACCTTGTCACCGGAGGTCCGTTCCGCTGCAGTCGCCTACCTGGGCACTGACGGCACCTGTCTTGCCGATGATCTGATCCGAACCGCACTGATGTCGGTGGCCGCTACTGCCATCCTACCGATGCAGGATCTGCTGGGCCTCTCTTCGGATGCCCGCATGAATCTGCCGGGAACGGCCATGGGAAATTGGGGGTGGCGGATGCAGTCCGGTCTGTTGACGACAGAACGGGCGGACGGGCTTCGGGTGCTCCTGCAGCGGTACGGACGCTGTGATGGTGGTGGGAGATGAAAAAATCATTGCACAGTGGTAGCCGTTTGAGTATCATTTATCCGTTTGCATCTATTTTTTTATTGCCCAAAGGAGTCTGCACCATGAAAAAGATTGTGTCCGTTCTGCTGTTGGTTCTGATGCTCGCAGTTTCATCGCTGGCCTTTGCTGCTGACCAGAAGATTGTGGGCGTGGTCGAGAAGATCCAGCTCTCCGGTAATGCCGCCACGGTTATCCTGAAGGATAACAAGACCGGCAACAAGGTGTCTATCCTGGTGACTGACAATCTGACGCTGGACAAGTTCAAGGATAAGCGCATCGTGGTGGGTGACGAAATCCGCTGCAAGTATGACGATGCCGGCGGGAAGAATAAGAGCAAGCTGTTCCGCAAGACCGCTGGCTGCTAAACGGTCTAGTCGGGATAGGGATCGAAAGGGCGCGGCAATGCCGCGCCCTTTTTTTTATCCGTTGGTCGATCTTGGCGGATCGGCCAGACGTCGTCCGTATTCCGCTCGACACCGCTTTTCAACCTCCAGCAGCCCGGCGAATGCGGCCCTGAAATCTTCCCGTCCGATGCTGAATACGCCGTGGCCTCGCACGATAACCGCATCTGTGCCGGTCAGACGCAGGGCGAGGGGTACAGTCTGAGCCAGACCGCCCTGACCACCTTCTCCCCCAACCACCGGTATCTCGCAGATCTGTTCGATCCCTTCATACCCCGTTTTCTCACTGAAAAAGCTCAGTACCACCGGGAAACGCGGATGGCCGTGCAGCACTGCCCGGCACCCGGTGGCGGCAATGATCGCCTGGTGAGCCGGAAGTTCACTGGATGCGGTGATCCCTGCGGTCGAGGAGCGATCATAGGGGATCCGGTCGATCTGCTGTTCCAGTTCATCAAGGCGGGCCGAGGTCTGGGAGATGTAGAGCGCCTCCTCGCCGGCGAAGGAGATGTTGCCGAAGAAGGAGTCCACCAGCCCCATCCGGACGGTGGCCCGGCCAACGGCTGTCAGCTCGGCGACGATCTCGTCCCGGGTACGCAGCGGACCTTGCCGGAAGTGTACGTCAGGGCTTTGTACCCGATCCGGGTTCTGCTGTTGCAGCTGTGCAACAACATCCCCCTCATCAGGCAGCTGCATGCCGCAGGAGAGCAGGTCCTCGAGATATTTGATACAGGCGGCATGATAGAGGGAAGACCAGCTGATATAGGCCTGCTCAACGGTTAACGAACCATGGGCCGCCATGCCGATACCTTGGATGATGCATCCCTTGCGACGGGTCAACAGGCGGGAGACGATGCCGGCCAGGGCCGTCGTGGGAGGGGAGGTGGTGACCAGTGGTATGTCATGCAGCGATGCACGGGATTCAGAATCGCGGGGGACGAGGGCGGAAGTTCCGTCTGGCGCCCGCCTGAGCAACAGAGCGGGGTAGGGGAGTAGGGGTTCGGCAACGATCACGGCGAGAGCCGGCAAACGGTCGAGGATCTCGCTAGCCAGCCCGGCCAGATCACGGGGGCCTACAACACAGAGCGTATCGTTCCGGCAGGCCACCGCCACCCTGCCCGGCAGTACACAACGCTCCGCTTCAAGTCTGCGGGCATATTGGTCCAATACCTTTTTCACTAAGGGATACCGTTGGGGAGGTTGGTGATCAGGAGGGAACCGTCGGCCAGCACCTGCTGTCGGAAGGTGGCCCTGGCATGCCGGTGATAGCCGGGGGTGGCGGCGATCATCATGCCGCTGCCCGGCAGAAAGGCGGTGGTGATGTTGTTGCCCGCCTGCCAGGCCTCGAAGTGAACATGAGGACCGGTTGAACGGCCGGTGCTGCCGGCAAGTGAGATGGTCTCCCCCTTTTTGACCGACTGGCCGGCAGTAACGACGATCCTGCTGTTGTGTGCGTACAGGGTGATCATACCGTTATCGTGTTCCAGGAGTACGGTCAGGCCGTATCCTGAACGGAGACCGGCAAAGATCACGGTGCCATCACCAATGGCCTTCACCGGTGTCCCTTCCGCCACGGCGATATCAATGCCGTTATGGTGACGCCAGACCCCGTCAATCGGATCGATCCGCATGCCGACACCCGAGGTGATCGGCCCGCTCACCGGCAATACGGGCTCCAGTGGCGATCCGCTCCCCTGCGGGGTCATCTGCGCCTGGATCGTCTTTTCGACAATCTCCCGAAGTGAGGGGGGACGCTGCCGTCCCCCCCGGGGATGTGTCTTTGCAATCTGTCTGTTGGGGTGTCTCATCGTTTCCTTGACAACCAGACGCGCCCCTGTCTTTATCGGCGCATTCGTAAAGGTCTCCACCCCATCTATGGTGACAAACCGGTAGATATCGGCATGGGCAGGAACTGCGCAAAGCAGCGTGCAACAGAAAATAATCAGTGGTACTGGCAGGTTGTTCATGCATCGGGCCTTACGGATATGCATAGGGCTTGTGATAGGCGTCATTTTTTGGTAGAAAAAAATGTTTTTGGACGAACTATAGATGGTTGCTGGCGGTATTGCAATCGCTTCGTCGGTTCAGCTTGCTACCACGCTTGAAGGACGGTACGTGCAATTTTCCTACTATGATACTGTAGTGCGTGGCACCGATCGGGAGGATGGCCTGCTTATCGTCCAGTTTTTGAAGGGGATGGTGGGAGAAATCTTTTCTTTTCTCAACTATTACAAAGAGATCCCGGTTTCTTACGACGCGCGCCTGGTGTCTATGGAAAACGACATGGCCGAGTTTGAGGTGCATGAGTATCAGGCCAAGGTGATCACCTTTGAAAAGAAGGTTTTGATTCGCTCTCATAGCAAAAGTCCGGTACCTGAGGACCTGGTTGGTGATGTTTTCTATGTCAATGTGGCGCGCAAAAAGGTGATCCTGAGCCGATTTCACTATGCCAGGATCCGTTCCGACCTCCGTCGTTTCGTGCGGGTCCGTCTCGATGGGCAACGTTCTGATGTCGATATCTATTGCGACGAAGAGATCATCCCTGCCGCCATACGGGATATATCACTGGGGGGCGTAGCCCTGCAACTCTCCGCCCCATCCGGCCCCCTTGAGGAGGGGAAAGAGGTAAACCTGATCCTGAAACTGAAGGCGCCTGATGACCAGTTGTTAAGCGAGATCGGTGTGGCCGCAACGGTAGTCAAGATCGTCAGCGCCGAGCCCTCTACCTACTGCATCCTGGAGTTTCACGCCGAACGTCACTCCCAGCAGTCTCTCGCCTATTACATTAATCAGCGCCAGGTAGAGATCATCAGGGAGCTGAAGGAGTTGGCCGCCTGAAGCAATTTGCCTAAAAAATAGGCTCTATTGACTCCTGGTGTATTAAATTTGTGCACGCATTGCCGGCGGGTACGGTCTACGGTATGGGCGTTGCAAGACAAATCAGCTAGTTGTTCTGTTGCGACGAGTTGGCAGATGCCTTGCATTGCCTTTTCAACAATTATATGACACAACTGTTCTCTATAAGGCGGTATCCAGCGCATAGACTGTGACCGGTTGGTCGCTCCAGCCGAGAGGGGAGGATACGAAGGTGAAAAAGGTAGAGGCGATCATCAAGCCGTTCAAGCTGGACGAGGTGAAAGAGGCCCTGAACGAAATCGGTATTCAGGGGATTACTATCAGCGAGGTTAAAGGGTTTGGCCGTCAGAAAGGCCATACCGAGCTGTATCGTGGCGCTGAGTATGTGGTCGATTTCATCCCCAAGATCAAGCTTGAGATCATTGTTGCCGACGCAATCCTGCCCAAGGTGGTGGAAGCGATTGAAAAAGCCGCCAAGACCGGGCGTATCGGCGACGGCAAGATATTTGTAACTCCGGTTGAGGCCGTGGTCCGGATCCGGACCGGTGAGACCGGCGAAGATGCACTGTAACAGCATGCTTACGGTTGTACGAATCTAGTATCACATCCTGAAAGGAGAGGTTAGATGACCCCGAAACAGGTAGTTGAGTTTGCCAAAGAGAACGGCGTGCTGATGGTTGATTTCAAGTTCATGGATTTCGTCGGTATCTGGCAGCATTTTACGGTGCCTATCAGTGAATTCGGCGAGGATACCTTTGAGGAAGGGCAAGGCTTCGACGGTTCCTCCATCCGCGGATGGCAGCCGATCCACGCCTCCGATATGATCATCCTGCCGGACCCGGCCACTGCCAAGATTGATCCGTTCACCGCCATCCCGACCCTGTCCCTGATCTGCAACATCTTCGACCCGATCACCAAAGAGGACTACAGCCGCGACCCGCGTAACATCGCCCGCAAGGCCGAGGCCTACCTGAAGTCCACCGGTATCGGCGATACCGCCTTCTTTGGTCCTGAGGCCGAGTTTTTCATCTTTGACGAGGTCCGCTACGATGCCACCTCCAACCAGTCGTTCCATATCGTTGACTCGGTTGAGGGCACCTGGAACACCGGTCGTGAAGAGTTTCCCAACCTGGGCTACAAGCCCCGCCACAAGGAAGGCTATTTCCCGGTTGCCCCCACCGACTCCATGAACGACTTGCGCAACGAGATGGTGATGGAACTGCAGAAGGTCGGCATCCGCGTCGAGTGCCAGCATCATGAGGTGGCCACCGGTGGCCAGGCTGAGATCGACATGCGTTTTAACTCGCTGGTTTCCATGGCCGATGATCTGCAATGGTTCAAGTACATCATCAAGAATGTAGCAAACCGTAACGGCAAGACCGTTACCTTTATGCCCAAGCCGCTCTATGGCGACAACGGCTCCGGTATGCACTGCCATCAGTCGATCTGGAAAGATGGCCAGAACCTGTTTGCCGGTGACAAGTACGGCGGGCTGTCCCAGATCGCCCTCTGGTACATCGGCGGAATCATCAAGCATGCCAAGGCCCTGTGCGCCTTCACCAACCCTACCACTAACTCCTATAAGCGTCTGGTGCCGGGCTTCGAGGCACCGGTCAACATGGCCTACTCCAGCCGGAACCGTTCGGCTTCGCTGCGGATTCCGATGTTCTCCACCAACCCCAAGGCCAAGCGGATCGAATACCGTACTCCCGACCCCTCCTGCAACGGCTACCTGGCCTTTGCCGCCATGCTGATGGCCGGCCTCGACGGTATCGAGAACAAGATCGATCCGGGGCAGCCGCTGGACAAGGATATCTACGGGCTGTCCCCGGAAGAGCTGAAGGATATTCCCTCCGCTCCCGGCACCCTGGAAGAGGCCCTCAAATGCCTGGAGGCCGATCATGAGTTCCTGCTCAAGGGTGACGTCTTCACCCCCGATGTGATCGAGAAGTGGATCGAGTACAAGACAGAGGCCGAGGTTAATCCGGTTCGTATGCGTCCAGTACCGCTGGAGTTCGCCCTGTATTACGACATCTGATCCGTTTGTATTGCGGTTGATTGGGCAGAAGGGCGGCAGCGATGCCGCCCTTTTCCGTTGCCTCAATTGACGCCACGCCTGCTTTCATGCTAGAAACGCACACTTTGAAATTGCGTGGAGGAGTTGTGGACGAGTTTCTGTTGAAGTTGTCCATCAAGCTGGTACCGGGCCTGTTCGCCATCACCTGCCATGAGGTCTCCCACGGTTTTGTGGCCTGGAGGTTCGGTGATCCCACCGCCAAGATGGAAGGGCGGCTCACCTTAAACCCGCTCAAACATATCGACATCATCGGCACCCTGATGCTGTTCATTGTGGGGATCGGCTGGGCCAAACCGGTGCCGGTGCTGATGGAGAACCTGCGTAATCCCAAACGTGACATGGTCTGGGTCTCGGCGGCTGGACCGGTGACCAATCTGGTGATCGCCCTTCTCTCGGCGGTTTTTCTCCGGCTGCTTTCAGGCGTCTCGCTTGGGGGGCTGGAGGTCTCGACGACCCTGCAACTGTTGAAGCCGGTGGAGTATATGCTGGCCTTTTCCATTTACATCAATCTGCTGCTGGCCATCTTTAACATGATTCCGATCCCCCCATTGGACGGGGGGAGGGTGATGATGGGACTCTTACCCTACCGTCAATCCATTGCCCTGGGGCGGATTGAGCCCTATGGCATGATCCTTATCATCCTGCTAGTCTTCTTCACCCCGATCTTCTCCTCCATTCTCTCCCCCATTCTCGCCACCGGCATCGATCTGCTGGCAGGCCCCTACAGCATGCTGGTCTATGGGGTGGCAAGCTTCAAGATCTTCTGAAAAGAGGTAGTACGCACATGCAAAAGCAGCGCATTGTCAGCGGCATGCGTCCCACCGGGCGCCTCCATATCGGTCATTACCATGGCGTGCTGGAAAACTGGGTCAGGCTCCAGGATCGGTTCGACTGTTTTTTCTTTGTTGCGGATTGGCACTCGCTGACCACGGAGTACGCCGATACGGCGGGGATCAAGAGCTCCACACGCGAGATGGTGCTTGACTGGGTCGCGTTTGGGCTTGACCCACAAAAATGCCTTGTTTTTGAGCAGAGCCAGGTGGATCAGCATGCCGAACTCAATCTGATCCTGGGGATGATTACGCCGGTCTCCTGGCTGGAGCGCAATCCCACCTACAAGGAGATGCTGGAGAACATCGAACAGCGTGATCTCTCTACCTTCGGTTTTCTGGGGTATCCGGTGCTGATGGCGGCCGACATCATCCTGTATAAGGCGCAGCATGTGCCGGTGGGGCATGACCAACTGCCCCACCTGGAGATCACCCGCGAGATTGCCCGACGCTTCAACCATCTGTACCGCTGCGAGGTCTTTCCCGAGCCGGAGGCACTCCTGACCGAAACCCCCAAACTGCTGGGGCTGGATGGCCGCAAGATGAGCAAGTCCTACGGCAACTCGATCTATCTCTCCGAGACCGCCGACGAGACCGCCGCCAAGATAAAGGGGATGGTGACGGACACCCAACGGATCAGACGCGCCGACCCTGGCGACCCCGATCAATGTGTGGCCTTCAATCTGCACCGGATCTACGTGCCGCAGGACAAGCTGGACGAGATCGTGCCGGCCTGCAAGAACGCAGCAATTGGTTGCGTTGAATGCAAAAAGATACTGACCGAATGTTTGAATGAATCTCTGGCGCCCTTCCGTGACAAACGGGAGCACCTCTCCCAGAATGCAGGTTTTGTCGATGATCTCCTGGCGGAAGGCAGCCGCCGCGCCGCGATTGAGGCGAAGAAGACCATCCAGAACGTTCGCGCAGCCTTGAAGGTGTGACATGAGCGGCCTGGCAGACGCCGCCTTGTTCTCCACAGGGGGAGGGGCGCCGTCATCCTCTTTCTACAACGTCAGGCTGGAGACCTTTGAAGGGCCGCTGGATCTGCTGCTGCACCTGATCCGTAAGAACGAACTGGATATCTATGATATTCCGATCGCCCTGATTACCAAGCAGTATCTGGAATATCTCTCCTTTTTGAAGGAACTGAACCTGGAGGTCGCCGGCGATTTTCTGGTCATGGCCTCGACCCTGCTGCAGATCAAGTCGCGCATGCTGTTGCCCGATCCTGAACCTGAGGAAGGCGAGGGAGAGCAGGAGGAGGAAGACCCCCGAACTGAGTTGGTACGGCGGCTGCTTGACTATCAGCGTTACCAAGAGGCCGGCCAACACCTGGGAGATCGGGAGGTGTTGGGCAGGGAGGTCTTTGCCCGGCTGGCCGTCGTACCTGAACTGGTTCCGCCGGCCGATGACGAGATCCTTGAGCTTGATCTGTTTGAGCTGGCCGAGGCGTTCCGTGCACTGCTGGCCAAGGTACCGGCCTCCCGGGTTCATGAGGTGGCCGGTACTGAAACGGTGAGCATGGTCGATGCCATAAACGAAATCCTCTCGCTGCTGCAGGAACGTGATATGCTGGCCTTTGAGGAGCTCTTCCTCATTGATGACCGTCGCGAACGATTGGTTGTTAATTTTCTTGCATTGCTGGAATTATGTCGACTCAAGCTAATAAAAGTACTGCAAAATATAGCCGGTGGGCCTATATATCTCTATCCGGCGGTCACGGCCGAGGTTGCCGATGGAGTACGCGATGCCGACGCCCTCCCTTAATGCGATCGTTGAGGCGATGCTGTTCGTCGCCGACGGGCCGATGACGGTTGACCGTCTGTCCGAGCTGCTGCCGGAGTATGACCGCGCAGCCATCAGGATCACCTTGCAGGAGTTGCGTGACGGGTATGACGCCCGTCATGCCGGCATACATCTGGTTGAGGTGGCCGGTGGGTGGCAACTGCGGACCGGGACAGCCCTCATGCCGTATCTTACCCGATTGGTGAAAGGCAAGCCGCCCCGTTTCTCGCCATCAGCCCTGGAGACGTTGGCCATTGTGGCCTACCGTCAACCGATCACCCGTCAGGAGATCGAATATCTGCGGGGAGTAGATTCCGGCGCGGTCATTAAGTCGTTACTTGAAAAACGGTTGATCAAGATCATGGGCAAGAAGGAGATCCCCGGACGGCCGATCATCTACGGCACGACCCGTGAGTTTCTGGAAGTCTTCAGCCTGAACGATCTGAAAGGCCTCCCGACCCTGCGGGAGATGCAGTCGCTGGAGGAGGTCCCACCGTTTGAGGTGCAGGAGGAGCTGCCGCTTAAAGTGGAGCCTTAAAGGAGGCGCATCATGATTCGGCAACCGGCGGTGGCAGGTCAGTTCTATCCGGGTAGCGCAACGGCGTTGCGTCACGAGCTTGAGCGGCTTATCCCCACTGTTTCAGTGAAGCGTCCGGTGCTCGGCGCAATCTCGCCCCATGCCGGTTATGTTTATTCGGGGGCAACCGCTGCCCGCCTGCTGGCTGGCATTGAGATCCCCCCCACGGTGCTTATTCTGGGCCCTAACCACCACGGCAGAGGCGCTGCGGCGGCGCTGGCGCCCGAGGATGGCTGGCAGACCCCGCTGGGGACGGTGCCGATCGACAAACAGCTGGCCGGACTGATTCAACACCAGATTCCTGCAGTTCAGCTCGACGGCGCCGCCCATATGCTGGAACATTCGCTGGAGGTGCAGGTGCCGTTTCTGCAGCAGCTGCAACCGGATGTCAGCATCGTCCCGCTCTGTCTCGGGTTTGGTGATTATGCCGGGTGCGAACTGCTGGGCACAGGGCTGGCCGCTGCCATTCGTACCTTTGGCGCACCGGTCTTGATGCTGGCCAGTTCCGACATGACGCACTACGAATCGGCCGAATCGGCAAAGCAGAAGGATACCGTTGCCCTTGGGCGGGTGCTGGAACTGGACCCGCAGGGGCTGGTTGAGGTCTGCCGGGCACGGCAGATCAGCATGTGCGGGGTTATCCCTGCCGCAGTGATGCTGGTTGCGGCCAAGCTGCTGGGGGCGACCAGGGCTGAGGTGGTTGACTATACCACCAGCGGCGCGGTGACCAGGGACCTGCAGGAGGTGGTGGCGTATGCGGGTGTCACGGTCTGGTAACATGCCACAACACGTTGGACTACAAAAACATACAAGGAGTATAGGCAATGTCGGAATTTACTAACGTAAGCGTCGTCCGGGAGGCAAATATCTATTTCAACGGCGCGGTGGTCAGCTACAGCGTGCTGTTGAGCGACGGCACCAAGAAGACCCTGGGGGTCATGCAGCCGGGGGAGTACACCTTCAACACCGGTGCAGCCGAACTGATGGAGATCCTCTCCGGCGGCCTCGAACTCCAGATCGCTGGAGAGCCCGGCTGGCGCACGATCGACGGTGGCCAATCCTTTGAGGTGCCGGCTCACTCATCGTTTTCCATGAAGGTGCCGAAGGTCTGCGACTACTGCTGCTCCTACCTGCCCTAGCATGTCGCGCATCCGGGTCGGCATCAGCAGCTGTCTGCTGGGTGAACCGGTACGCTATGACGGGAGAGACAAACATGACCTGTTTATCATCACCGAACTGGGCCGTTTTTTTGAGTTGGTAGGGGTCTGCCCGGAGCGGGAAGCGGGGATGCCGGTGCCCCGTGACCCGATGCAGTTGGTGGGCTCTGGCGAGACGCCACGGCTGGTGGTTATCCGCTCCGGTCAGGATATGACAGGACAGATGCGTCTTTTTTGTGAGTGTCGGCTTGCCGCATTGGCAACGGAAAGCCTGTGCGGCTTTGTCCTCAAGAGCAATTCACCAAGTTGTGGCCTGTCCGGGGTAGCGGTGTATCCAGGGCCTGGGGGAGCGCCTGAGGCAGAAGGGCGAGGTCTGTTTGCAGCAGCCTTGACGGCCCGTTTCCCCCAGATGCCGATGGCTGAGGAACGTTGGCTGCGCGAACCGGCCCATTGCAGCCTTTTTATTGAGCAGGTCGTTCGGTATTGCCGTCACCTGTCGTAACTCTTCACTGGACAAAGCGTTTGTTTTATTTTATATGAATATATGAATATATTTGTAAGGAGGTAGGTATGCAGATTACCGATGCGGCAAAGGAGATGCTCCTGCCGGTGCTTGCCGAAAACCCCGGTAAGAGCCTGCGGGTAGTGTTTGAAGGGTTTGGTTGAGGCGGCCCCCGCCTGGGACTGGCTCTGGATGAGCCTACCGAAAAGGATGCAACCTTGCAGTTGAACGATATCCCGGTGCTGGTGGAAAAGAATCTGGTCTCGTTTGTCGAGGAGCAGGTGGTTGATTATGTACGGTCGGCCGAGGGCGAGGGGCTGGTGATTGCCCCAGCCTGGGGAACTGCCTCCTGCTAGATCTGCAGGAGGGATGACAAAAGGCCCGGGCAGCAGATGCTACCCGGGCCTTTTGTCTGGCCATGGTTGCAACTATTCCTTGGTTTCGATACGTGGGAACAACGCCTCGGCCTTGGTGATCACCGCGCCAGGGACCAGTTTACCCCAGACCAGATCTTCCCCGCTGATCTCATCGGTCCATCCCAGGCTGGTCAATGCCTTGCGGGCCGTCTCCGGCATGAACGGCGCTACCAGCGAATGGATCAGCCGCTGCACCTCCAACAGGCAGTACATCACCGTTGCCAGACGTCCTTGCTGCGCAGGGTCTTTTGCCAGTGCCCATGGCGTGGTCTCATCGATGTACTTGTTGCCGGCGCCGATCACCTCCCAGATGGCCTGCAGGGCCTTGCTGAAGGCCAGTTCCTCCAGGCAGGCATCCACCGCGGCGATCATCTGTTCCGCCTTGGTCTTCAACGCCTGATCAAGCCCTGATAACGGGCCGGGAGAGGGGAGGGCGCCGTTGAAATACTTGACCAGCATGGCGGTGGAACGGGAGAGCAGGTTGCCGATGTCGTTGGCCAGGTCGGAGTTGATCCGGTTGACCAGCGAGGTGTGGGAAAAATCACCGTCCAGCCCGAACGGCACCTCCCGCAGCAGGAAGTAGCGCACCACATCCACGCCGTACTTGTCGATCAGCATGTTCGGTTCCACCACGTTCTGCAGCGATTTGCTCATCTTC
>JAJYCS010000105.1 GCA_021778115.1 Deltaproteobacteria bacterium
CGGTGGTCAACGTGTAAGCCTTGGTGCAGCATACCGATCCCCAGCCGGGACGGCCCGGGGAAGGGGCGGTCCATGCCTAGCCTCGTGTGTGCCCATATCCCCTGGCCCCGCCTGGAGGAACAGCGTTCCTATCTGTTGACGCAGCGGATCAACCCGGAACTGTACCTCCCCGCCGACTCGCTGGACTCCCTGCAGATGTCGCAGCTCACCGCAGTTGCCGGCGATCTGCGCTCCCACGGCCTCTCCTGCACCATCCACGCCCCCTTCATGGACCTGAACCCCGGTTCTGTTGATCGGGCCATTCGGGAAACCAGCCGGAAACGGGTTGAGCAAACCTTGTCAGCGGCAGGCGAACTGCAGGCACGGGTAGTGGTCTTCCACCCCGGTTACAGCAGGCTTTCCTACGGTTCTGCCGTGGAAAGCTGGGTTGCCAATACCGTCTCCTTCTGGCAGGAACAGATCCCCCTGATCCGCCAGGCCGGCTGCCGGGTCGCCTTGGAAAACATCTTCGAAGAGGAACCGTCGACCCTGGAGCAGGTTCTCAGGGGGCTTGACCGCGCCCTATTCGGTCATTGCTTCGATTCGGGGCATTTCCATATGTTTGCGACGGTCTCCCCTGAAACCTGGTTTGCCGTGCTGGGGAGCTATATCATTGAGAGTCATCTGCACGACAACTACGGCCAGGCCGATGAGCATCTGCCGGTGGGTGACGGGGAGATCGATTTCGGACAGGTGACCTCACTGCTCAAACGGTATGCTCCCGATGCTATCTGGACCCTTGAGGCGCACAGTCGCCCACGACTGGAACGTTCATTTCACAACATCCAGCAGTACCTATAGGACAAAATATGTCAGATAAAATCCTAGTAACCGGCGGCTGTGGCTATATTGGCAGCCATGTGGTGCGTCAGCTTGCCGAGGCGGGCAGACAGGTGGTGGTGTACGACAACCTCTCCACCGGCTTCCGTGACGCCCTGATCAATGGCGAAGAGCTTATCCAGGCCGATCTGGCCGATCATGAGACCCTGCATGCCGCCTTTCAGCGGCACCGTTTCGCCACCGTGCTGCACTTCGCCGCCGCCATCGTGGCGCCGGAGTCGGTCTCACAACCGCTCAAGTATTACGGCAACAACACCCGCAACACCCTGGGGCTTTTGGAGACCTGCGCCCGCTTCGGGGTGCGGCGTTTCATCTTTTCCAGTACCGCAGCGGTCTACGGATTTCCCGAAGGTGGTAGCGCCTCTGAAGAGTCTCTTCTGGCGCCGATCAACCCTTACGGCACCTCAAAACTGATGAGCGAGTGGATGCTGCGGGATGTGGCGGCCGCCCACGGCCTTGACTATGTGGCCCTGCGTTACTTCAACGTGGCAGGTGCCGACCCGCAGGCCCGTATGGGGCAGCGGACTCCCGAGGCCACCCATCTGATCAAGATCGCCTGTCAGACTGCGCTGGGGCAGCGCAACCAGGCCGCCATCTACGGCACTGATTACCCAACCCCCGACGGCACCGGCATCCGTGACTATATCCATATCGAAGACCTGGCCGCAGCGCACCTGGCGGCCCTTGCCTACCTGGGCAACGGTGGCGCCTCCACCGCCATGAACGTCGGCTACGGCCGGGGCAGCAGTGTGCGCGAGGTGCTGGCCATGGTGAAACAGGTCAGCGGCGTTGACTTTACGGTGGTGGAGGCGGAGCGTCGCCCCGGCGATCCGGCCTGCCTGATCGCCCAGGCCGGCAAGATCGGTCGCCTGACCGGCTGGCAGCCGCGGTACAACAGCCTGCAGACCATTGTCGAGGATGCCTGGAGATGGGAGTCGAAACTGGCCGGGAGGTAGTCCCGTGGATCTGGTTGTAAGCCATGTCAATGCCGACTTCGACTGCCTGGGCTCCCTGGCTGCGGCCGGTCGTCTCTATCCCGATGCCCTGCTCTGTTTCCCCGGTTCCCAGGAGAAAAACCTGCGGGAGTTCTGCAGTCGCCATCCTGACCTGCTCCCCCCCCTGGTCCGCGCCCGGGATGTCGACCTTACCCGCATCACCCGCCTCATTATCGTTGATTGCCAACAGTCCTCCCGCATCGGTCCCTTTGCCGAGCTTGTCGATCGCCCAGGTCTGGAGATCATCTGCTACGATCACCATCCCGCAGCGGCCGACAGCATCCCCGCCGCGGGAGGGGGCGTGCGTCCCTGCGGCGCTACCTCCACCATCCTGGCCTCCCTGCTGAAAGAGCGGGGGGTAGAGCCATCGCCGGCCGAGGCAACGCTCCTGTTGCTGGGTATCCACGAGGATACCGGCCGCCTCCTCTTCCCCACCACCACGCCGGAGGATTATCGGGTAGCAGCCTGGCTCCTTGAGCGGGGGGCGCGGCTGCATCTGGCCGATGAGATCCTTTCGCCCGAGCTTACCACTGAGCAGGTGCGGCTGTTGCACGATCTGCTGGCCTCGCTCAAGACCAGCGAGGTCGCCGGGGTGCGGCTCTCGGTGGCCCATGCCAGCCGTCCCTGGTATGTCGGCGATCTGGCCGCCCTTGCCCATATGATGCGGGACATGGAGAATCTGGACGTCCTGCTCCTGGCGGTGGCCCTGGCGGACCGGGTCCACCTGGTGGCCCGCAGCAGGGCGCCCGAGGTGGATGTGGGCGAGTTGATGCGTCAGTTCGGCGGTGGCGGCCATGCTGCGGCCGCCTCGGCCACGGTGAAGGGGGAACCGCTTCCAGCGGTGCTGGAACGCCTTGAACGTCTCTTAAGGTTGGCGGTGCGGCCACGCCGGACCGCAGGGCAGGTGATGTCCTCCCCGGTGCAGACGGTGGAGGCTGGCGTCTCGGTTCAGGAGGCCCGCGATCTGCTGGTGCGTTACAACTACAGCGCCATGCCGGTGCTGCAGGATGGGGAGATGGTGGGGGTCATCACCCGCAAGCTGGCGGAGAAGACGGTCTACCACGGCCTGGGTGAGCGGCCGGTGACGGAGTTCATGCACAGCGCCTTCCTGCGGGCCACCCCGGAGACCCCTTTGAACCTTTTGATGGACCAT
>JAJYCS010000058.1 GCA_021778115.1 Deltaproteobacteria bacterium
GGGGGGGCGCCGGATTGAGATGGCCCCCCTGCCGGGCCGGTTGCCGGTGGCGGCCCAGGCCGATTTCTGCATCGTCGGCTCCATCGATCCCCACGCCACCTTACCGGAGGGGCCGTTCGGCGACCATCTGGGCTATTACAGCCTCTGTCACGAGTTTCCCTTTATGGAGGTGGAGGCGGTCTACCATCGGCCCGACGCCATCTGGCCCTTTACCACCGTTGGCCGCCCGCCGCAGGAGGACACCTCCTTCGGCGCCTTCATTCACGAACTGACCGGGGCCCTAATCCCCACGGTCCTGCCGGGGGTGAAGGCGGTCCATGCCGTGGATGCCGCCGGGGTCCATCCGCTCTTGCTGGCCATCGGCAGTGAACGGTACACCCCTTGGGACGGGAACCGTCGCCCCCAGGAGCTGCTGACCCAGGCCAACGCGATTCTGGGGCAGGGGCAGCTCTCCCTGGCTAAATACCTGCTGATCGTTGCCGGGGAGGATAACCCCAGCCTGCAGATCCATGCGGTGGCGGCGGTCCTGGGGCATCTCCTTGAGCGGGTGGACTGGCAGGAAGACCTCCATTTCCAGACTGGCACCACCATGGATACCCTTGATTACTCCGGTGATGCCCTGAACCGGGGATCCAAGGTGGTGGTGGCCGTTGCAGGGCCGGTTCGTCGCTCCCTCGTCCGGGAACTGCCTGCGGCGATCATGACGCCGCCGGGGTGGTCGCTGCCGCGGCTGGCCCTGCCCGGCATCCTGGCGCTGCAGGGCCCGGCTGCCCGCCAGGAACGCGGCGCCGGTGACCCGGCGGTTGCCGATCTGTGCCGTTTCTGGGAGGAGGCCCCCCTGCCGGAGGGGCTGCCGCTGGTGGTGCTGTGCGATGACAGCGCCTTCTGCGCCCGCACCCTGGACAACCTGCTCTGGGTCACCTTTACCCGTTCCAACCCCGCCTCTGATCTGTACGGGGTCGGCGCCGGACGACGGGGGCAGCACTGGGGCTGCCGCGGGCCACTGGTGATCGACGCCCGGCGCAAGCCGTTCCATGCCCCCCCTCTGGAGTCCGATCCGGCGGTGGTGCGGCGGGTGGAAGCCCTGGCTGCCGTTAATGGACCGTTGTACGGCCTCTATTGAGGATCGGGAGACTGCAGAGATCGCTTTGCGTTTTATAAAAGTATGCTATGATCCCTGAAAAGATCGGGACCATTCCCCTCCAAGGAGGCTTGAGATGAGTACGACGGCATTGGTGAAATCCGGTGAGGTGTCCGCAACGGGGGGCGATCAGCTGATCCAGCTGGTGAGCTTCATGTTGAGCAATGAGGAGTACGGTGTGGAGGTGCTGAAGGTCCGGGAGATCATCCGGATGCCCGGCATCACCAAGATGCCCAACACCCCCCAGTACGTGGAGGGGATTATCAATCTCCGGGGCAAGGTAATCCCGATCATCTCCATGCGCAAGCGGTTCGGTCTTCCGGAGACGGATTATGACAGTCATACCCGGATCATGGTGATGGATGTGGTGGGGGGACTTACCGGCTTCATCGTGGATGCGGTGTCTGAGGTGATCAGGATCCACTCCAGCGAGATACAGCCCCCTCCTACCATGGTGTCGGGCAACATCGATCAGGAGTTCATCACCGGGGTCTTCAACCATGCCGAACGGCTCCTGATCATCATGGATGTGGACCGGATGTTCTCTCAGGAGGAGCGGGAGTTCTTTTCCAGCGTGGCGGAGTAGCCTGCCGCCTGCAACCTGTCTGGCCGAAACGGGAAAAGCCGGGTGATCCCCGGCTTTTCTCATGCTGCGGACGGTCTGCCCTCGCCGTCAGTGGGAACGGGATATCTCCTCCAGGTTGCCGGCGATCACCGTGGCGGTGGCAGCCTGCTCTTCCGAGGCGGTGGCGATCTGGCTGATCACGTTCTTGATGTTCTCGATGGACTCCACGATGGCGATCAGCGAGGCCTCGGCCTGGTGGGAGAGTTGTTCCCCCTTTTCAGCCTCGGTCTTGCCGCTCTCGATGGACTGCACCGCCTTCTGGGTGCCGGACTGGATCTCGGCCACCATGGAGCCGATCTGTTTGGTGGAGGCCATGGTCCGCTCCGCCAGACGACGCACCTCGTCGGCCACCACGGCGAAGCCACGCCCCATCTCGCCGGCCCGGGCCGCCTCGATGGCGGCGTTCAAGGCCAGGAG
Source organism: Deltaproteobacteria bacterium (assembly GCA_021778115.1). Classification (GTDB taxonomy): domain Bacteria; phylum Desulfobacterota; class Desulfuromonadia; order Geobacterales; family Pseudopelobacteraceae; genus Trichlorobacter. The sequence goes on from JAJYCS010000058.1 coordinate 2,184, forward strand.
GTTGGTCTGATCGGCAATCTCGTTGATGACGTTGACGATCTCGCCGATCTTTTCCGAGGTGGCCCCCAGGTTGCCGACGATATGGGCCGATGACCGGACCACCTCCGCCACCTGCTGCATCCCCCGCACCGCCTGGTTCACCACCTGCTGCCCCTCGTGGGCGCTCTGGGCCACCTGGGCGGCGGAGTCGGCGGCGTTGGTGGTGTTGCCGGCCACCTCGTTGACAGTCATGCTCATCTCTTCCATGGCGGTGGCGATCTGATGGATCCGCTCCTCCAGGTAGTTCTTGCGCTCGATCTCCCGTTTCTGCTGCTCCTCAACCTGCCGCTCGGCAGAGATGTCGTTCCAGCAGGCCATGAAGCAGAGCACCTTTGATGCATCGGTGCTGTCCCAGATCGGGTAGGCGGTGGTCCGCAGCGTGACTGAGCCGATCGGGATATCGGCACTGTGGGGCATGGCGGAGCGAGGATCGCCAAAGATGCGGCGGATCCTCCCCGGGTCCTTGTGGTACTGGTGGATGGAGTTACCGAAGGCGTTACCCACGTCGGCCCCCCGCAGGCCGGCGTTCAGTTCACCGCGGTGCTGCTGCAGGAGTTCCTTGGCGCGGCGGTTCTGATAAAATATCTTGTTGTCCTGGGTGGTGTCGCAGAGCATGACAATGTTGTCCACATTGTCCAGCATCTGCATCAGTTTTTTGATTTCCAGCTCCTTATCGAGCAGTTCCTGTCTGGATGCGCCGCCAAAGAGTCCCATGGTATTCCTCCAGAGGTAGAGTGTAGCGGTCACTATACAGGACAAGAGGGGAATTGCAAGCTGCTGCATGACAGGGTATGATGCCCCGCAGCAGATTGGAGAGATGACATGCGCGTAAAACTGGTATGGGTCTGGCTGCTCCTGGGGCTTTTGCCCCTCGCCGGCTGCGACCGCCCTGCCGTCCCACCTGCAGGAGGCCGGCCCCTGGTGGTGACCACCCTGTTTCCGCTGTACGATTTTACCCGCACCATTGTCGGCGACCGGATGAAGGTGCAGCTGTTGCTGCCGCCGGGGGTAGAGCCGCATCACTTTGAGCCCCGCCCTGAGGACCTGCTCACCATCCAGCGGGCCTCGTTGTTTGTCTATACCCTGCCCGCCATGGAGCCGTGGGCGGCGCGGTTGCTGCAGGGGCTGGATCTGCGGCATCTGCGGGTGGTGGAGGCGGCGGCCGGGGTACGGCTTAGGGAGATCGGCCGGGAAGAGGGGGGCGATGATGAGGACGCGCCTGCCGGCCCCCATCGGTACGATCCGCACGTCTGGCTCGATTTTGCCAATGCGCAGCAGATGGTGGAGCAGATCCTCGCCGGTGTGGTGGCGGTGGACCCGGCCCATGCCGCCGAGTACCGCGACCGAGCCGCAGCGCTCAAGGCGCGTCTTGTGACCCTTGACCGGCAGTTCAGGGAGGGCCTCAGCTCCTGCCGCAGCCGGGTGGTGCTCCAGGGGGGGCACAACGCCTTCGGCTATCTGGCAAGGCGGTACGGGCTGACCTATCTGGCCGCAGAGGGGGTGACTGCCGACACCGAGCCGACACCGCGCCAGATGGTGGCCCTGGTGCAACAGGTCAGGGCCCGGAAGGCGCAGGCGGTCTTCAGCGAAGAACTGGTCTCCCCACGCCTTGCCGAGACCCTGGCTGCTGAGACCGGGGCGCAGGTACTGCGCCTGAACGGCGCCCATAACCTGACCAAGGAACAGTTTGAGCGAGGGGTGACCTTTTTCGATCTCATGGAGCAGAATCTACAGAATTTGAAACAGGGGCTGGGATGTCGATAGTGGTGACCGCACACGATCTCTGCTGTTCTCACGGCGAGGTGGAGGCCCTGACCGATATCGGCTTTGAGGTGGCTGCCGGCGATTACCTGGGTATCGTGGGGCCCAACGGCTCCGGCAAGAGCACCCTGGTCCGCGCCCTCTTGGGGCTTGTCCCGTGCCGGCGCGGGATGGTCACCCTGTTCGGCCGGCCGTTGCCGCGCTTTTCCGATTGGCAGCGGATCGGCTACCTCCCCCAGAATATGGGGCCCCTCAACCAGTCCTTCCCCGCCACGGTCCATGAGGTGGTACGGCTGGGCCTGCTGGCCGGCAGGGGTTTGCCCCGTCGCATCAGCAGGGCTGACCGGCAGATGACCGACGAGACCCTGGCGCTTTTGGGGATCGACCACCTGGGGCGCCGGATGATCGGCGAGCTCTCCGGCGGCCAACAGCAGCGAGTCCTGCTGGCGCGGGCCCTGGTGAACCGTCCCGACCTCCTGGTGATGGATGAACCCACGGCGGCGCTGGACCCCGAGATCAGGGACCGGTTTTACGAGCTGGTGGCCGCCCTGAATCGCCAGCAGGGGGTGACAGTGCGGCTGGTGACCTACGATACCGGCGTGATCGGCTCCCACGCCTCACGGCTGTTGTACCTGGATAAACGTCTGCTGTTCTGCGGCAGTTTTGAGGATTTTTGCCGTTCTCCGGAGATGGCCGCCTTCTTTGGCGAGTACTCCCAGCATCTGATCTGCCACCGGCATTGATATGACTACCTTTTTAGAGATGCTTTCCTACGGTTTTGTCCAGCGGGCCCTGCTGGCCGGGACCCTGATCGCCGTGCTCTGCGCGGTCCTGGGCACCTTCCTGGTGCTCCGCCGTCTCTCCCTTATCGGGGACGGTCTGGCCCATGTCAGCTTCGGTTCGGTGGCCCTGGCCCTGGTGGTCGGTCTCCAGGGGGTGACCATGCTGCTGGTAACCCTGCCGGTGGTGCTGCTCTCCTCTCTCGGGGTCCTGCGTCTCTCCGAACGTGGCCGTCTGGGGGGGGATGCGGCCATCGGCATCGTCTCCTCCCTGGGGGTGGCGCTGGGGGTGCTCCTGGCCGGTCTCGGGGGGGGCTTCAACGTGGACCTGTTCAGCATCCTGTTCGGCAGCATCCTGGCCATAAGCAGGGCGGAGATCGTGGTGGCGGTGCTCCTCTCCTGTCTGGTGCTGGGGGGGCTGTTTTACTGGTATAACGACCTGGTTGCCCTTACCTTCAACGAAGAGCTGGCCCAGGTGAGCGGCATCCGAACCCGGTTTTTGAAGGGGATGTTGGCCATCCTCACGGCGTTGACCGTGGTCCTGGCCATGAAGCTGGTGGGGGTGATGCTGATCTCGGCCCTGCTGATCCTGCCGGCCTCGACCTCCCTGCAGGTGGCCCGCGGTTTTCGCTCGGCGGTCGTGCTGGCGGTGACGGCAGCGGTACTGTCGGTGGTGGCGGGTATCGGTCTCTCATTCCTCCTCAATCTCCCCACCGGCGCAACCATCATCCTCCTGGCCTTTCTCCTGTTCTGTCTGGCCTTTCTGTACCGCCGGCTGCCGACCTTCGCTCCGTCAACGTAGGGGAGGGGTACGCTCGCTCATCGGTTCATCCCTGCGCGGTCAGTCGAACAGCTCCGCCTCGGCCAAGGGGCGGCCCTGGGTATCCTTGGGGGAGAGGAGCGGATCGCCGGCAAGGGGCCATCGGATCCCGATGGCCGGGTCGTTCCAGGCGATGGTCCGTTCGTGTTCCGGGGCCCAGTAGTCGGTGGTCAGGTAGAGAAACTCGGCGATTGCCGAGGTAACGCAGAAGCCATGGGCAAAACCTTCCGGTATCCAGAGCTGGTGTCGGTTTTCAGCCGAGAGGACGGTGCCGAACCAGTGGCCGAAGGTGGGGGATGAACGACGGATATCCACCGCCACATCGAAGACCTCGCCGGCCACCACCCGTACCAGTTTTCCTTGGGGGCGCCGGATCTGGTAATGCAGACCCCGCAGGACGTTCTGGGCCGAGCGGGAGTGGTTGTGCTGGACGAAGTCGCGCTGAAGCCCGGTGAGTTCTTCCCAGATTCGCTGGTTGAAGCTCTCATAGAAGAAACCCCGGTCGTCGCCAAACACCTTCGGTTCGAGGAGCAGGACGCCGGGCAGGGATGTGGTGAGGCAGTGCATGGGATGGCTCCTTGTCACGGTTGGTATGAGGGGTTTCATACCAGATTGACTGGATGGTGTGCAAGAAAGGGATGGATGAAGTGGCAAAATTGACAAATTGCGATAGGCTGTCCGGCATGGTGCAGGAGACGACATTTGATAACGGCGTCAGGCTGGTGTCCCAGCAGGTGCCGGGGATGCATACCGTGTCACTGGGGATCTGGGTGAGTAACGGCACCCGGCAGGAGGAACCGGCGACAAGCGGCGTGGCTCACTTCATCGAACACCTGCTGTTCAAGGGGACCGCACGGCGCAGTGCCCGGCAGATATCCCGGGAGATCGACTCGTTGGGAGGGGTGCTGAACGCCTTTACGGGACATGAGTATGTCTGCTACTACGCCAAGGCATTGACCCGGTTTCTGCCCCAGGTGGCCGATATCCTGGCCGATATGTTCCTCTGCTCCGCCTTTCCGGCCGATGAGATTGAAAAAGAACGCAGTGTGGTGCTCCAGGAGATTAAGATGCGGGACGACACCCCTGAGGAATCGATCCACGACCGTTTTCATCTGAGTTTCTGGCAGGGCCACCCCTTGGGAAAACCGATCCTCGGTACCACCGGGACCATAAGCGGCATACGCCGTGACGCCATTATCGAGTATCAGCGTCACTGGTATCGGCCCAGCGAGATCGTGATCGCCGCTGCCGGCGCGTTGGAACACCGGCAGTTGGTGGATCTGCTTGCGGGGAAGTTTGCGGTGTTGCCCTCTGGCGGTCCGCAACGCCCGGTGGCGGGATGCAGTCGTACAAACCGGGGGCGGGTGATGGAGTTGTGTGAACGGGATCTGGAACAGACCCTGATCTGCCTCGGCACCGACGGTCTGTCCCATGCCGATCCTGGGCGTTATTCCCTGGTGTTGCTGAATACCATCCTGGGGGGGGGGATGAGTTCCCGGCTGTTTCAGGAGATCCGTGAGCAGCGGGGGCTGGCCTATTCGGTCTACTCGTACGTCAGCTCCTACGCCGATGCCGGCGCCCTGACGGTGTATGCCGGCACCGACCGGCAACAAAGCTGTGAGGCGGTCAGGATCGCGCTGGCGGAGATGGCTCGGCTCCGTGACGAGACGGCGCCTGCAGACGAGCTGAATGCGGCCCGTGAGCAGATCAAGGGGAAGATACTGATGTCGCTTGAGTCCAGCGACAGCTACATGTCCCGTCTGGCCCGGAGTTATCTCTATTTTGGGCGGTATCAGCCGCTGGAGGAGGTTATGGCCGGCTTCGACGCCGTGACCCCGGCGGATCTGCAACAGCTGGCCGGTCGGCTGTTCCGGGATGCCTCCCTCAATATCCAGGTGATGGGGAGGGTGGACAAGACCTGTTTTGCCGAGGGGCAGGGGGCGCTCTCGCTGTAACGGTTGCCTGCGGTCACTGTCTGCCGGTGTGGCCGAATCCGCCGGCTCCCCGGCAGCTCTCGGCGCTGAACTCCGTCACGACCCGCAAGGACGCCTGCACCACCGGCATGAACAGCATCTGGCAGATCCGTTCCCCCGGCTGGATCGTGTACGGCTCCCTCCCCTGGTTGCGGATCCCCACCTTGATCTCCCCCTGGTAGTCGCTGTCGATCACGCCGATGGTATTGGCCAGCACGATGCCATGCTTGATCCCCAGCCCTGAACGGGGGGCGAGGATCGCCACCAGGCCGGGGTCATGGATGGCGATGGCGATCCCGCTGGGGATGGTGACGGTCTCGCCGGGGCGCAGGGTCAGTTCAGCCTCAAGGCAGGCCCGCAGATCGAGGGCCGCTGCCCCGTCGGTGGCATAGCCGGGCAGCGGCAGGGTGACGCCGATCAGTGGGTTCATGATTTTGGTTTCAATCTCACGGTGTTTCATGTACAAAATCCTTTCTGCAGGCAGTTTCACGGTGTTTGTACCTGAACGTCACCGCTGCTGCAATGCAAAAACAGGAGCGAGGAGCAGGGTATGCGTGACCCCCGCGTGGTCGATATGGCCAGGGTGCTGGTTGAGTATTCCACCCGGATCAAAAAAGGTGACCGGGTCCTGATTTCTGCTGCCGGGTTCGAGGCGGCGCCGCTGGTCAAGGAGCTGTATGCCCTCTGCCTCAAACGGGGCGCCGACTATGTCGAGTACAGCTTCTCGATGCCGGAGATCGACCGCCAGTTCTACAACCTGGCCTCCAAGAAACAGCTTGCGCTGTTTCCCCAGCATAAGCTGGATTTTTATAAGACCCTCACCGCCTACATCGGCATTTCCGCCGGCGAGAACTCGATGGTCAACGCCACCAGCAGCCAGCAGGCCATGGTGGCCTATCAGAAGCTGACCCGGCCGCTGGTGGACCAGCGGGTAAAGCATACCAAATGGGTGGTAACCCGCTACCCCACCCACGGCGCCGCCCAGGAGGCGAGGATGTCCCTGGAGGAGTACGAGGAGTACCTGTTTGGCGCCTGCAATGTGGACTGGGCGGCAGCGTCACGTAAGATGGAGGCGCTGAAGAAGCTGATGGACACGACCGACCGGGTGCATCTCACCGGGCCGGATACCGACCTTACGTTCAGTATCAAAGGGCTGAACAGCATCAAGTGCGATGGCCGGTTCAACATCCCCGACGGCGAGGTTTTCACCGCGCCGGTCAGGGATTCGGTGCAGGGGTATATCACCTACAACTGCCCCACCATCTACCAGGGCAAGGAGTTCAACGACATCCGACTGGAGTTTAAAGATGGCAAGATTGTTACAGCCACTGCCGGGGCTATGACGGCGGCGCTCAACAAGATCCTCGATACCGATGCCGGATCCCGGTTTGTGGGGGAGTTTTCGCTGGGGATAAATCCCAACATCCGTACCCCGATGCGCAACATCCTGTTCGATGAGAAGATATTCGGTTCGATCCACTTTACCCCGGGGCAGGCCTACGATGAGGCGGACAACGGCAACCGCTCCGCGGTGCACTGGGACATGGTGCGGCTGATGCAGGATGGCGAGATATGGTTCGATGACCGGCTGATCCAGAAGGGGGGGCGGTTTGTGCTGCCCGCCCTTACGGCCTTGAACCCGGAAAAATAGGCATGTTGCTGGAGATCAATCCCGATAATCCGCAGCCCCGGCTGATCGAACAGGTGGTACGCCGTCTGCGGGAGGGGGAGGTAATCGCCTACCCCACTGACACCACCTACGGTATCGGCTGTTCCATTTTTAATAAAAAAGGGTTGGAACGGATCTATCAGGTCAAGCAGCGGGACAAGCGTAAACCGTTTTCCTTCATTTGCAGTGATCTCTCAGAGGTCTCACGGTATGCCCGGCTCTCCAATATGGCCTTCAAGATCATGAAACGTTGTCTGCCGGGACCGTACACCTTTGTCTTGGAGGCCAGCAGGGAGGTGCCCGATCTGTTGACCACCCGGCAGAAGACCGTGGGGATCAGGATCCCGGATAACCGGATCTGCCTGGCGCTGGTGCAGGGGTTGGGATCGCCGATCGTCACCACCAGCGCCAATCTCTCCGGCGAAGAGCCGGTAGGTGATCCCCGGGAGATCAATCGGTGTTTTGCCGGCCTTGACCTGGTGGTGGATGGCGGTCTGCTTGCCACTGAGGTGAGCTCAGTGGTCAGCCTGGTTGCCGACCTGCCAGAGCTCTTGCGTCAGGGGGCCGGTGATCTCGGCTGGTTGCAGCGGTAGCGGGGAGGGGGGCATGGTGCCGTCGGCGATGCGTCAACGGGAACAGATGGTTGATCTGCTCTCCCGCAGGAATGCGGAACTGGCATCACTGCTGGAGATCGGCAAGACCCTGACCTCGTCTCTGGAGCTGCGGGATGTCCTGAAGGGGATCATGGCCCACCTGGAGCGTTTGCTGCAGCCCAAGATCTGGTCGCTCCTGCTCACGGACGAGGAGACCGGCGAACTGACCTTCGAGATTGCCGTCTCACCGGTCGCCGAAGAGCTGAAAGGGATGCGGCTTGGGCCGGGTGAGGGGGTCGCCGGCTGGGTGGCGCAGCAGGGGGAACCGCTCTTGATCCCTGACGTGACGCAGGATCCCCGCTATAGCGGACAGGTCGCCATAGCGGTTGACTACCCGGTGGCCTCCATCGCCTGTGTGCCGTTGATGATCCGTGAACGGGTGCTGGGGGTCCTTGAGCTGATCGGCGTCCAGGGGGACGAACCGTTTGGCCCTGAGAATATGCCACTGTTGGGGGCGGTGGCCGACTTCGCCGCCATTGCCATCGATAATGCCCGGAATTACCAGCGGATCAGCGAACTGGTGATCACCGATGACCTGACCGGTCTGCATAACGCGCGGCACTTTCATGAACTTTTGACCTATGAGGTCGACCGGGCCAGACGGTACGGCAGCCAGGTGTCGCTGCTCTTCCTTGACCTGGACCATTTCAAAGGGGTGAACGACACCTACGGCCATCTGGTGGGAAGCCGAATGATCGCCGAGGTGGGGCAGCTGATCCGTCGCCATATCCGCTCATCGGACCGTGCCGCCCGGTACGGCGGTGATGAGTACGTGGTGGTGCTGCCCAATACCGGCAAGCAGGGTGCCCTGGCGATGGCGGCAAAGATGTTGGAGCGGCTCCATTCCCACCCCTTTTATGCCGATAACGGCGAACCGATATCCATTGCCGCCAGCTTCGGCGTGGCGACCTTCCCCGATGACGCCCCCGACAAGACTACCCTTATCCGGGCGGCCGACAGCGCCATGTACGAGGCCAAAGAGGGAGGGCGCAACGGCGTCAGGGGTTATGCGGTCAACTTTGTCTGACAGAGAGTAGATGCCATGTATCGTCTTACCATCAAAACCGGTTTTGCCGCTGCCCACAACCTGATCAACTATCAGGGGGACTGCGAGAACCTTCACGGTCACAACTGGAAGGTGGAGGTGACCGTGACCGCCCGCGAAGTTGACCAGGCCGGACTGGCCATCGATTTCAAGGTGCTGAAGCGGGTGACCAACGGTCTGCTGGATGAACTGGACCACAAGTATCTCAACCAGCACCCTTTCTTTCAGGAGCTTTCCCCCTCGTCTGAGAATATCGCCCGCTTCCTGTACCTGCGGTTGGGGGAGCGGTTCAATAACGACAACGTGACCGTGGTGCGGATAGGGGTCTGGGAGTCGGACAACGCCTGTGCCGAGTACTATGAGTAGCGCCGCGCCCCTTATCGAGCTCTTTTCCTCCCTCCAGGGGGAAGGGGTGCTGGCCGGTTACCGCCAGATATTTATCCGTCTGCCCGGCTGCAACCTCGACTGTGCCTACTGCGACACCGCTATTGAGGCCCCGCCTTCCTGCCGTGTGGAGAGAACCCCCGGCAGCGGCGAGTTTCAGGGGATCCCGCAGCCGGTCACCCTGCCGACCGTGCTGGAGATCGTCCACCGCTGGTGCATGCAACTGCCTAATGCCCATCATTCCATCAGCATCACCGGTGGCGAGCCGCTGCTCCAGGCCGATCTGCTGGCCCGCTGGCTGCCCGAGCTGAATATCCTGCTGCCGATCCATCTGGAGACCAACGGTACCCTGCCGGTACCCCTGTCCCGACTGATCGAACATCTGGACTTCATTAGCATGGATATCAAGCTCCCCACCGCCGCAGCCACACCCGCTCTCTGGGATGAACACCGCCGTTTTCTTGAGATCGCTCGGGAGCGGGACGTCTCGGTAAAGGTGGTGGTGGGACCGTTAACCTCGGATCAGGACCTTCTGGCCGCTGCGCAGCTGGTGGCTGGACAGGATGACGAGATCCCGTTCATCATCCAGCCGGTGACCGATCGTGACGGCAGGGTTGCCGTGGCTGCCGGCCGGTTGTTGCATCTGCAGGCGTTGGTCAGCCGTACGCTGGCCGATGTCCGGGTCCTCCCTCAGCTGCACCGTTTTCTGGAGGTCCTGTGATCCTTGCCGAGATGACCATGCAGCAGGTGGAGGCGGGGCTCCAAACCTGTAAAACGGTTTACATCCCGTTTGGTTCGCTGGAGGAGCATGGCAGCCATCTGCCGCTTTCCACCGACACCATCCAGGCCTACGAGGTGGGGAAGCGGGCCGCCGCACAGATCCCGCTGTTCGTGGCGCCGCCGATCCCTTACGGCAACTGTCGTTCCACCAATGCGCATCCTGGGACCATCTCCATCTCCACCACCACCCTGCGCGGCCTGCTGCACGATCTGGTCCGTTCGTTCTATCGTCAGGGGTTCCGCAACGTGATCGCCCTGACCGGTCATGCCGGCGGCGCTCACCGTATGGCCTTGCAGGACGCCGGCGAGGAGCTCCTGGATACGCTGCCGGAGTTGCGGATGGCGGTGGTGACTGAATACGAGCTGGCCAAGGAGGGGGGTCGGGGGCTGGTGGAGACCCCGGGAGATGCCCATGCCGGCGAGATAGAGACCTCCCGGATCATGCACAGCCATCCCCATCTGGTGCAGGGGAGCTCGCCGGAGGAGTACCCCTCCTTCCCCGTCGGCATCCTGGTGCGTGACAAGCGCCGTTACTGGCCTGGCGGGGTCTGGGGCAACCCGGCCCGGGCCACGGCCGAAAAAGGGGCGAAGATTGAAGAGCTGGTGGTGGCACGGGTCGTCGAGCTGGTGCAGCTCCTGGAAGAGGGCCGGTATGTCTGATCTCCCCCCGGGGCCCCTCTTCGTCTGCGAACTGCCCAACGCTCTTCGCCTGGAGATCCATGACCGTTCGCAGCATTACTTCGGCGGGTATTGGCGACTGCGCCTTGAGGCCAGATGTCCGGTGCCGCTGTCTGCTGTTGACGTCGATCCTGCCGTGCGCTCCGACATGGGGCGTCTTTTGGGGGACCCGGTACCGTTTCTCCGTACGCTCGAACAGATGGCGGTCCCCCAGGAACAGCTGGAACAGCTCCGACAGGGGCTCCTTGAACGGTTTGTGCGCCAGTTGCGCCCACTTCTCGGAGATCACCGTTTTCCCGGGGCCTTTCTCGTCCGCGAGTACCGTAAGCGTCTGCAGGGGGGCGACCGCGGCATCCCCTGCTTTTCATGATGGCAGGAGAGGTGATCATCGAACGTCTCGCCTCCGGTGGCAGCGGTGTGGGGCGGATCGGGGACAAGGTCTGTTTTGTCCCGTTCAGCGCCCCGGGAGACCGGTTGAGCGTCAGGGTGGTGAAGGAACACCGTTCGTGGTGTGAGGCCGAGCTGGTGGAGTTGCGCGAGGCGTCGCCGTTGCGGGTCTCGCCGGTCTGCCCTGCCTTCGGGAGTTGCGGCGGCTGCGACTGGCAGCATCTCCGCTACAGTGCCCAGACCGAGGCCAAGGAGGCGATCCTGCGGGAAACCTTGCAGCGTGTCGGCAAGCTGGTCGACCCGCCGGTTCTCCCTGCCATGGCGGCTCCGGCCCCCTACGGGTACCGCGCTCGCGCCCAGTTCAAGCTGCACCGCGCCCCGGAGGGGTTGTATGCCGGCTTCTATCGCCGGGGTTCCCGTTTTGTCATCGATCTCCCCCAGGGGTGCCCGGTGGTTACCCCGGCGGTGAACAGCGCCATGCTCAGGCTCAAGGGGCTTTTGGCGGAACTGCCTGATGCCGATCGGGTGCCGCAGCTCAGCATTGAAGAGGGAGAGGCCGGCTGTCATGCGGTGGTGCATTACATCGGCAATGATCCGGAGCGGCTCGGCGCCTATCTGACAGCCGGCCGGGAGACCCTGGGACTGGCCGGGCTCTGCCTGCAGCAGGGGCGTAAAGAGACCATGACCCGCCTCTTTGGTGAGACACGGGTGACCTACCGGGTGTCGTCTGACGGTCATGACTTCTTGTTGGGCTACGGCCTTGGCGGTTTCTCCCAGGTAAACCGCCAGCAGAACAGGGCCATGATCGGCCTGGTGCGCAGGTTGCTTAAGCCCCAGGCGACAGGTCGTCTGCTTGATCTGTACTGCGGTAACGGTAATTTCGCTATCCCCCTGGCCGATCGTTTTGAGAGGGTGGTCGGTATCGAGGGGTTCGAGCCGTCCATTGCATCGGCTGTTGACAACAGCCGTCAAGCTCATGTAAACAATAGCACTTTCAGAACTGCAGAGGTCGTTGCCGAGCTGCGGCATCTGGCAGCGGGTGCTGAGTCGTGTGCAGTGGTCCTGCTGGATCCCCCCCGTACCGGCGCCTTTGAGGCGGTACAGCTGCTGCCAGTCCTCCGGGCTCCACAGATACTGTACGTCTCCTGCGACCCCGGTACCCTGGCCAGAGATCTGTCGTTCCTGGTGCATCAGGGGGGGGACGGCCTGGAATGCGTCCACCCCCTGGACATGTTTCCCCAGACCGGCCACCTGGAGACTGTTGTCAGTCTGATCCGATCCTGAACGAAGCGCCTATCGATACTGCCGCTGATGAGCGTACATACCCTGAAGGAGTGTGAACCATAGAT
>JAJYCS010000005.1 GCA_021778115.1 Deltaproteobacteria bacterium
TTCGTCAACATCAACAGCGAGAAGATGAGCAAGTCCCTGGGCAACTTCTTCACCATCCGCGAGGTGCTGGAGCTGTTCGATCCCGAGGTCCTGCGCTTCTTCATCCTGCAGGCCCATTACCGCTCTCCCCTGGACTACTCGGACCAGAACCTGCGGGAGGCCCAGGCCGGCCTGACCCGCATCTACGAGGCCCTGGCCGCCCTGCACGAGGCGCTGGCCAGACCGGCCGGCAGCGGGCCGGCAGCGCCATCCCTGGATGAACTGCAGGAGAAGGCCCGGCAGCTCCTCCCCCGCTTCACCGAGGCCATGGACGATGACTTCAACACCGCCCAGGCGTTAGGCGCGATCTTCGACCTGGTGCGGACACTCAACCGTTACCTGGCCGAGGCCGGCCAGCCCGATACCGCCGGCCGCCAGACCCTGACCGCCATCCGCAGCGCCTTTGACGAGATCGGCCGGGTCGTGGGGCTGTTCCTGAGCGATCCTGCCCAATGGCTGGCGGCGCGGGAGGCCGACAAGGCCGGCAAGCTGGCCATGGCGCCCCAGGAGATTGAGGCGCTGATCGCCGAGCGGGCCCAGGCCCGCAGAGAGAAGAACTTCAAGCGCAGCGACGAGATCCGCGACCACCTGCTGGCCAACAACATCCAGCTGGTGGACACCCCCCAGGGGACCAGCTGGAAGCTACGATAACCCCTGCGCCCCCACAACCGCCACCGCCCTTGACCCCTGCTGAACCGGTGGTATGCTTGGCCTTCGGAGCCTTTGCATGGACAATGCCGCCGTACAATGGGAATGCTGCTGGGACCGTGACCTGACCTCCCTGGAGGACTGCCCCAACCTCCACGAAGGGGATGGGGACCTCCTGGCCTCCCGCCCCCGCCGATTTCTGGAAAAATGCTGCGACTGCGACCGATTCAAGACCGATCTTTCCCGTTTCAGGGAGTCGGGACATCCCCTGGCCCCCTTTTTCGCCATCCTCCACAACGACTACCGCCGTCAGCGTTCCCAGATCCAGTCCCTCGGCAGTTTCCTCGACACCAAGACCCTGGAGGTCCGGTTCCTGCACGAACTGGGCTCGGTGCTGCAGAGCTCGGTGGACCTTGACGAGGTCCTGTCGGTGGCGCTGACCGCCATCACCTCCGGCAAGGGGTTCGGGATGAACCGGGCCTTTCTGCTGTTGGCCGATAAGGAGCGCCACTTCCTGCGGGGCCATCTGGCCATCGGTCCCCGTTCCGCCGAGGAGGCGGGCCGCACCTGGCAGGAGGTTTCCACCAGCGATCTCGACCTGCAGCACCTCTCCCGCGCCTTCCGCCAGCACAAGCTCTCTGCCGAGCGGGACAAATTCCAGGACATCCTGGGTCGCCTGGTGATCTCCATGGACAACATCCACCATATCGTGATCCGCTCCCTGGAGGAGAAAAAACCGCTCCTGGTGCAGAACGCCTTTCAGAATCCCGATGTCGATCAGGAGCTGGCCCAACTCTTGGGGGTGGACAGCTTCCTGATCCTGCCGATGCTGGCCCGCAACCGCCGGGTCGGCGCCATCCTGGCCGACAACGTCATCACCCGCCAGCCGATCACCGAAGACGATCTCCGCTCCATCGAGACCTTCACCTTTCCGGTGGCCTTCGCCATCGAGCGGGCCTCCCTCTATGAACGGCTGCAGGTGGAGGTGACCAAGTTGCAGGACGCCAACCAGCGCCTCCAGGAGCAGCAGGAGCTGCTGGTGCGGATGGAGAAGATGGCCCTGGTGGGGCGGATCACCTCAAGTATCGCCCACTCCATCAGAAACCCCCTGATGATCATCGGCGGCTTTGCCCGCTCCATCCTCAAGGCCACCCCTGAAGACGACCCGAAGCGGGGTTTCATCGACTCCATCGTCTCCGAGGCCCAGCAGATGGAAGAGGTGCTGGACGAGATTCTCACCTATTCCGATGCCCTGTATCCGGTGCGGGACTTCTGGGATGTGAATCAGCTGGTGGAGACCGTACTGCGGGATATCCAGGAGAAGGCCCTCAGCCAGAACTACGCCTGCCGCTTCCATCCCGCCGAGGGGCTCCCCTCCGCTTATTTGGACTACAAGCAACTCTCCTACTGCCTCCGCAACATCCTGGTGGGCACCATCGACGGCCTGGAGAACGGCGCCCTGGAGATCAGCACCCGCCTCGACGGCGACCGGATCGAGATCCTGATCGACGATCGCTCCCGACGCCTCTCCGAAGATGAGCTGGAGGCCCTTTTAACCCCCTTTGCCGAGACCCACGAGATGGGCTCCGGCCTGAACCTGGCCCTCTGCCGCAACATGCTCGAAAAACAGGATGTGCCGTTCCTGGTGGTTGCGCCACCGGATGACGGCATCCGTTACAGCATCAAACTACCCACCCGCAAGGAGGAAGAGCCATGAACCGGATCCTGGTGGTTGACGATGAGGCGAACATCCGTCTGCTCTACGCCGAAGAGTTGGCCGACGAAGGGTATGAGGTGGCCACCGCCGCCACCACCGCCGAGGCGGTAGAACAGCTGCAGAAGCAGAACTTTGACCTGGCGGTGCTGGATATCAAGCTAAAGAACGAGAGCGGCATCGAGCTGCTGCAGAAGATCGTCAAGGAGCGCCACGACATGCCGGTGATCCTCTGTTCGGCCTTTTCCTGCTACAAGGACGACTTCTCGGCCTGGCTGGCCGACAGCTACGTAGTAAAGTCAGGGGATCTGACCGAGCTGAAGGAAGAGATCAAGCGGGTGCTGGCCAAGAAGGCCCAACGCAAGGCCAGCGGGATGTAACTTACCATAAGGAGACTTGTTATGAAGGCAGTGATTATGGCCGGCGGTTTCGGCACCCGCATCCAACCCCTCACCAGCAGCATCCCCAAGCCGATGATCCCGCTGTTTAACCGGCCGATCATGCTGCATATCGTTGAGCTCCTGAAGAAGCACGACATCACCGACCTGGTGATGCTGCTCTACCACCAGCCGGAGGTGATCAAGAACTTCTTCCGGGACGGCGCTGACTTCGGGGTTAGGATCACCTATGTCACCCCCCTTGAGGACATGGGAACCGCCGGGGCGGTGAAGGCGGCCGAGAAATACCTGGACGAGCGATTCCTGGTGATCTCCGGTGATCTCCTGACCGACTTCAACCTGCGCAAGGTGATCGACTTCCACACCGAAAACGGCGCCATGGCCACCATCACCCTCACCTCGGTGAAGGACCCGTTGCAGTTCGGGGTGGTAATCACCGACAAGGAGAAGCGGATCACCCAGTTCCTGGAGAAACCGGGCTGGGGGGAGGTGATCTCCGACACCATCAACACCGGCGTCTACGTCCTGGAACCGGCCATCTTCGGCTACATCCCGGCCGGGGAGAACTTCGACTTCTCTCAGGACCTGTTCCCGCTCATGCTGAAAAACAAGGATCCCCTCTACGGTTACGCCGCCAAAGGGTACTGGCGGGACATCGGCAACACCGATTCCTACCGGGAGGCCCACCACGACATCTTCAAGGGGAGGGTCAACCTCCGGATCGATGAGGAGAAGCAGGACTTTGTGGGAAAAGACCTGCGGATCGGCGCTGATGTTACCCTGGAGGACCCCTCCGGTCTCTCCGGCACGGTGGTGATCGGCGACAACTCCCAGATCCGGGGGGAGGTCCAGATAAAAGATTCGGTGATCGGCCGTAACTGCACCATCGAGGACGGAGTCCGGCTCTCCCGCGCCGTGCTGTGGGACAACGCCTACGTGAAAAAGGGGGCACGGATCACCGATAGCGTGGTCTGCGCCAATGTCCGGGTGGGGCAGGCGGCCGTGCTGGAGGAGGCGGTGATCGTGGCCGACGACACCTCCATCGGCGACGAAGTCCATATCAAGCCGGATGTCAAGATCTGGCCCCGCAAGGTGATCGAGGCCGGCGCCATCGTCACCGCCAATCTGATCTGGGGGGAGAAGTGGAAAAAGTCCCTGTTCGAGGGGGCGATCATCAAGGGGTTGTCCAACGTGGAACTGACCCCGGAGTTTGTGGCCAAGCTGGGCTGCGCCTACGGCACCATGCTCCCCAAGGGGAGCTTTGTCCTGGGTGGACGTGACGCCAACCGCTCCTCCCGGATGCTCAAGCGCTGCTTTGTGGGGGGGCTGCTCTCCGCCGGGGTCAACGTCCGGGACATGACCATGACCTCGCTGCCGATCATCCGCTACAAACTGAAGTCCTTCGGCGAGGTGGGGGGGTTCCACTTCCGTCAGGCCCAGGACGACCCGGCCTCCATGGAGATCGTCTTTATGGACGGCGACGGTCTGGACTTCTCCAGCAACATGGCCAAAAACGCCGAGCGGATTTTCTTCAAGGAAAACTTCAGGCGCGCCCACCACACCGAACCGGGGGCCCTGATCGACATACCCCACGCCATCGACTTCTACCGTGAGGGATACCTGCGGGCCTTAAATCGCGAGGCGATCCGCAGGGCCACCCCCACCGTGGTGGTTGACTTCAACTACTCCCATGCCTGCCAGGTGCTGCCGATGCTCTTAAACGAGCTGGGCTGTAACGTGGTGGCCCTCAACGCCTATGTGGACGAAGGAAAGGGGGGCGTGGCCCCCCATCCGAAGGCCGAGGCCCTGGCCCAGCTGGCCACCGTGGTGGGGGCACTCTCGGCCCAGGCCGGTTTCTGGTTGGAGCCCAACGCCGAGGCGGTGGCCCTGGTGGACGAGAGCGGCGCCATCCACGAAGGGACCGCCCTCCTGGAGCTGGTCACCGCCCTCACCCTGCGGGCCGACGGCGGTGGGACCATCGCCGTGCCGGTGCAGGCCCCTTCCACCATCGAACAGATGGCCCTGAAACGGAAGTGCGCCGTCACCCGCACCAAGAGCAACGATCGGGCCATGCTGGAGGCCGCCTCCTCATCGGAGGTCATCCTGGCCGGCAGCACCGACGGCCGCTTCGCCTTCCCCGTCTTCCAGGCGGCCTTTGACGGCCTGTTCACCATCGCCCGTCTGATCGAGCTGACCGCAGTCCTGAACCTGCCGCTCTCCAAGGCGTTAAGCGATGCGCCCCACCGCGCCTATCTCCAGACCAGCGTCTCCTGCCCCTTTGAGATGAAGGGGGGGATCATGCGGAAGATGAGCGAGGACTCCCTGGATAAGGAGGCCACCTTCATCGACGGGATCAAGGTCCATATCGGCAATGACTGGGCCCTGGTGCTGCCGGACCAGTACGCCTCCTTTGTCCATATCGTGGCCGAGGCCAAGGACGACAGGACCGCCGCCAGACTGCTGGACGAGTACCAGAAGAAGGTCATCCGCTGGAAGAAGGAGCTGGAGTAGCTGCCCATGCCTGCCCCCCTTGACGTCGTCTTCATCTGGCACATGCACCAGCCGTACTACCGGGATACGGTGACGGGTGAGTACGCCCTCCCCTGGACCTACCTGCATGCCGTGAAGGATTACTACGACATGCCGGCCATCGTGGAGGCGACGCCCGGCGCCCGGGCGGTGTTCAACCTGGTCCCCTCCCTGGTGGAGCAACTGGTGGAGTACGCCGCCGGCGCCGCGGTGGATCCGTTCCTGATCAAAGGACGACAGGATCCGGCCACCATGGACGACGATGACAAGGTGTTCCTGCTGGAGAACTTCTTCTCCGCCAACCGGCAACGGATGATCGAACCGCACCGCCGCTACCTGGAGCTGTTATACATGGCAGGCGAGGGGAAGGCGGGGTCGGCCCGGGAGCGGATCCGCCACTTCAGCGATCAGGACCTGCGGGACCTGCAGGTCTGTTTCTTTCTGGCCTGGACCGGCGAGGCGGCCCGCCGCCGCTTCCCTGAGTTCCAGCAGCTCCTGGAGAAGGGGGAGCGGTACGACGAGGCCGACAAGGAGCTGCTGTTCGCCACGCAGCACCGCCTGCTGAACGAGATCCTGCCGCTGTACAGACGGCTCCATGAAGAAGGACGTATCGAGCTGGCGCTGTCACCCTACTTCCACCCGATCCTGCCCCTTCTGTGCGATACCCAGCTGGCCCGTGAGGCGATGCCGAAGGTGACCCTCCCCAAGGAGCGGTTCCGCCACCCGGAGGATGCGGCAGCACAGATCCGGCGGGGGCTTACCTACTTCCAGGAACTCCTGGGGATCACCCCCCGGGGGATGTGGCCCTCGGAGGGGTCGGTGAGCGACGAGGCGCTGACGATCATCGCCCAGTGCGGCCTCTCCTGGGTGGCCAGCGATGAGGAGGTGCTGGCAAAGTCCCTTGACGGCGGTCTGGGGCACCATCAGGAACGGCTGTACCGGCCGTGGCGCTTTGCCACCGGCCAGGGTGAGCTGGGGATATTCTTCCGCGATCACCGCCTCTCCGATCTGATCGGCTTCACCTACAGCCAGTGGGAACCGGGCCGGGCGGTGCTGGACTTCTGCGGCCGCCTGCGCCAGATATGCCACCAGTTGGGGAGCGAGGGGCGGGTGATACCGGTTATCCTGGACGGGGAGAACGCCTGGGAGTTTTACCCCGACAACGGCTACCACTTCCTGGCCGGCCTCTACGCCGCCGTGGCAGCCGCACCGGAGCTGCGGCTGGCCACCTGCAGCGAGGTGCTGGAGCGGTCCACCTTCGAGGGACGCCTGCACCGGATCCACCCCGGTTCCTGGATCAACGCCAACTACGGCATCTGGATCGGCCACCCGGAGGAGAACCTGGCCTGGGATCTGCTCTACCAGGCCCGACAGGCGGTGAGCGACCACCATCCCGAGGCGGCCCGTATCTTAAACGCCTGCGGCAGCGATGGCGATGATGCGGCCCGGATGCTCTGCAGCTCCCTCTACGCCGCCGAGGGGAGCGACTGGTTCTGGTGGTTCGGCGACGATCACTTCTCCCCCCACAGCGACCGCTTCGACCGGCTGTTCCGACGGCATCTGGCCAATGTCTACCGGCTGCTGCAGATCGACGCTCCCCCGGCGCTTCTGGAGCCGATCAAGAAGAAGAGCCCGGCAGGACTGGTGCGGGAGCCGGCCGGTTTCATCGAGCCGGAGATCAACGGCCGGGTGAGCGATTACTTCGAATGGCTGGCCGCCGGCCTGTTCGACCTGACCCGTCAAGGCTCGGCCATGCACTCAAGCGACCGGTTGTTACAGGGATTCTACTGGGGTTACAGCCGCGACCATCTCTTCTTCAGGATCGACGGTATCCAGGAGCTGACCAGACTCTTGAAGGAGATGGACATCCTGGCCCTGCACCTGATCACCGACCGGGAGTACCGCCTGCCGATGCAGCGCAGCACCACCCAGGGGCTGCTGCTGGTGAAAGAGGGGGGCGGCTGGATACCCACCAACGCCTGCTGCCGCTGGGCCATCGAGCGGACCTGCGAGGTGGCGCTCCCCCTGGAACCCCTGGGGCTACAGCCGAAGTCAAAGCTGTTTGCCGCCGTCACCCTGACCCGCGACAGCGAACAGATCGGCCGCTGGCCCTCCGATGCGCCGCTGATGCTCAGATATGAGGGGCCGGACCTTGAGGCGAACGACTGGCTGATATGAAGCGGTCTTTTTCCGCCCCAGCTCCTGCAACACTGTAGCGGCACAGTCACAGGCTCCAGATGCCAGGCACGCGAGGAGCGCGGCGCGACGGCGTACAACAGCAGTACGTCGAGCGTCGCGGGGCGCGTGTAACGAAGCAGATGGACCTGTGGCGAAGCCGCCCGGAGGATATATGTCTGAATTACGCTGGGATCCGTTAAAACTGCACTGGGTGATTATTGCGACCGAACGGGGCCGCCGCCCCAGGGATTTCCAGACCGAACCGGAACCGGCGCCGATGACCGCCTGTCCGTTCTGCTACGGCAACGAGGACAAGACCCCGCCGGAGATCTTTGCCAGCAGGCCAAGCGGACTCCCCAACAGCCCGAACTGGAAGGTGCGGGTCATCCCGAACAAGTACCCGGCCCTGCGGGTGGAAGGTGAGCTGGAAAACCGCGGCTACGGCCCCTACGACGTCATGAACGGCATCGGCGCCCACGAGGTGATCATCGAGACCCCGGACCACGACAAGTCCATGGCCGACCTGACACCAACGGAGCTGACCGGGGTGCTGATGGCCTGGCGCAGCCGCCTGCTGGACCTGCGCCGCGATTTCCGCTTCCGCTACATGATCCTGTTCAAGAACCACGGTCTCCGGGCCGGCGCCACCCTGGCCCATTCCCACAGTCAGCTGATCGCCGTACCGATGCTGCCGCCGGTTGCCGCCACTGAGCTTAAGGTCTGCCGGCGCTACTACGCCGACAAGGAGCGCTGCCTGTACTGCGACCTGATCGCCTTTGAGCTGGAGCAGCGGAGCCGCGTGGTGCGGGAATTCTCCAACTATGTCACCCTGGCCCCCTATGCGGCCAGCCTGCCGTTCGAGCTGCGACTCTACCCCAAGCGCCATGCCCATGATTTCGCCCTGATGAACGACGCCCAGCTTGCGGAACTGGCGCCGGCCCTGAAAGACATGCTCATCCGGGTCAAACTGGTCCTGAAGGACGCCCCGTACAACTTCATCCTGCACACCAGTCCACCGATGCACAAACGACCGGGAAAACCCTCCCTCTGGTCCTCACTGGAGTACGACTACCACTGGCATATCGAACTGGTGCCGCGGCTTACCTCCATCGCCGGTTTCGAATGGGGCACCGGGTTTTACATCAACCCGACCTCGCCGGAGGATGCGGCCCTCTTCCTCCGTGAGGCGGAGGTGTAGTGCCCCGTCCCCCCTCCCTCAAGACCACGCTGGAGGCCCTCTATGCCGGCCGTTCCCAGCGCCACCTGGCCAACGACCCGCTCTCCTTCTGCCACCGGTATCCCGATCCCGCGGACCGGGAGGTGGCTGCCCTGATCGCAGCGGTCTTCGCCTACGGCAACGTCCGGGTGATCAAGGGGAGCCTGGAGCGGATCGCCGCGACATTGGGACCATCACCGGCCCGTTTCATTGACCGTTTCGATCCTGGGGCGGCGCAGACCGCCTATGCCGATTTCAGACACCGCTTCAACGACGGGCGGGATCTCCGTGCCCTCTTCTGGGCCATCCGCCTGATCCGGGAGGAGGCCGGCACCATCGAGGCCTTCTTCACCCGCCGTCACGACCCTGCCGCCGCCACCGTGGAACAGGGGCTGAACGGCTTCTGCGCGGCGGTACTGGACCTCGATTACCGCCCGGTGTACGGCCCCGGCGGCCTTCCCCGGGACGGCTCCTTCCGGTTTCTCTTCCCCGCCCCTGCCGGCGGCAGCGCCTGCAAACGGCTCTGCATGTTCCTGCGCTGGCTGGTCAGACCGGCAGACGGCATCGATCTGGGGCTCTGGAGAACCACCGTGACACCCCGCCAGCTGGTGATCCCGGTGGACCGGCATATCGAGCGGATCGGCCGCCTGTTGGGGTTCACCGCCCGCCGTACCCCCGGCTGGCAGATGGCCCTGGAGATCACGGCGGGACTGCGCCGCTATGCCCCGGCCGACCCGGTACGGTACGACTTCAGCATCTGCCACCTGGGGATATCCGAGGGATGCGCCGGTCGGCACGGAACGGCCTGCCTCCACTGCCCGCTGGCAGCCCATTGCCAAGCCTGCCTCCACGGATAAGAAATTGACACCTCCCCCCCTTTCTGGTACAAAATCGCTGGTTTATTGGCCTTTCAAGGCACGCGACCAACCAACCCGCGGAAACGGAGCTGGCGATGATCATTCAATGCGAGCAGTGCCGAACCAAGTTCAAGCTTGATGATGAAAAGGTGACGGAGCGGGGCGCCCGGGTCCGCTGCGCAAAATGCCGGCACATCTTCACCGTCCGCAGGCCTGAGGCAGCGCCGCAGCCAGCGACATCTCTCGCCGAGGAGACCGTCCTTCCGACGCCGACGGCCCCGCCACCCTTCGCCGTTGAACCTGAAGCCCCCTTCGACAGCGAAAGCCGCCAGGTTGCCGCCACGGTTCCGGAGCAGACCGCTCCGCCTGCCCCTGACGACTTCGATTTCGGTACGGTCTCCTTCGCCGATCTCGCCACCGACACGCCGTCCCCCCCCCAGCCGTCGGAACCGTCCGGCAACGGCATCGATTTCGGCACGATCCTCCCCGCGACATCCGACACCAAGCCCACACGGGAGATCCACTTCGACTTCGGCGAGGCCACCCCCTCTGCCGACACCCCATCTGAGACCGCTTTTGACTTCGGCAGACCTGATGCCGTTACGCCACCGCCTACCGCCGATCTGGATTTCGGCGGTTTCGACTTCGGTGAGCTGCCCACGGTGGGACGCAATGACCGCGCCAACCTGACAACCACCGATTTCAGCACCCTGGGCGCACCTCCGACCCCGACCACCGTCGGCGATACCGGGCTGGACTTCGGGTTCGGCGAGGCCACAACCGCCCCCGGGACACCGACGGCCGGGCTTGATTTTTCCGCCCTCGACTTCGGCGGGGCGCAGACGCCTGAATCGACAGCCGCACCCTCCGGTGACGCCTTCAACCTGGGAGAGCTTGATTTCAGCACCGTGGATGCCCCGGTCCCTATGCCGGCGCTGCAGCCGGAACAGGACAACCCCCTGTTCACCTTCAGCCAGCCCCCCGCCACGACTGCACCGACTGGGCCGGACGAGGAGCTACCTCTCACCGCCCCTGCAACGCCGCAACCGCCGGCCCCGGAGGAGACCCCACCCCTTTCCATCGCCTCCCGACGCCGCCAAAATCCCCTGATTTCGGCCCTGATTCTGGTGGCCGGCCTCCTGCTGGTCGGGGTTCTGGCCTTCATGGGATACCTCTTCCTGGGGGATGGGGATAAGGCCGCCAGGATGATCGGCGCAGGGACCACCGCCGATGAAGGCAGGATCGTGGTGCAGAAGATCCAGGCATCCTTCCTGACCAAGGCAACGGCCGGTGATCTGCTGGTCATCACCGGCGAGGCCTTGAACCGATACGGCAAGCCGCGGGCCGCCCTGCAGGTGAAAGGGACCGTCTTTGGTCCCAACAACGAGTCATTGGCCTCACAGACCTGCTATGCGGGGAACCAGCTCACCCGTGAGCAGCTGGCCACCATGCCCAGGGACAAGATCCTGTCCACCATGAACAACCAGTTCGGCGATTCCCTTGCCAACCTGGAGGTCCCCCCCGGCAAGGCGATCCCCTTTACCCTGGTGATCATCAACCCGCCGGCCAATGCCAAGGATTTCGGTGTGGAGGCGGTGGGATCCACCGTGGCGGCCGGCAAATAGGCCGTCTGTGACCCTCGCGTATCAACACAAAAGGGCTGCCGAAACCGGCAGCCCTTTTGTTACGTGTCGCACCTCACCGAGAAAGACCGTTTCCTAGACGATCTCCACCAGCCGGATAGCGAAGGTAAGATCCCTCCCCGCCAACGGATGATTGGCATCCAGGGTGACCGACCGATCGGTCACCTCGGTGATCAGCACCGGCATGGTGGCGCCGTCCTGCAGCACCACCTCAAGGTGCTGTCCCTCGATCGGCTCGACACCCTCTCCCAGTTCGCTCCGCTCCACCACCGCAACCATCTGCTCATGACGGGGACCATAGGCCTCGTCGCAGGAGATGGTTACCGTGGTGCTGCTCCCCACGGCCAGGCCGATCACCGCCTTTTCAAAGCCGGGGATCACGTTTCCCTGACCTATGACAAACTCCAGCGGGTCGCAACCGCAGTCAGCGGCGGTTCCACAACCACCTGAACTGCTGCATCCGCAGCCGCACGACTCCTCCTGAGAGGCCTCAGAAGAGTCGAACACGGTCCCGTCCTCCAGCGTCCCGGTGTAATGAACGCGTACCCGATCACCATTTTTAGCCAACAGCATCTGCATCCTTTCCTGAATCTTAAATCCCGTGCCCCGGCAGGGGGACGGGTACTCTACGCGAAGGCCTGTTCAAACTGGGCCGCCGTGACGCCCGAAACCCGTATCCGCTTATGACGCGAGGTCTCGCCGGACTCAATCCGGACTGCCGATTTGGGTACCCGCAGCAGCTTGGCCAGAAACTCCCGACAGCAGTCGTTGGCGGCTCCGTCCACCGGCGGCGCGGTCAGGCGCAGCTTCAATTCATCACCCTGCAGGCCGCAGAACTGGCTGCGAGAGGCCCTGGGCTGCACCACCACCCGCAGCACCAGGCCGTCTGCCTGCTCCTGCCAGGGGGAATCACTCCTGTCGGGCATTCTCAATCAGCCGGGCGTGGGCGTCCAACAGTCCTTTAAGCTCCAGCTCAAACTGCAGCCGCTGACGCCGCGTCTCCTGCACCTTCACCTGCAGTTCGGCCACGGTCCGTTCCGCCTCGTCCACCAACCTGCGCGCCTGCTGCTGGGCCTCGGCGATAATCAGCTCTCCTTCCTTCTGGGTGTTGGCCTTCATCTCTTCGGTAATGGTGCGGGCCGCCAGCATGGTCTCACGCAGCTCCTTGTCCCGCTCGGTCAGTTCGGCCAGATCCCGCGCCTGACGGCTGACCTGCTCTTTCAGTTCCGTGTTCTCCCGCATGAGTTCTTCCATCTCGGCTGAAACCGCCTGCAGAAAGGCATCCACATCATCGGCGTCCAGGCCTCCGAACATCTTTCCCTTGAACTGTTGCTGCTGGATATCGAGCGGTGTGATCTTCATGACGGGTATCCTCTGGTTAGCGTAACCGCAGTGTGAGGCTGGCGTCGAACAGATATTGGTAGATGGTGTCGAGCACCACTATCTGCAGCAGGTAGATCAGGGCAAAGGCCACCAGGGGGGAGAGATCGACGGCGCCGGTGTCGGGCAGATACCGCCGGATACGCCGGAGCAGCGGCTCGGTGACCCGGTAGAGAAAACTGACGATCGGGTTGTACGGGTCGGGGTTCACCCAAGAGATCAGGGCTGCCGCGATCAGGACATATTTGTAGAGGGTCAAGAGGCCGTTGGCCATCTCGACGATGACCGACAGGGCTCTGAGCAGATTGGCGAGCAGGATCATGGCGGCACTCCTCCGTTGAACGCGCCGGAAACTATGCCTGAAACACCACGGAATGTCAAAGCTGTATGCGTTGTCGCGGTTGACGCTGGAGGCCCCCTTCCGGTATGCTGCGATCATCTCACCTGGCGACACAACGCAGGTCTGGAGGAGCTGCATGAAACGACCGCTGGTTGCCCTACTCTTAAACTCCCTGGTTCTCCCCGGTCTCGGTCAGCTCTACCTCGGGCGCAAACGGCAGGGGATCCTCCTGATTGTGGCCGTCAACCTCCTCCTGGTGGTGGCCCTGTTTCTCGTTATGAAGATTGCCGCCCCCCTCGTGGGGGTACAGCTGGCAGGGGGGCAGGTAACGCCGGCCATGATCGCGGCTCAACTGCAGCCCTACCTCCTCTGGACACGGCTCCTCATGGCGGCCTTCATCGCCCTGTGGGGATACGGTCTCCTGGATCTGCTCCCGACCCTGCGTCCCCCCCGGTCGAATAGCTTTTGACAAACGATGTTTGCCTATGGCATATAGACTGGCTATGAACTATTCACAGATTATCGGCAGTGGCGCCGGCCTCCCTGATCGGGTAGTCGGCAACGATTTTTTCTCCTACCTGATCGACGATGCCGATGAGTGGATCGCCTCCCGCACCGGCATCCGGGAGCGGCGGTTTGCCGCCCCCGATGAGTCCACCGCCGATCTGGCGGTGCGCGCTGCCCGCGCCGCCCTGGCGGACGCCGGCATCCGGGGTGAGGAGATCGACTGCATCGTGGTGGGGACCTCCACCCCGGATATGATTCTGCCGGCCACCGCCTGCATGGTGCAGAAGGAGATAGGCGCCAAGGATGCCTTCGCCTTCGATCTGAACTCGGTCTGCGGCAGCTTCATCTTCGCCATGGATACCGCCGACAGCTTCATCCGGTCCGGCAAGGCCGCCACCGCCCTGGTGATCGGCGCCGATACCTACTCAAAGATCCTCAACTTCGACGACAAGACCACCTGCCCCCTGTTCGGCGACGGCGCCGCCGCCGTGATCCTCAGGGCCGGTACCGGGGAGACCGGCATCCGCCAGACCTTCATCCGCTCCGACGGCAACGGTTGGCCCCTGATTCAAGTCCCTTCCTCCGGCTCCCGCAAGCCGATCACCCCCGAGACCATCGCCGCACGGGAGAATACCTTCTACATGGCCGGCAAACAGGTCTACATCTTCGCCACCGAGGCGATTCCGGAGCTGATCAAGACCGTCTGCAGCCAGGCCGGGATCACCCCGGCCGATCTGGACTGGCTGATCCCCCACCAGGCCAACCTGCGGATCATCGACTCCGTGGCGAAAAAGCACAACATCCCCAAGGAAAAATTCCTGGTCAACCTGCAGAAATACGGCAACACCGCCGCCGCCTCAGTGGGACTGGCCTTTGACGAGTTCCGTCGCAACGGCACCATCAAACCGGGACAGCTGGTGCTGGTGATGGGCTTCGGCGGCGGCCTCTCCTGGGGCGGGCTCCTGGTCCGCTTCTAGCCGCACCCACCACCGAGGTCTCCATGCCAACCCGCGGCAAGCCGGCCGGCCATTACACCCAGGCGGCCCGGCTGCATAACGTGATCCGCCTGATCGAATCCCGCCAGGGGATCACCCTGGACGAACTGGTTGAAGAGACCGGCGTCGATCGCCGGACCGTACACCGCGACCTTGCCGCAGTTCTGGAGGCCGGCTATCCGCTGTTCTCCCAATGGGAGGCCGGCAAGAAGGTCTACCGGTTCCTGACCCGCAGCCGCCAGATCCCGCCGATCACCTTTACCCTGGATGAACTGGTCTCCCTGCACCTGCTCCGTTCCCTGGCGCCGCTTCTGCCTGCCGCACCGTTCGGCGCCGAGATCGATGCCCTCTTCGCCAAGATCCACGCAGCCCTCCCCCCCCGCTCCGTGGCTCACCTGGAACGGATCAGCCGGGTTGCCCTGCCTCGTCTCCAGGGGGTACGGGACTACGCCGGTTCTGCCGAGCTGTTGACCGAACTGCGCCGGGCCCTGCTCTACCAGTACCGGCTCAGACTCTCCTACCACCGCAACGGGAGACAGCCAACCGCCTACGAGGTTGATCCCTACACCCTGGTCCTGGCCAAAGGCGGGCTCTACCTCCTGGGGCATGCCCACAACCGCAACGCCATCCGCCTGTTCGCCGTGGAACGGATCGCCGCCCTGACCGTCACCCGGCAACATTTTGAGCTGCCCGACGATTTCGATCCTGAGGCCTGTTTCGCCGACGCCTTCGGCCTAGTGCGGGATCAGCCGATGCAGGTCACGGTCCGGTTCGACCGGGATGTCGCCCAGACCGTGCGGGAACGGATCTGGCGCCCGGGCCAGCTGGTCACCGATCAGCCGGACGGCGGCCTCCTCCTCTCCTTCGAGGCGTCCGGCGCCCTGGAGCTCCTGGCCTGGGTCCTCTCCTACGGCAGCCACGCCGAACTGCTGGAACCGCCGGAGCTGCGGCGGGAGCTGCGCCGCCAACTGAAAGGGCTGCGGGAGATCTACCGTAAAAAACCGAAAGAGTAACCCGTGACCATCCCTCAGGACCCTCCATACACCGCACAGATTGCCGACAACCCGTTAGCAACCCGCATCTCCGACCGTATCCGCCGCAACGGCCCGATTACCTTCTGCGCCTTCATGGCCGCCTGCCTCTACGAACCTGGGCTGGGCTACTACACCTCACCCGGCCGCAAGGTCGGCACCGGAGGCGACTTCTACACCAGCATCACCGTCCATGCCGCCTTTGGTAGGGTGATCGCCCGCGAGGTCGCCCGGATGTGGCGATCACTGGGGGAACCGGCCACTTTTACCCTGGTGGAGGCAGGCGCTGGCCATGGCCGTCTGGCCTGCGACATCATGGACTTTCTGGCCGAACGGGAGCCAGTCTGTTACGCCGCCACCTCCCTGCTGCTGATAGAGCAGGAGCCGACCCTGGCAGGCGCCCAGGCCGAACTGTTGGCCTCCCATCGCGGCAGACTGGACTGGCGCACCCCGTCAGAACTGGCCGATCTGCGGTTTGAAGGGGTGCTCTACTCAAACGAACTTCTGGACGCCATGCCGGTCCACCGGGTGCTGATGACGGCCGACGGTCTGCGGGAGCTGTTCGTGACCCTTGACGGCGACCAGTTTGGGGAGCAGCTGGACCACCCTTCAACCCCAGCCCTGGCGGACTATCTCACCCGTTACGGCGCGCCGCTCATGGTAGGCCAGGAGGCCGAGATCTCCCTGGCGGGCCTCTCCTGGTTCGAGACCGCGGCAACGGCCCTTGCGCGGGGTTTTATTCTGACCGTGGACTACGGCTTCCCCAAGGCGGAGCTGTACACCCCCCGGCGCAACCGGGGGACGCTGCTCTGCTACCACCAGCACCGGGTGGAGGACAACCCGTACCTCCGGGTTGGGCAGCAGGACATCACCAGCCATGTCAACTTCAGCGCCTTGATAGAGCGGGGGGAGGAGCTGGGGCTCACCACGGTCTGGTTTGGGGAGCAGTACCGGTTCCTGCTGGCGGCCGGCATTGTGGAGGAGTTTGAGTCGATCGAGACCGCCGACCTGACCGAGGCGGAAAAACTGCGCCGGCGGCTCACCCTGAAACGGCTGATCATGCCGGAGGGGGGGATGGGGGACACCTTTCGGGTCCTGGTACAGTCCCGCGGGGTGGAAGCGCCCGATCTGGGCTGCCTCCGGGGCATCGCCCCATGAGGCTCACCGCCGGCGCCATCACGGCCATCGTCTTCGATCTGGACGGCACCCTCTACGTAAGCGCCCCTCTGGAAGAGGCCATCGGACGTTCGGCGGCACGCTATGCCGGGGAACTGCTGGGGACGACGGCCGATGCGGGGGGACAACGGTTGATGGAGGTACGTCAGCGGCTCACTGATGAACGGGGCACCCTCCAGACCCTGGCGGTGGCCATTGAGACCATCGGCGGCACGGTGTCGGAACTGCACCGCCGCTTTGCCGCCGAGATCGACCCCCGCCCCTATCTCCGCCCCGATCCTCGGGTAAACAACCTGCTAAACGGGCTGGGACGCCGGTACACCTGCTGGCTCCTGACCAACAACAACCGGACCCTGACCACCAAGATCCTGGCGGCCCTGGCAGTCCCCGAGGTCTTCCACCGGGTGATCACCATCAACGACACCTGGCGTCCCAAACCGGACGAGACGGTGCTGGACCGGCTGCTGGAAGAGCTGTCCCGCCCACCGGACCAGGTGTTGTTTGTCGGGGACCGTTACGATATCGATCTACGCCTGCCGGCCGACCGCGGCTGTCCGGTGCTGCTTACCCGAACCGTCGACGAACTCATGGCCCTGGAGGCCCTGCTCTGAAACCGTACCGACACCCACAAGGAGAACCGATCATGTCAGACGCCAAGGCTGTGCTTGACGCCGTTATGCAGGCCATCGAGCTGGAGAAGGAGACCTTCGATTTCTACACCCGTGCCGCCCATAAGACCTTCAACCCGGAGGGGAAACGGATCTTCACCTGGCTGGCCAAGACCGAGGAGGTCCACTACCTGCAGCTGACCGAGCTGTACAACTCCCTGCACACCGGAGGGCAGTGGGTCTTCTACGGTGGCGCCACCATCAGTCTGGAGCCGTCCGATCCGACCACGGCGGTAACCTTCGATACCGATGACCATGCCGCCCTTACCATCGCCCTGGAGATCGAACAACGGGGCCTTGACTATTACAACCGTCTCCTGGCCCAGACCACCGACCCCGACGGCCGCAGCACCCTGGAAACCCTGCGCCGTGAAGAAGAAGAGCATATCCGCCTCATCCGCGAACGCCTGGGACAACCGGCCTAACCGTCCGGTATCAAAGGGCTTGATTTTTAGACGCGGGTTTGGTTTACTGCAGTGCGTCCTGCGCAACCCGGTCAACACTGCGATCCGTCCCTTTCCGTGGAGGTGTTACCAATGTTTCGTGTCCGTCTAACTGCCAAGGTGCTCATCGCCATCGCCGTTACCCTCTCCATCGGCTTTGCCTGCCTGGGTGTCTTGAGTCTCTACCTCTCCTACAACGCCATCCTCGACCTCCAGAAGAGCAATACCCGCCTGGCCGCCAACAGCGTGATCCACGATGTGGTGGAGCTGATGATGAAGGGGGATCTGGCGGCATACGACAGCTACGTCGCCAATCTGGTGAAACAGGGGGGTGCGGTGCAGGTGCAGCTCTGCAACGCCGACGGTCAGGACTACAAGACCAAGGAGCCGTGCCGTGAGATGCAGCAGGCCCTTGCCGCCGGCGCCCCCAGCGAGGGGACCGAGACCCTGGGGGATCAGCAGGTGCTGCGCCTGGCGACCCCGCTCCCCAATGAGGCCCGCTGCTCCGCCTGTCACCCCAACGGCGGCAAGTTTCTGGGGGGGCTGCAGCTGACGGTCTCCGTCGAGCAGGGGGTTGCCAAGGCGAAACGGCTGGCCGTCATCCTCACCGCTGTCGGTCTCCTCTTTTTCTTCCTCATCATCGGCGTCCTCTACCTGCTGATCTCCCGCCTGGTGGTGCGGCCGATCCGTGAGCTCTCCACCCAGGTAGAGGATATCGCCAAGGGCGAAGGGGACCTGACCAAGGTCCTGCCGGTGCACTCCGAAGATGAGATCGGCCACCTGGCCGGCGAGGTGAACCACCTCACCCAGACTATCCGTGAGATCATCTCTTCCCTCTATCAGCAGGCCTGCCATCTCGGGGGACATACCTGCGAGCTGGCCAACGCCACCGACCGGATCGCTAAAGAGATGCAGCAGCAGATGGAACACGCCGAGACCGTGGCCACCGCCGCCGACGAACTGGCCAGCACCATCCACAACGTGGCCGACAACACCAACCAGGCGGTAGACCTCTCCGCCAGCGTCGATACGGCAGCCACCACCGGGCTCACCGTGGTGCAGGAGACCTGGGAGTGCATGACCAGCATCACCCAAAGCGTTGAATCCACCCTGGAAGGGATCGCCGAACTGGAACGTTCCTCCTCCAGCATCGGCGATATGCTCTCCCTGATCGAGGATATTGCCGACCAGACCAACTTGTTGGCACTGAATGCCGCCATCGAGGCGGCACGGGCCGGCGAGGCGGGCCGCGGGTTTGCCGTGGTGGCCGACGAAGTCCGCTCACTGGCGGAAAAGACCACCAAGTCCACCAAGGAGATCGAGCGGATCGTGGCCAAGATCCAGCAGGAGAGCAGTCGGGCCGCGGCCAGCATTCGCAGGGAAAACGATCTGGTGAGGACCGGCCTGCTGCAGGCCGAGGAGGCCCGTCGCCAACTGGAGGAGATCAAGAACTGCGCCCACGGTTCCCGCATGATGAGCGAGATGATCGCCGTGGCCACCTCCGAGCAGAGTACCGTCACCGGCGAGATCTCGGCCAAGATTCACCACATCTCCGATGCCTCCCACGGCACCAACCATATGATGAAGGTGAACAGCGAGACCTTTGCCAGCTTCGCCGACACCGTGGAGGAGATCTACGCCACTGTGGGGCGGTTCTCGGTGGGAAACTACCACGATCAGGTGAAGGGGTACGCCAAGGAACTTCTGGAAGGGGTCCAGACCGCCATCACCGAGGCACTCAGAACCGGCACCATCACCGAGTCCGACCTCTTCGACCGCAACTATCAGCCGTACCCGAAGAAGACCGATCCGCCCAAGTTCACCACCCGTTTCGACGCCTTCTTCGACCGGGTCATCTCCCCCCTGCAGGAAGCGATCGTCAACCGGGACAGCCAGCTGGCCTACGCCATCTGTTTCGACGACCACGCCTACGTGCCGACCCACAACCTGCGGGTCAGCAAACCCCTCACCGGCGACCTCGAGGTGGACAAGGTAAACAACCGGACCAAACGGTTCTTCAACGATAACACCGGGACGCGTGGGGCCAAAAACACCCAGGGGGTACTGCTCCAGACCTATCGCCGCGATACCGGCGAGATCCTGAACGATCTGTCAGTGCCGATCTTCATCAACGGCCGCCACTGGGGTGGGATCCGGTTCGGCTACAAGGCCCCCTGCACCCTGAGCACCCTTAAATAACCCACGAAGAAACCGGCGCCACACCGCGCCCGAAAGGAACAACGCCATGCCGTTACTACTCTGGGGACCGATGCTTGAGGTGGGAGTCAAGGAGATCGACAACCAGCACCGCAAACTGGTGGACCTGGCCAATGAACTGGCTGACGCCCTCAAATCGGGGCATGGCAAAGAGGTGCTGGGCAAGATCCTGACGGAGCTGGTCCGCTACACCCAGACCCACTTCACCACTGAAGAGCGGCTCATGGACCAGCATAAGTACCCTGCCGCCGCCGATCACAAGCAACTGCACAAGGAGCTGGTCAAGACCGTTACTGACTTCAAGGGAAAGTTCGACCGAGGTGATGCCTCCCTCACCGATGATCTCATGAACTTCCTCCGGGACTGGCTCACCAAGCATATCATGAATATCGACAAGGCCCTGGCTCGGGATCTGAAGGGCAAAGGGGTGGCGTAACCCGCTCGAGGTACTGATTGTATGCTGGATGAAACGCTGGCCCCCTACACCCGTGACCTGACCCTCCTGTACGTGGAGGACGATCCGGTGAGCCAGCTGCTGATCAAAACCCTCATGCAGGGGCAGTTCCGCCGCATACTGCAGGCCAAGAGCGGCGCCGAAGGGCTGCGTACCTATGCAGAGGAGCACCCCGACATCATCCTCACCGATCTCTCCATGCCCGGCATGGACGGCATCAGCATGCTCCGGGAGATCCGCGCCACGGACCAGAAGACGCCGGTGCTGCTGATGACCGCATCCCTCGACCACCTGGAACTGGCCGAGGCGGTCAACCTGGGGGTCTCGAAGTTCGTGGCAAAGCCGCTGCAGCTTGAGCGGCTGAACCGATCGCTGGCGCAGGTGGCGCGGGAGATCGCCCTAGAGCGCCTGGCCAGGCAGGCGGCGGCCCAGGAGATGGAACTCCTCCGGTTCCGCGACCGCTACCACTCACGTCAACAGGAACTGGCCCAACGGAAGGAACAACAGATCAACCGCAACGAGCTGGCGGGGCTCTTTCTGCCGATGCCGGGGGATGACGAGACCGGCTGCGTCGTCGAGCTGCTGCACCGGCCGAAGGATATCATGTCGGGCGACAGCTACACCCTCCGCCTGCTCCCCGACGGCCGTCCCTGCCTTTTTATGGCCGATGCCATGGGCTGTGGCCTCTCCGCCTCGGTCACCTCCATGCTGGCCACCGCCTACGTCAACCACCTGCTGGATGAAGCCCCCCCGGACGATCTGCCGCAGCTGGTCATACGGACCATCGACTACCTGCAGCGCAACCTCCTCGACGACGAGGTCTTCAGCTGCCTCTTCGCCCTCCCCGATCCCGACGGGTCCCGGCTTTCCCTGGCGCTGTTCGGCGTCCCGCCGCTACTGTTGCTGCGGCATGGCCTGGTGGAGCGGGTAACCGGGGCCAACCCGCCCCTCTCCTCTTTTGCGACGCCCCCCCGCTTCCACAGCCTCCCCCTTGACGGGGTGACCGACCTGCTGTTCAGCACCGATGGACTCATGGATGCCCCCGCCGGTGATCATCCCTACCGGCAGCAGGTAGACCGTGATTTTGCCGCAACCGGCAGCGTGGCAGCGCTGTGGCGACGTTTCCAGGCCGCCTGTCCGGATGCCGACGACGACTGCACCGTTGTCCGGCTGCACCGCACCGCCAGCGCCGGGCAGACCGCCCGCCTCGACATCGCCGATGTCGGCAGCCTGGCCGGTATCGCCCAGCTCCAGCAGCGAGCCGCCGCCTTCCTCACCGCAGGCCGTGTTGCGCGCCAGGATCGTGAACAGCTGGAACTGGCCTTGGGGGAACTCCTGATGAACGCCTTCGAGCACGGCTGCCTGGGACTTGGCCCGGCCAAATCCCAACGGATGTTGGACGGCAGCTACGAGGCCCTGCTGGGGGCCGCCAGTGCCCAGCGGGACTTGACGATCACGCTGCGGGGCCGGATCGCAGAACGGGGAGCGGATCTCTCGGTCTGGTTTGACCTGCAAGACCCTGGCGAGGGCTATGCCCCCCCGCCACACGCAGAGGCAGGGGCACTCTGCGGGCGGGGGCTCAAGATGGCGGCACAGTCGGTTGATCTGCTGGCGCGCACCGCCAGGGGGAACCGGGTGGTAATCCGAAAAACCGTTGGGAGGGAACGACCATGACCATCACCACAAGCGGCAGCAACGAACTGACCATTGACGACACCATCAAATCCATCGACGACTGCATCGCGCTGAAAGAGGCGGTAAACACCCTGTTGGCCGCCGGAAATCGGAGCCTCACCCTGCGGATCACAAACTCCTTCTCCCTGCCGTCGGCGGTCATCGGGTTTTTGATGAAGCTGGTCCGGCAGGACCGGATCGTCCTGACCCTGCTGACCGGGGACCATCGGCTCTATGAGCTGCTGGAAGAGCTGCAGCTGGTGGAGCTGTTCGGGGTGCGCCCCCTGTGAACCGCCTTTCCCCTGCACCCGAAGCCGTTGCCCGCTACCGGTTGCAGTGAACGGAGATCGCCATGGCAGAGCCCTTTCCCACCGCCGATGACCCTCTGGACCGCGACTACCTGGACCGCAACTACCTCGCACTGGGCTGCGCCGATGTCCTGGCCGATGTGGCGGTCATGTATCTGTCGAGCAGCGCCGAAAAACTATCGGCCCTCCATGGAGCGCTGTCGGACGGTCAGGGCGATCATGTTGCCCGGCTGGCCCATGGACTGAAGGGGGAATCCGGTTCCGTTGGGGCCAGGTTCGTCACCGCCCTGGCGGCCGCTCTCGAACAGAACGCCCGCCAGGGGGATCTGGCCGCCTGCCGGGAGGCCATGCCGGCCCTGGAACGGGAACTTGAGCGGGTGGGGACGGTGCTGCGGGCGGAGTTCGGGGCGTGATGAAGCGGTTCAACCCCACCCCTACCCCCCCCCCTCAGCCGCTCCGGATCCTCTTCGCCGCCGCCGAGGCGGCCCCCTTTGCAAAGACCGGCGGTCTGGGGGAGGTGGTGGGCGACCTCCCCCGTTATCTGCACCGTCTGGGCCATGATGTCCGGGTGGTGCTCCCCCGCTATTACAGCATCGATCCCGACCGTTACGGTCTGCGCCGTCTTCCCGGCGCCCTGGTGGTGCCGATGGGGATCATCGGCCCGATGTACTGCGGCGTCTGGGAGGGACGGCTCCCCAGAAGCGAGGTGCCGGTCTACTTCCTTGAACATGAAGGGCTCTACGGCAGGGACGGGATCTACGGGATCGACAACGTCGGTTTCCTGGACAACGACAACCGCTTCGTCTTTCTCTCCAAGGCGACCCTGGAGCTCCCCAGGATGCTCGATTGGCAGCCGGACATCCTCCACGCCCACGATTGGCACACCGCTGCCATCCCGGTACTGCTCAACACCAGCTACCGGGACGACCCGCTGGTGGGAAACGCCGCCTCCATCCTCAGTATTCACAATATGCAGCACCAGGGGACCTTCTACCCTGGATTGATGGAGGTGCTGGATGTGGGGTGGGACCAGTTCACCTTTCTGGGCCTGGAACAGGACGACCGGGTAAACCTGCTCAAGGGGGGGCTCTACCACGCCACGCTGCTCAACACTGTCAGCCGTGGGTATGCCCAGGAGATCCAGACCCCTGCCTTCGGCTGGGGGCTGGAAGGGGTGGTCAGGGAGCGGGCCGCCGACCTGTACGGCATCCTGAACGGGGTGGAGTACGACGAGTGGGACCCGGCCACGGACCGGTATCTCCCGGCCACCTATACGGCCGCCGATCTCTCCGGCAAGGCGATCTGCAAACGGGCCCTGCAGCGGCGCTTCGGCCTGCCGGAGCGGGACGACCTCCCCCTCTTCGGCGTGGTCTCCCGGATGGTCCCCCAGAAAGGGACCGACCTCCTGGCCGAGACCCTGCACCGGATACTGGAGCTGGAACTGCAACTCGTGGTGGTGGGGACCGGAGAACCCTGGGCCCACTTCTTCTTCGGCGGCATGGCCCACCGCCATCCTGACAAGATGGGCTGCTTTATCGGCTATGACAACCCCCTGGCCCACCTGGTAGAGGCCGGCGCCGATTTCTTCCTGATGCCGTCCGCCTTTGAACCATGCGGCCTGAACCAGATGTACTCCCTGGCCTACGGCACCCCGCCGATCGTGCGGGCCACCGGCGGCCTGGACGACAGCGTCGAAAACTTCGACGAGGCCACCCTCGCCGGCGACGGCTTCAAGTTCTGGAGCCACAGCGCCGCCGCCCTGTACGACACCGTGGGGTGGGCCACCTGGACCTTCTACCATAACCGGCGTGGCCTGGCGGCACTGCGCGCAAACGGTATGGCCAAACGCTTTACCTGGGAGAAGGCGGCAGAGAACTATGAGGGCCTGTATCGACAGGCCCTACGGAGGAGACGGGGGTGAACCGTCACAGCCTGTTCCAGCTAACCCTGCTTCTGCTGCTCCTGGCGGCCACGGCGGTATCGGCCGACGCCGCCGTTCAAGAGCCGTACCAGACCTACCCGACCCTCCCGACCGGCTACCGTTCCATCAGGGTCTTCGATCGCCAGCGGCGTTTTGTCGGCCGTCTGCTGCCGGAACAGCGCTATTGGGTCCCCTTGAACCGGATCCCTCTCTTCCTGCAAAAGGCGGTGGTGGCGGTGGAGGACTCCCGCTTCTACGAACATGGTGGCATCGACATCCGCGGCATCGCACGGGCCGCGGTCAAGGATCTGGTCACCGGCAGACTGGTCCAGGGTGGTTCCACCATCACCCAGCAGCTGATCAAGAACAAGTACCTCTCCAATGAGAAGTCCCTTGACCGAAAGATCAACGAGGGGCTTATGGCCATAGAATTCGAACGGAAGTACACCAAACAGCAGATACTGGAGATGTACTTAAACGAGATCTACTACGGCAATGGCGCCTGGGGGATTGCCCAGGCGGCCCGGATCTACTTCGACAAGAGCCCCGAAGAGCTGACCGATGCCGAATGCGTGCTCCTGGCCGGGATACCCAAAAATCCTGGCCGGTACAACCCCTTGGCCAAGCCGGCCGAGGTGGGGCAGCGCCGCGATATCGTCCTCAAACGGATGCTGGAGGTAGGCGCCATCACCCCTCGCCAGTACCGGCAGGTGCGCAACCACCCGGCAGCGCCGATTCCGCCTGACCGGGCCCCCTACTATCTGGCCCTCCTGCGTGCCCAGCTCACCGAACGGTATGGAGCCGGTGTCATCGAACAGGGTGGGCTTGAGGTGACCGCCGCCCTGGATCTGCCGCTCCAACTGGCGGCCGAGAAGGCGATACGGACCGGTGTTGCCCGGATATCCCCCCAGCTGCAGGGGGCCCTGGTGGCCATCGATCCGGCAACCGGCGATCTGCTGGCCGCCGTTGGCGGCGTCGATTACCGGAAAAGCCCCTACAACCGGGCCGTGTATGCCAAGCGGCAACCCGGTTCGGCCATCAAGCCCCTCCTGTACGCCTTTGCCCTGGAACAGGGGGCCACCGCCGGGGACCTCTGGGACGACACACCGGTCTCCTATCCACGGGGTAACGGCCAGACCTGGCGCCCCCTGAACTACGACGGCCGGCGTCATGGCGTGCTCTCCCTGCGCCAGGCGCTGGCCACCTCCAACAACGTCATCGCGGTCAAGCTGCTGGATACGGTGGGGGCACCCGCCTTTGCTGACTTTGCCGCCACGGTTGGCCTCCCACTCCGTCCCCCCCCCGATCTTTCCATGGCCCTGGGGACCGATGAGGTAACCCTGCACGACCTGGTGCTCGCCTACGCCCCCCTGGACAACGGGGGCAACCGTGTCCAGTCCCGCAGCATCATCAGGATCTACGACACCTACCGGCACACCTGGCGTGAAGAACCGGTCCACAGCACCCCGGTCCTCTCCCCGGCCAGCGCCTTTATCACCACCCAGATGATGCGGGATGTCCTCACCACCGGCACGGCCAAGGTGCTGCGCAGATTTGCCAGACGCTATCCAGCTGCCGGCAAGACCGGCACCACCAGCGACTACCACGACGCCTGGTTCATCGGCTACACCCCCCACCTCATGGCCGGCGTCTGGGTGGGCTACGACCAGCCACGCTCTGGCGGCAGAGGGTTCACCGGCGGCGCCATCGCCGCCCCGATCTGGGAGCGGTTCATGCTGCCGGCCCTGGCGGGCAAGCCGATAACGGACTTCGCCAAGCCGGATACGGTGCTCACCGTCAGCATCGACCCCGCCACCGGCCTCCTGGCGGCGCCGGACTGCCCCAGGAGACGGACGGAGTTCTACGCCGCCGGCACCGAGCCCGGGGACTACTCTCCCTGCGGGTCGCCACCCGCCGCCCCCATACACCCCGACCTCACCACCCCGTAACCCTGATCCGGTACGGGGAACCCAAGGGGGTTGCCATGTTTTCCTCACTCCACGAGTTCGTCGCTCGCCTTGAGCACCTCAACGAACTGCACCAGGTGACGGCGCCGGTCAGCACGGAACGGGAGCTGGCCGCCATCACCCGCCGGATCAGCGCCTATCCCCAGGGGGGACCGGCCCTGCTGTTCAGGCAGCCGGCGGGATACCCGTTCCCGGTCGCCACCAACCTCTTCGGCTCCCGGCGCCGGATCCGGCTGGCCCTGGGCCTGGATCGCCTTGAAGACCTGACCGACGACCTGCGCCGCCTGTTGCAACCAGCCACCATAGGGGGACTGCCCGATCTGGAGGTGGCCCTGGCCAATCAGCCGCTGTTACGCAACTGCCGGCCGGTGACGATCCCCACCGCCCCCTGCCGTGACGAAAGCGGCACCGGGGCCGATCTCCTCCAATTCCCGTTTCTGCAGAACTGGCCGGACGACGGTACCGGCGGCGGTACCGGCCGGTATATCACCATGGGACAGGTTTTCACGTCGCTGCCCGACGGCAGCCACCCCAACTGCGGCATCTACCGCTGCCAGATCCATGACGCACACACCCTGGCGATCCGCTGGCGCAGCGACAGCGGTGCGGCCCGCCACCATCAGGCCTTTCTCGCACAGGGCCAGCGGATGCCGGTGGCCATCGTCCTGGGGGGACCGCCGGCCCTGACCCTGGCGGCGGCCTGGCCCCTGCCGGACGGCCTGGAGGAACTCAGTTTCGCCTGCTGGCTGCGGCAGGCGCCCCTCCCGGTGGTAAACTGTCCCCACGGACCGCTGTCCGTACCGGCCGAGGCCGATCTGGTGATTGAGGGCTTTGCCGAACCGGATCGGCCGCTCACGGAGGGGCCGTTCGGCAACCACACCGGCCGCTACGCCCCGGCCGGCCCGGCGGCCCGGATCACCGTCACCCGGATCACCCGGCGCGCCCAGCCGATCCTGCCGGCCACCGTGGTAGGGCCGCCACCTCAGGAAGACTGCTGGATGATGCAGGGCTGGGAACGTCTGCTGGCCGCCTTCCTCCCCCGTCTGATTCCGGGAGTGCGGGAGATCTGCCTGCCAATCGCCTGGGTCTTCCGTCACAGCGCCATCATCGCCCTTGAGGACCCTACCGCCGTCTCAGTCCGGGAGACGGTCCACGCCCTCTGGCGGCTCCCCTGGTTTGCCAGGGCGCGCCTCCTGGTGCTGGTGGATGCCGCCATCGCTCCCCGCAACCTCCATCAAGTGGCCTGGCGGGTGGTGAATGAGACCGACTGGCTGGACGACCTGATCCTGGACGAACCGGGTGGACGACTGGCCATCGACGCCACCCGCCGCACCCTTGACGAGGGGCTGACCGACCCGGTCACCGAAGCGCTGATTAACCACCGTTGGAAGGAGTACCAACTGCCGTGACCGCCGTACTGAAAAAAATCGTGATCTTCATGGAGATGATCAAGTTCTCCCACACCGTCTTCGCCCTGCCGTTCGCCCTCGCCGGGGCGCTGCTTGCCATCCGTGGCCTCCCCAGCGGCCGTCAGCTCCTGTTCATCATCCTGGCCATGGTGGGGGCCCGCACCGCCGCCATGGCCATGAACCGGCTGATCGACGCCGAGATCGACGCCAGGAACCCCCGCACCGCCGGCCGAGCCATCCCGGCGGGCCGGCTCTCCAAGGGGGCGGTCTTCGGCGCGATACTGCTGTCAGTTGCGCTGCTGCTCTGGTCGGCGGCCATGCTCAATCCGCTCTGCCTCAAACTGTCGCCCATCGCCCTCTTCTTTCTGGTGCTCTACTCCTACTGCAAACGGTTCACCGCCCTGGCCCACCTGGTGCTGGGGCTCTGCCTGGCCGCCGCCCCCATCGGCGCCTGGGCGGCCCTGCGGGGGAGCATCGAGCTGCCGGCCATCGTGCTGGGGCTGCTGGTGCTGTTCTGGGTGGCCGGGTTCGATATCCTCTACGCCCTCCAGGACCTGGAGTACGACCGCTCCGTGGGCCTGCATTCCATCCCGGTGGCGCTGGGGGTGGGCGGCTCCCTCTGGCTGGCCCGGTTGTTCCACCTGTTGACACTGACGCTCCTGCTCTGGCTGATCTTCCTGCTCGGCCTGGGGATCTGGTTCCAGGTCGGCAGCGGCCTGATGGCCGCTATGCTGTTGTACGAACACTGGCTCTTGCGGGGCGGCGATCTGACCCGGCTGGATGCCGCCTTCTTCACCATGAACGGCTACATCAGCCTGACTTTCCTGGCCGCCACGGCCGCGGACGTGTTTTGGGGGAGATAGGCGGTGCCGATCAAAAAGTCCGAACTCTACTCCTCCCTCTGGAAGTCCTGCGACGAGCTGCGCGGCGGCATGGATGCCAGCCAGTACAAGGATTACGTGCTGGTGCTGTTGTTCGTCAAATACGTCTCCGACAAGTACGCCGGTGATCCCAATGCCCTGATCGAGGTGCCTGACGGCGGTAGCTTCAAGGATATGATCGCCCTGAAGGGTGACAAGGAGATCGGCGACCGGATCAACAAGATCATCGGCCGCCTGGCCGAGGCCAACGACCTCAAGGGCGTGATCGACGTGGCCGACTTCAACGACCCCGACAAGCTGGGCAAGGGCAAGGAGATGGTGGACCGCCTCTCCAACCTGGTGGCGATCTTCGAGAACCCCGGCCTGGACTTCAGCCGCAACCGGGCCGAGGGAGACGACATCCTGGGCGACGCCTACGAATACCTGATGCGCCACTTCGCCACCGAGTCCGGCAAGAGCAAGGGGCAATTTTACACCCCGGCCGAGGTGTCGCGCATCATGGCCAAGGTGATCGGCATCAGCAATGCCACCAGTTCCACCCAGACCATCTACGACCCCACCTGCGGCTCCGGCTCGCTGCTCTTGAAGGCCTACGACGAGGCGCCGGTGGATGTCACCATCTACGGTCAGGAGATGGACAACGCCACCGCCGCCCTGGCCCGGATGAACATGATCCTGCACGACTGCCCTGCGGCGGAGATATGGAAGGACAACACCCTCTCCAGCCCCCACTTCAAGGAGCCGGACGGCGGCCTCAAGCGCCACGACTATCTGGTGGCCAATCCGCCCTTCTCCACCAAGGCATGGAGCAACGGCTTCGACCCGGCCAACGACCTCTACGACCGTTTCAGGGATGGCATTCCGCCCGCCAAGAACGGCGACTACGCCTTTCTGCTGCATATCCTTACCTCGTTGAAAAGCAGCGGCAAGGGGGCAGTCATTCTGCCCCACGGCGTGCTGTTCCGGGGCGGCGCAGAAGGGACCATCCGCACCAACATCATCCGCAAGGGGTACATCAAGGGGATTATCGGCCTGCCAGCCAACCTGTTCTACGGCACCGGCATCCCGGCCTGCATCATTGTGCTGGACAAGGAACATGCTGCCAGCCGCAGCGGCATCTTCATGATCGACGCCAGCAAGGGGTTTGTGAAGGACGGCAACAAGAACCGGCTGCGGCATCAGGATATCCACAAGATTGTTGATGTCTTCACCAAACAGACCGAGCTTGCCAAATACTCCCGTATGGTCAGCCGGGCCGAGATCGAGGCCAATGACTTCAACCTCAACATCCCGCGCTACATTGATGCCACTGAACCGGAAGACCTGCAGGATATTGAGGCCCACCTGAAGGGTGGCATCCCCAACCGGGATATTGATGACCTGAGCCGCTACTGGCAGGTTTTTCCAAATCTGCAGCAGGCCCTGTTTGCGCCACTGGAGCGTAGCGGCTACAGCAGGCTGACCGTTGCTGCTGCAGAGGTCAAGGCCACCATCTTCAGCCACCCGGAGTTCAGCGCCTTTAACCGTAAGATCACCGCCCTGTTTGAGCTTTGGAAGAGCGCCAACCGCCCAGAGCTGACCAGCATCAGCATCGGCGGCCATCCCAAACAGTTGATCGAGACCATCAGCGAGAGCCTGCTGGACAGCTTCCGCAATGCTGCGCTGCTTGACCCGTACGATGTCTACCAGCACCTGATGACCTACTGGAGCGAGACCATGCAGGATGATGTCTACCTGATCGCCGCTGATGGCTGGCAAGGGACGCCGGAGCTGATCCCGCCGCCGCTCATCATCAGCCGTTACTTTGCGGCGGAGCAGCAGCAGATCGAGCAGCTTGAGGCTGCACGGGATGCCATCAGCCGCCAGATGGAAGAGCTGGAAGAAGAGAACAGCGGTGAGGAGGGCCTGCTGGACGAGGCCAAGACCGACAAGGGCAAGCTGACCAGCAAGAGCATCAAGGACCGGCTCAAGGCGATCAAGGGTGACAGGGATGCCGCTGATGAGCGCAAACTGCTGGAGCAGTATCTGGAGCTGATTGAGCAGGAGTCTGCTGCCAGCAAAAAGGTGAAGGATAGCCAGAAGGCGCTGGATGCCACGGTAGCAGCCAAATACGCCACCCTGACCGAGGCAGAGGTAAAGAGCTTGGTAGTGGATGACAAATGGCTGGCCACCCTGGCCGCTGATGTGCAGACCGAGCTGGACCGGGTATCGCAGGCGTTGACCAGCCGGATCAGGCAACTGGCGGAACGGTATGCCACGCCGCTGCCCCAGTTGGTGCAGGAGGTAGAGGCGGTAAGCGCCACGGTGGATGCACACCTGCAGCGGATGGGGTTTGTATGGAACTGAAGCCGGGGTACAAACAGACCGAGGTGGGGGTGATCCCGGAGGAGTGGGAGTGCATTCCGCTTGGCAAGCTGACCACACTTCAACGTGGTTATGATCTCCCACACCGGAATAGATTGCCGGGAGCATTTCCAATAATTACCTCATCAGGAGTTGGAGGAACACACTCCGAACCTCGCGTCACTGCTCCCGGTGTAGTTACAGGTCGATACGGCACGATAGGGGAAGTCTTCTATGTTGAAGAAGACTTCTGGCCATTGAACACAACATTATATGTCCGGGATTTTCATGGAAACCATGAGCTTTTCGCATCTTATTTGCTGCGCACAATAGACTTTCAATCGCATAGCGGGAAAAGCGGAGTTCCCGGAGTCAATCGAAATGACCTTCATGAACTTGCTGTTGCCCGCCCCCCTCTCCCCGAACAACGCGCCATCGCCACCACCCTCTCCGATCTGGATGCGTTGATCGCCTCGCTGGACAAGCTGATCGCCAAGAAGCGCGACCTGAAGCAGGCCGCCATGCAGGAACTGCTGACCGGTAAACGCCGCCTGCCGGGGTTCAGTGGGGAGTGGGAGGTGAAGCGGTTGGGGGAGGTGTGCGAAATTTCAATGGGGAGAACTCCAAGCCGTAGAAATCCTGCTTATTGGGGTAAGGGCTACAAGTGGCTATCTATCGCAGACTTGCAGGAAAAGGTTCTCGCTGAATCGAAAGAGGAAATTACTGAACTTGCAGCTTCTGAAATGGCAATCATTCCTAAAGGTACGCTACTGATGAGCTTTAAGCTTTCAATCGGGCGACTCTGCTTTGCTGGTTGTGATCTGTTCACGAATGAAGCAATTTGCAGCTTCAATAAACTTCAGGCTAATGCTGACTACCTATACTATGCGCTTGGCCGTGTGG
Organism: Deltaproteobacteria bacterium; assembly: GCA_021778115.1. GTDB lineage: Bacteria > Desulfobacterota > Desulfuromonadia > Geobacterales > Pseudopelobacteraceae > Trichlorobacter. The sequence goes on from JAJYCS010000005.1 coordinate 31,840, forward strand.
ATTTCTCGCTTTACGGCAAGCAAGCAGTGAAAGGTTACACATTAAACAAGGAGTCTTTGAAGCTTGTAGAGGTTTCATATCCTCCCCTCCCCGAACAAACAGCCATCGCCGCCATCCTCTCCGACATGGACACCGAGATCTCTGCGTTGGAGCAGCGGCGGGACAAGACCCGGCTGCTGAAACAGGGGATGATGCAGGAACTGCTGACCGGCAGGATCAGGCTGGTATGAGGCGGGTCGCGGGGTATTTATAAGAATTTATTCGGGAGTATACGGCCAGATCCGAATACTGTCGTATAAAAGGGTATACATGACTTTTATTGACTTTTATTTGAAAAAAGATAAATTATCCAAAAAATAATAAAACAGGATAATTGGCATGATCCATTACCCCCGAACGCAGCTGGCCGAAGAATTGGTAGTCGCTCTGCAGGGCAAGGCGGTTTTCAGCGATGCCCACAATGGCTTGTTTTTGGCGGCGCCCCGACGGACCGGCAAATCGACCTTCCTGCAGGCCGACCTAATGCCGGCGCTGGAGCGGGCCGGCGTAGTGGTGGTCTATGCGGATCTCTGGGCTGATCAGCGCCGCGACCCTGGAGCCTTGATTGCTGAAGTCATCGGACGGGCCCTGCAACCTCATTTGGGGGTCATTGCCAAGGCCGCCAAAAAGGCTGGGCTGGAAAAAATCAGCCTTGCAGGTTGGTTGCAGATTGATACCAGCAGAATCGGCAAGCTCGATGGTGTGCCGCTGGTTGAGGCGTTGCGGGCACTCAGCGAAACCGCCGACGCACCGATCGCGCTGATCATAGATGAAGCCCAGCACGCCCTGACCAGCGAAGCCGGTGAAAATGCCATGGCGGCGCTCAAATCGGCACGTGACCAGTTGAACCGTCCTGGTGCAATCAAGCTGATGCTGGTGATGTCCGGTTCGGATCGCGACAAGCTGTTGCGTCTGGTCAACACGACTGGCGCACCGTTTTATGGTTCTCAAATTCAGCGCATGCCGGAATTGGGTCAGGATTTCATCGCCCATATCGGGGGGCTGATCGAGTCCCAGAGACCAGAGCTCAAGCCGGTAGACAATGCCGCGCTTTTCGAGGCGTTTCAAGGTTTTGGCTACCGCCCCCAATTTTTCATGGAAGCCCTCGGGTTGGTGTTAAGCCCTCTCTCCGGCATTGGCGGGCGTTTCGAGCAGGCGATGCTGGTGGCCGCGCAACAACGGCAACGTGACGACGAGGCGCAAATGGAATCAGATTATCTGGGCCTGAAACCTCTGGAGAGAGCGGTGCTTTGGCGCATGCTGGAACAGGGGCCGCGTTTCAGGCCCTATGATGCCGAGGCCCTCAAGTTCTATCGAGAACAAACGAGGACCTCGGTTAGTGCCCAAAAAGCGCAAAATGCCCTGGAATCGTTGCGCCAGCACGTTCCGGCGCTGGTCTGGAAATCGGCTCGGGGTGAATATGCGGTCGACGATGCCGCAATGCACCGTTGGTATGAGAAACGCTTGAACGAAGGAAGTTGGCCACCTGCAGATTCACAGATCGACCTTGATTTTGAAGGGCAACAGTCCCCATGACCACCGTCGGCCAGATCGAGCGCGCCACCCAGAATCGGGTGGTGAGGCTGTTCCGTGAGCAGTTGGGCTACGACTACCTGGGCAACTGGGAAGAGCGGCCCGACAACCGCTGCGTGGAAGAGAAGCTGCTGCGCGGCGCTTTGCACCTGCACGGCTACGCCAACGACCTGATCACCCGTGCCATCCACGAACTGCAGAAGGCAGCCGGCGACCAGGGCAGAAAGCTGTACGACCGCAACAAGGCGGTCTATGAGCTGCTGCGCTACGGGGTGAAGGTAAAGCCGGAGGTGGGCGAGAACACCGTTACGGTCTGGCTGATCGACTGGACTGACCCACTGAACAACGACTTTGCTCTGGCCGAGGAGGTGACCGTTAAGGGTGCCGATGCCAAGGCCAGCACCAAGCGGCCTGACATCGTGCTGTATATCAACGGCATCGCCCTTGGGGTGCTGGAACTGAAACGCTCTACGGTCTCGGTCTCCCAGGGTATCCGCCAGAACCTGGATAACCAGCAGAAGCAGTTCATCGAACCGTTCTTCAGCACCATGCAGTTGGTGATGGCCGGCAACGACAGCGAAGGGCTGCGCTACGCTACCATTGCGACCCCGGAAAAGTATTACCTGACCTGGAAAGAGGAGAGCCCCGTCGAGAACCCGCTGGACCGTGGCCTGTTGCAGCTCTGCAGCAAAGAGCGGCTGCTGGAGCTGATCCACGACTTTGTGGTCTTTGACAGCGGCACCAAAAAGCTCTGCCGCCACAACCAGTATTTCGGTGTGCGGGCTGCCCAGGAGTATCTCAAGCGCCGCGAGGGCGGCATCATCTGGCACACCCAGGGGTCGGGCAAGTCCTTGACCATGGTCTGGCTGGCCAAGTGGATTCGCGAGAACCTCACCGACAGCCGGGTGCTGATTATCACCGACCGCACCGAGCTGGACGGGCAGATCGAGACCGTCTTTATGGGGGTGCATGAGGCGATCTACCGCACCGCCAGCGGGGCCGACCTGATCGCCACCCTCAACGCCACGGCCCCCTGGCTGGTCTGCTCCCTGATCCACAAGTTCGGCAGCAAGGAAAACGACGACATCAACGCCTATCTGAACGAGCTGCAAAGCGCCCTGCCACCCGACTTCAGGGCCAAGGGCGATCTGTACGTGTTTGTGGACGAGTGCCACCGCACCCAGTCAGGCGAGCTGCACAAGGCGATGAAGGCGATCCTGCCCAATGCCCTGTTCATCGGCTTTACCGGCACCCCGCTACTCAAGGCCGACAAGCAGAAGAGCATCGAGGTCTTTGGCCGCTACATTCACACCTACAAGTTTGACGAGGCGGTGCATGACAAGGTGGTGCTGGACCTGCGCTACGAGGCGCGGGACATCGACCAGAGCGTGAAATCCCAGAAAAAGATCGACGAGTGGTTCGAGGCCAAGACCAAGGGGCTGACCGATCTGGCCAAGGCCCAGCTCAAGGCCCGCTGGGGCACGCTACAGAAGGTGCTCTCCTGCAAAGAGCGCCTGGAGATGATCGTCAACGACATCCTGATCGACATGAACACCAAGCCGCGCCTGATGGATGGCCGGGGCAACGCCCTGCTGGTGTCGGGCAGCATCTACGAGGCCTGCAAGTTCTACGAGCTGTTCGCCAGGACCGAGCTGAAAGGCGCCTGCGCCATTGTCACCAGCTACAAGCCCCAGGTCAGCGACATCAAGGGGGAGACCAGCGGTGACGGCGAGACCGACAACCTGCGCAAGTACGACATCTACCGCGCCATGCTGGCCGACTGGTTCAACGAGGCGCCGGAGACGGCGGTCAACAAGGTGGAGCTGTTCGAGGAGCAGGTCAAGAAGGTCTTTATCGAGGAGCCGGGCCGCATGCGGCTGCTGATTGTGGTGGACAAGCTGCTGACCGGCTTTGATGCTCCATCGGCCACCTATCTGTACATCGACAAACAGATGCGTGACCATGGCCTGTTCCAGGCCATCTGCCGGGTGAACCGGCTGGACGGCGATGACAAGGAATACGGCTACATCGTCGACTACAAGGACCTGTTCAAGAGCCTGGAAGGGGCGGTGCAGGACTATACCTCCGGCGCCCTGGACGGCTTTGACAAGGAGGATGTGGCCGGGCTGCTGGAGGACCGTCTGCAGAAGGCTAAGGAAGATCTGGAGGAGGCGCGGGAATCGATCAAGGCGCTCTGTGAACCGGTGGAGCCGCCCAGGGACACGTTGGCCTACCTGCGCTTCTTCTGCGCCGTTGAATCCGGCAATGCCGAACAGTTGAAGGAGAACGAACCCAAGCGGCTGGCCCTGTACAAGCTGACCGCCAGCCTGCTGCGGGCCTTTGCCGACCTCTCCGCTGAGCTGGCCGAGGCCGGCTACAGCGCCACGGAGATCGAGACCATCAAGGCAGAGGTGGATCATTTTGAGAAGGTGCGCAATGAGGTGAAACTGGCCAGTGGTGACTACATCGACCTGAAGATGTACGAGCCGGCCATGCGTTACCTGATCGACACCTACATCCGGGCCGAGGAGAGCGAGAAGGTCTCGGCCTTTGATGATCTTTCCCTGGTCAATCTGATCGTTGAGCGGGGCGAGGACGCTGTCGAGGCGTTGCCCAGGTCGATCCGCAGGAGCCAGCAGGCCACGGCCGAGACCATCGAGAATAACGTCCGCAAGCTGATCATCGACGAGCACCCGATCAACCCCCGCTACTACGACGAGATGTCGGCCCTGTTGCAGGCCCTAATCGAGCAGCGTCGCCAGGAGGCCATCAGCTATCAGGAGTATCTGCAGCAAGTGGTGGCGCTGACCCGCACGATCAAGCAACCCGCCAGTGCAAGCTATCCGTCCAGCCTGCATACGCGGGCCAGACGGGCGCTCTACGATAACCTGGACAAGGACGAGCTGCTGGCCGTGGCGGTGGACAACGCGGTGCGGGAAAGCATGCAGGATGGTTGGCGTGACAACAGCATCAAGGTGAAAAAGGTCAGGAACGCGGTTAAGGCCGTGTTGCAGCAGGATGAGGAACGTACCGAGCGGATCGTGGAACTGGTGAAACATCAACATGAATACCAGTAGCCATAAACAGCTTGAGGTGAGCGGCATTGCGGTTGAGGTGCACCGCAAGCCGATCAAGAACCTGCATATCGGTGTCTATCCGCCTGATGGCAGGGTGCGGGTCTCAGCCCCCAAACGGATGAACTATGAGGCAATCCGGCTGGCAGTGATCGGCAAGCTAGGCTGGATCAGAAAGCACCAGCAGAGGTTTGCCAGCCAGGAGCGGCAATCGCCCCGCGAGTATGTGACCGGCGAGACCCACTACTACCAGGGGCGCCGCCATCGCCTGGACATCCTGCTACACAGCGGCCGACCATCGGTAATGCTACACCACGGCACCCTTGAACTACAGGTGGCGCCGGACAGTAGCGTGGAACAGCGCGAACAGCTGCTCTACCGCTGGTATCGCCGTCAACTGAAGCAACAGATCCCGGAGCTGCTGGCCAAGTGGGAGCAGGTGATCAGCGTGCAGACTGCCGAATGGGGCGTAAAAAGGATGAAGACCCGCTGGGGCACCTGCAACCCCACAGCTCGCCGTATCTGGCTTAACCTGGAGCTGGTGAAGAAGCCGGTAGCGTGCCTGGAATACATCATCGTACATGAGCTGGTGCATCTGCTGGAGCGGCTGCACAACGATCGCTTCACCGCTCTTATGGATCAGTTCATGCCGCTCTGGCGGCAGTATCGCGAGGAGTTGAACCGGGCGCCGCTGGGGCATGGCGCGTGGAAGGAGTAACCATGAATATCCTGCTGGCCATCACCGGAGCATCCGGCAGCATCTACGGACTGCGCCTGTTGGAGGAACTGTTGAAGGCAGGCCAGCAGGTGACGCTGGTGGCCAGCCGGAGCGGGCTGGAGGTCTGCCGGTTCGAAACCGGGGTGGCGTTAGACGATGCCGAGGCGCTGATGCGGCGCTGGGACCTGCCTGAGGCGGTGCTGACCATCCGCGCCGAGAATGATCTCTGGGCGCCGGAAGCCAGCGGATCGGCCGCCCCGGAGGCGATGGTGATCGCCCCCTGCAGCATGGGCACCGTGGGACGGATCGCAGCCGGCATCTCCGGCACCCTGATCGAACGGGCCGCCGACGTGCTGCTGAAAGAGGCCCGCCCGCTGATCCTGCTGCCGCGCGAGACGCCGCTCTCCGCCATCCATCTGGAGAATCTGCTCAGGCTCGCCCACGCCGGGGCACGGATCGTGCCGGCCATGCCGGCCTTCTACCACGGCCCGCAGTCGCTGGACGACCTGGTGAACTTTGTGGTGGGTAAGCTGCTGGATCAACTGGGGATAAACCACAGCCTGTTCAGACGGTGGGGGTCTGAGGCGTAGCGCCATATAAAAGGGCGGCCGGTTGGCCGCCCTTTTAGGTTACGCCATCCGCAAGACGCACTACCCTTTCTTTGCCACCGCCTCCGAGACCGCCGCACCCAGGGCACGGCACTGCGACAGCACCTCATCGGTGGGGGTGAAAACGGCCCGCACCGGCTCGGCCACCAGCTTCAAGCCCATCCCTTTCAGCCGCTCTTCGGCCATCTTGCAGGCCTCACCGCTCCAGCCGTAACTGCCGAACACCGCTGCCAGGCTCGTCTTCAGCCTGACAGAGCTTAAAAATGCCAGCACATGCCAGACCGGCGGCGGTATGTCGCGGGCCACGGTGGGGATGCCGAACACCAGGGCGTCGGCCTCCTCCATCAGGGTACGGACCTCGTCGTCTGCCATGCCGACGATATGATGACTGGAGACCTCGATGCCGTCCCGTGCCGCCCCTTCCGCCACCGCCTGAGCCATCTTTGCCGTGTTGCCGTGGGGGGAGAGGTACAACAGCACCACCTTCCTGCCGAAGGAGGTGGGCTTGCTCCACTGCTCGAACTGCTGGATGACCTTCCAGGGGTCGCGCCGGATGATCGGCCCGTGACTGGGGAGGATCATATCGATCACGTCGTGCCGGATCTTCTCGATGGCGGCCAGCACCTTGTCCTTGAAGGGGCGGAAGATGCAGTCGAAATAAAACTGGCGGGCCGAGGTGAAGTCCTCGGTCTCGTCGTTGAAGATATGCTGCACATCGCAGTAATGGGCGCCGAAGGCGTCGCAGGTAAAGAGCAGGTTCTCCTCCTCCAGCCGGGTGAACATGGTGTCGGGCCAGTGCAGGAAGGGGGCGATAATAAACCGCAGGGTACGGCCCCCCAGATCGATGGTGTCACCATCCTTGACCACCCGGGAGACAAACGGTTTGTGGATCATATTGCCGATAAAGTTCTTCCCCGCCTGGGTGGAGACCACCGTGGCGCCGGGGCACTGCTCCAGCAGGTAGGCCAGGGAACCGGAATGGTCCGGTTCGGTATGGTTGACAATGATGTAGTCTATCCCGGCCGGGTCCACCAATGAGCGGAGCTTGTCCAGGAACTGATCGGTGAACTTCCCCTTGACCGTGTCGATCAGGGCGGTCTTCTGGCTCCCCTTGACCAGGTAGCTGTTGTAGGTGCTGCCGTGCTCGGTGGGAAAGAGGTCGTCGAAGACCCGCAACTCGGGGTGCAGGGCGCCGACCCAGTGGATATCCGGTTTTATCTCTACCGTGTGCAACATCTGTGCAGTACTCCTTCTGCTGGAGAATAGTTGAGCAATTTGGTTAACGTACTATAACAAAGCAACCCCGCTGAGACAAGGGACAAGTGGCCGGTTGAGAGTCCGTGGGCTTTCTGTTAGATTGGCTGTTGTCCCGTTTTGATGCAGCCCTTGTGCCAATCCCCATCGGAGTATGCCATGCGCCAGAAGACGGTCTATAGCTGCAGCCAGTGCGGCTGCCAATCCCCCAAGTGGCTGGGCAGGTGTCCCGACTGCGGGGCCTGGAACACCATGGCCGAGGAACGCCAGATGCCGGCCAAGGCTACCCATGGCCGGACACTGCCCGGCGCAAAGAACAGCCCGATGCCGATCAGCCAGGTCCCACCGCAGAACGAGGTGCGCCGCAGCTGCGGCATCGGCGAGCTCAACCGGGTGCTGGGGGGCGGGCTGGTGCCCGGCTCGCTGGTGCTGATCGGCGGCGACCCCGGCATCGGCAAATCGACCCTGCTGCTGCAGGCGATGCAACATCTGGCCGGTCAGGGGCCGGTCTTGTACGTCTCCGGTGAGGAATCGGCGGCCCAGACCCGGCTGCGGGGTGAACGGCTGGGGGTGGACGCCCCCAACCTGCTGGTGCTGGCCGAGAACTCCCTGGAGGAGATCGTCGCCCAGGTGGAGCAGCAGCGGCCTCAGGCGCTGGTGGTGGACTCGATCCAGACCGTCTGGACCCAGGCCCTCGAATCGGCACCGGGCAGCGTCAGCCAGGTGCGGGAATCGGCCGGCCGCCTGATGCTGCTGGCCAAGGGGAGCGGTCTGCCGGTCTTCCTGGTGGGGCACGTCACCAAGGACGGCGCCATTGCCGGCCCGCGGGTGCTGGAGCATATGGTGGACACGGTCCTGTACTTCGAGGGGGATCGGGGCCACCCCTACCGCATCTTGCGGGCGGTGAAGAATCGTTTCGGCTCCACCAATGAGATCGGCGTGTTCGAGATGAAGGCCGGGGGCCTGGCTGAAGTGGCCAATCCGTCGGAACTGTTCCTGGCCGAACGGCCACTGGATGCCGCCGGTTCGGTGGTGACCGCCACGTTAGAGGGGAGCCGTACGTTGCTGGTGGAGGTGCAGGCCCTGGTGACCCCCAGCGCCTATGGCACACCGCGCCGGACCACCATCGGCGCCGACAGCAACCGGCTGGCCCTGCTGGTGGCGGTGCTGGAGAAGAAGGCAGGCCTGCACCTGGCTGGCCAGGACATCTTCCTGAATGTGGCCGGCGGCGCCCGGCTGTCAGAACCGGCCGCCGATCTGGCGATCCTGCTGGCGGTGGCATCATCCCATCTGGATCGCCCGGTTGATCCGCAGACCGTGGTGTTTGGTGAGGTCGGGCTTGCCGGCGAGGTGCGGGCCGTGACCCAGCCGGAACCCCGCCTGGCCGAGGCGGAAAAGCTCGGTTTTCAGCACTGCCTGCTGCCTGCCGCCCATCTCAAACGGCTGGCGCCGGCCTCCATGCGCTGTCAGGGCGCTGCCACCGTGCAGGAGGCGCTACAGCTCCTGGCATGAGACACTGTATGCGTCTGCCCTACCTGTTGAAACAGCGTGAGAACAGATCGAGCAGCGGTGATGGCCAGGCCCCGAGAACGATGATAAGGACCGCGAGGCACCCTAACGCGATCCGCTCGACGGGGGCGAGGAGAGGCTGCTGCCGAGCGGCTACGGGGGAGAAGTATAGGGAGGCGACGATCCGCAGGTAGTAGTACAGCGAGAGGGCGGTGGCGAGTATCCCCATGACGGCCAGGGGCAGCTCTCCGGCCCGGATCGCGGCCGTGAAGATCAGCCACTTGCCGGTGAACCCGGCAGTGGGGGGGATGCCGACCAGGGCAAAGAGCGCCAGGGTGAGGACAGCAGCGGGGAAGGCGTGCGTCGAGCCGACCCCGCGGTACGACTCCACCGTGGCGCCGCACCCGGTGCGCTCCAGGACGGCAATGGCGCCGAAGGCGGCGAGACTGATGATACCGTAGGCAACGGCATAATAGGCGGCGGCCTGGTACCCGCCTGCTGCTCCGGCGACCAGCGCCACGGCGACGTATCCCATATGGGCGATGGAAGAGTAGGCCAGCAGGCGCCGGACCCGGTTTTCGCGCAGGGCGGCCAGGTTGCCGGTCAGCATGGAGAGGAGCGCCAGCCACCAGAGCGGCAGGCGCAACAGTCCGGCATCACCGGCAGCAGGCAACAACCGCAGCAGAAACAGCACCGCCGCACCTTTCGAACCTCCCGACAAGAAGCCCGCCACCGGCGCCGGCGCCCCCTCATAGACATCAGGTGTCCAGAGATGGGCCGGGACCAGCGACAGCTTGAAGGCGATGCCGATCAGCATGAAGCTCCAGCCCGCCATGGCGAGCGAGGAACCCGCTCCGGGCAGCAGCGTTGCCTGAACCGCCTGACCGATGACCAACGTGCCGCAGAAACAGTAGATCAGGGCGATGCCGAAGACCATACATGCGGCGCTGAAGGCCCCGATCAGCAGGTATTTCAGCCCCGTCTCGACGGAACCGGCATGGCCCAGGTCCGATCCCACCAGGATATACAGGCCGAAGGTCATGGCTTCGAGGCCCAGAAACAGGGACAGCAGCGTTGTTGCCGAGGCCAGCGCCGTCATGCCGAAGGTGGTGAAGAGTATCGTGGCAGGATATTCCTCGCCGCGCAGGCCCCGTTCGCTGTTATACGTGCGGGAAAGGGCCAGCACCGTCGCTGCCATGAGACAGAAAAATACCGTAAAGAGACGGGCTAACCCGTCGGAAGCAAGCCCGACGGTCGATGCCGCCGCAGGCGACGGCGCAATCAGCGCCCAGAGCGCCGCCCCCAGTGTCGCCGGATATGCCACCAGATAACTGGCCCGTTCAGTGCGGGTGATCCCACCGCTGAGCAGGGCCAGCAGGGCGCCTCCCGCCAGCAGCAGGAGCGGCAGGACTATCCGGAGGTCGCTGGCGGTCATGCCTCAGGCCCCTCCTCCAGAGGGCCCGCGGACGGTTCCGGTGCACCCGGCCGGCTGCCCGTGGTCAGCGCGTCCACGTTTACCGTATCCCTCTTCCGGTGCAGGTGGACCACCAAGGCCAGTGCCAGGGAGACCTCGGCCGAGGTCATGGCCATAATCATCAGCGCGAACACCTGGCCGTCGGCAGTTCCCCAGTGCCGTGCCCCTCCCACAAAGACCAGCATGGCGGCATTAAGCATGATCTCGATGCCGATCAGCAGCATGATGACGTTCGATCGCCAGACCAGGACGCAGAGCACCCCCAGGGCAAAGAGGATGCCTGCCAGGATCAGGACATGGGTCAACGGAACGATCATGGCCCCCTCCGTTTGCCGAAGTAGAGGGCGCCAACCACGGCGAAGAGCAACTGCAGGGAGATGATCTCGATGGCTACCCCGTGCTGCCTGAACAGGGTCAGGCTGAAGTCGCGCAGGGTCGCCGCAGCCCCGGCGCCAGGCGCCGGCCATCCTCCGTGCGCCAGCATCATCCCCAGCAGCGCCAGGATGACCCCGGCCAGGAGCATGGCCGGTAACCACTGCCGCAGGCCGGGACGGAGCCCATCACCCGACCGGCCGACGTCGAGCATCATGATGACGAACATGAACAGCACCATGACGGCACCGGCATAGATGATCACCTCGAACATGGCGATGAGCGGCGCGGCCAGCAGGAAGAAGATGGCCGCCAGGCTGAAGAACGAGCTTACGAGGTAGACGATGGCATGCACCGGGTGCTTCTCGGTAATGGCCAGGACCGTGCCGATGACGGTGACCGCCGCCAGTAGGTAGAACAGGTACGCTTCCATATCAGGGCAACAACCCCCGTACATCCACCGGCGGCTTCTCCTTTGGTCCGGCTCCCCGCGGCTGGGTCACGCCGATGCCGGCATGACGGTAAAAGTTGTAATCGTGCGATTTGCCGCAGCCATCGATCAGCAGATCCTCCTTTTCGTAGAGCAGCTCCATGATATCCCGCTTACAGATCTCGAAATCAGGTGTCATCTGTATGGCCAGGGTTGGACAGGCCTCGGCGCAGAGGCCACAGAAGATGCAGCGTGAAAAGTTGATTCGGAACCATGCGGCGTAGCGTCTGCCATCCGCAGCTTCCGCCGACTGCATGGAGATGCAGTCCACCGGGCAGGCCGCCGAACAGAGCTGGCAGGCGACGCAGCGCTCGCCGCCATCCGGGTCGCGGGTCAACACGATGCGGGCCCGGTAGCGCGGGTAGGGGGTACGCTTCTCCTCCGGGTACTGGATGGTCACCGGCCTCCGGAAGATATGCTGCCAGGTGATCCACATCCCGGTCAAAAGGGCGGTCATGTCAGATACAATTTTCACGTCAGCCTCTCAACACCAGCCACCAGGCGGTCACCAGAATGTTAAGCAGCGCCAGCGGCGTCAGGATCTTCCAGCCGAAATGCATCAGTTGATCGTAACGAAGGCGTGGCAGGGTGCCGCGTATCCAGATGAACAGGAAGGCAAAGGCCAGCACCTTGACGGAAAAACAGACCACCGGCGGCAGGAGCGGCCCGTGCCAGCCGCCCAGGAAAAAGGTGGCTGCCAGCCCCCCCAGCGCGATGATGTTGAGGTACTCCCCCACGAAGAACAGGCCGAAGCGCATGCCGGAGTATTCAGTGTGGAAGCCGGCCACCAGTTCCCCCTCGGCCTCGGGAAGGTCAAAGGGGATTCGTTTGCACTCGGCGGCGATGCTGATCAGGAAGATCATGAAGGCCAGCGGTTGATAGACGATGAACCAGCATCCAGCCTGGGCGGCAACGATATCGGACAGACGGAAGGAACGGGCCAGCATCACCACCGGCACCAGCGACAGCCCCATGGAAAGTTCGTAGGAGAGCAGCTGGGCAAGGCCACGGATGCTTCCCAGCAGGGCATATTTGGAGTTTGAAGCCCATCCCCCCAGGGCGACACCGTAGACGGCGAGGGAGGAGAGCGCCACGAACAGGAGCAGCCCCACATGCAGGTCGGCCACCTGCAGCTGCACCGTATGGCCGAACAGCCTGAGCGGCGCGCCAAAGGGGATGACGGCAAAGATCATGATGGCGGGAATGGCTGCCATGGCCGGTGCCAGATAAAACAGCCATTTGTCCGCCCCGATCGGACGGAAATCCTCCTTGGTCAGGAGTTTGATCAAGTCGGCCAGCGGTTGCAGCAGTCCGAAGGGGCCAACGCGGTTGGGCCCCTTGCGGTCCTGAATCCAGGCCAGCACCTTCCGCTCGGCAAAGACCAGATAGGCCGCCAGGGTCAGGATGACGAAGAATACCAGGGCGATCTTGGCCAGCATCAGTGCTATGTCGAGCGGGTCATAGATCATGGGTCATGACCCCTTCGCTCTCTGCCTCAAGCTCCCGCAGGCGTTTCCATCTTTCGGAAAACGGTTCCGCAATCCGTTCGCCGCTCAGTCCTGCGATGATCAGCGCCACTATCTGCCAGGCCGGTTGAGGGTCGCCGCCTGGCGGGGTGCTGCGATGGATGTGGGGCGGATGAACGGCAGGGCCGAGGCCCCTGAGCGGCAGCCCCGGGTGCATGACCTTTTTGAAACGCTGGGCCCGTCCTTCGTGGTTGATGGCGGTGCCGTCCATCTCCACCCAGGCGGTGGTGGGGAGGAATACCTGCGCCGTCCGAACGGCTTCCGTCAGACGCCAGTCCAGCGCGGCTACAAACGGAATCCCCGCCAGCAGCTGCGGTGGAATATCGGCCTCTACGGAGATGATCCCCTTGATCGTGCCGGATGCGACGGCGCGTTCAAGGCTGATAGCGCCCTGTGCCATGGCCAGTTGCGCTGCACCAAAGCTGTTGGCCTCTGGAAACAGAACGGCCAGTTTCAGGTGGGTCTGCTGTTTCAGGGTTGCTGCCAGCAGGTCCGGCCTGTTGGCTGCAGAACAGATCAATACCGGTTGCTTGGCATCTGCCAGCGGCACCGCATCCAGTGAGGCAACCGTCGTGAAGGTGCAGGGGAGGTCGATGCCATCGCCGATGACATACACCACCCCCCCGTTTCTCCACGCCTGCCGCACCGCAAGGGCCAGCATCGGCGCCTCCTGCAGAGGATCGCAGCCGCAGATGACGATGCAGTCCGACTTTCTGACGTCCTGCTGCGAAGCCGACCTTTCGGCTGACAGCAGCCCCGTGAGGAAAAGCGTCGTGTCGCTCTCCTCTTGGGAGGTGAAGTAGCAGAGCGCCCCGGCGGAACAGCACTGTGCCAGCAGCGGCAGCAGCAGGGCGCCTTCGAGTGCCAGCCGTGGTGAGCCGACTATGGCGATGCTGCCGGTGCCGTACTGCTCTTCGATCTGGGCGATGCGCAGCAGCAGGGCGTCCAGCGCCTCGTCCCGGCTTGACTCCCTGTTGTCAACCAGCGGGGTGCGCGGGCGCTGCGGGTCGTTTACCTCGTTGTTGGCAAAGCGTCCCCGGTCGCAGATGAACCAGCCGTTCACCGCTTTGTTTTGACGGGCCGTGGTCTTGAGCAGTTCCCGATAGCGTGCCACCGGTGTCGTGTTGCAGCCCAACGAACAGCCCTGGCAGACCGAGGGGGCCATCTCATAGTCCCAGTAGCGGGCTCGAAAACGGGCGGTTTTGTCGGTGAAAACCCCGGTAGGACAGAGGTCAACCAAGTTGCCGGAAAAGGGCGATTCCAGTTGGCCGTCCTGAAAACGTCCGAAATAGACCTTCCCGGCGCTCCCCATGACGCCGAAATCCGTGCCGCCGGCGTACTCCTGATAGAAGCGGACGCAGCGGTAGCACTGGATGCAGCGGTTCATTTCGTGCGCGATAAAGGGGCCGAGGTCCTGGTTGACGTGGGTGCGCTTGCTGCCGGTATAGCGCCGGATACCATGCCCGCCGGCAATGGTGAACTCCTGGAGCTGGCATTCGCCCCCCGCATCGCAGACCGGGCAGTCGTGGGGGTGGTTGATCATCAGCCATTCGATGACGTGGCGCCGCATGGCAACCGCCTCGGGATCAGTGGTTGACACCACCATGCCGTCCTGGGCAGGCAGCATGCAGGACATCTGGATCCCCTTGACCGGGCCGTCCACCAGCTTGACGGCGCAGACCCGGCAGGCACCGGCCTTGCCCAGCGCCGGGTGCCAACAGAAATGCGGGATCGGAATGTCCACGGATTGCGCTGCTTCCAGCACCGTGGTCCCGTCGGCGACCTCCACCGATATGCTGTCGATAATCAGTTTCGGCATGGACATTTTCCGGTGCTGATATGTGCTCGCACCTCATCTTCAAAGTGCCTGAGCAGGCCGTCCACCGGACCCATGGCACCGGGTGCCAGGGCGCAGAAGGCGTTATTCAGATACGTGACATGGTCCCGCAGGATTGTGATCTGTTCTTCGCTCCCCTGGCCAGCCTCAATCTGTTCCAGTAGGTGAACCACGAACGGGAGTCCTTCGCGGCAGGGGGTGCACCAGCCGCAGGATTCACGGGCGTAAAACGTTACCAGATTGAGGGTGGCCGCCACCATGCAGGTCTGCTGGTCGAAGACCACGATGCCGCCGGTGCCGAGGCGCGATCCAGCCTTGGCCACCGGATCGAAGTCCATCGGCACGCCCCACTGCTCCTTGGTGAAATACGGTGTGGAAGCGCCGCCCGGCAGGCAGGCCTTGAAGCTGCTCCCCGGCCGCATGCCGCCGCAGGGCCCGTCGATGATCTCTCCCAGCGTCATCCCCAGCGGCAGCTCGAAACAGCCCGGGTTGGCCACATGGCCGCTGATGCAGAACAGCTTCATGCCGGCTGCCTCGGGGGTGGCGGCGGTTGCCTTGAACCACTGGGGGCCGTGGGCAATGATGTAGGGTATGTTGGCCAGGCTCTCCACGTTGTTGACGACGGTTGGCCCACCCCATAACCCCTTGATGGCCGGGAATGGCGGCTTGGCCCGCGGGTTGGCCCGCTTTCCCTCCAGGGCGTTCATCAAGGCGGTTTCCTCGCCGCAGATGTAGCGCCCGGCAGAGAGATGCAGATCGATGTCGCAGGAAAAGCCGCTCCCCAGGATGTTCTCGCCCAGCAGCCCCGCTGCCGTTGCCTCGGCAATGGCCCGGCGCAGATTGGCGGCGGCCTGTTCGTAGCCGCGCCGGATGAAGATGAAAGCGTGGCGCACGCCGATGGCGTAGCAGGCCAGCACTATCCCCTCGACAAGTGAGTAGGGATTGGCTTCAAGCAGGATGCGATCCTTGTAGGTGCCCGGTTCCATCTCATCGCAGTTGCAGATGAGCCAGCGCGGCCCGGTCAGGTTCCGCGGCACAAACGACCACTTCTTCCCGGTGGGAAAGCCGGCGCCGCCGCGTCCGCGCAGGCCGGAGTCAATCACCACCTGCTGCACCTCATCGGGCGACATGCTGGACAGCCCCTTTTTTAGCGCAGCAAAACCTCCCTCGGCCTGGTATTCGGCAAAGGTAACGCAGCGGCCGGGGCGGTTATGGCGAAACAGGATCTGTTCCATAAAAGCCTTCTATGTGCCACAGAGGCACAGAGACACGGAGAAAGTCAAAAGCAGACGTTTTTACGATTTGTTGGACGCTTCTCTTTTTCATACCGTGTTACTGCATTTGAAGTTGTTGGAATATTCCTGTCACCTTACCTGTTGACCGATACCAATAAATATTATAACTTGATATTGTAACGGCATTGATGGAGGTCATCTCATGCAAAAAAACACCAGTGTTTCCCTTGGTAAACACTACGAAAATTTTATTTCTCAGCAGGTTGTCCAAGGACGCTTTGGTTCAGCAAGCGAGACGATCCGTGCCGGTTTGCGACTCTTGGAAGAACGGGAAACCAAATTATCCCTGCTTCGCCGTGCACTCGTAGAGGGTGAAGAAAGCGGCACCTCTGATTATTCACTTGAGACCTTACTTTCAGAACTTGACGGTGCAAGTTTAAACTGATGCCTACTTTTACCCTCACTAGCATGGCAAAGGCGGATATGAAAGAAATCGCCAAATTCACGCAAAACCGTTGGGGGCGTGAGCAGCGCAACTTGTATCTGCAAATGCTGGATGTTTCATTTCATCAGTTGGCTGCCAACCCACTCAAAGGAAAGGACTGCAGTGATATTCGAGTTGGCTACCGGAAATTGAATGCTGGCAGTCATGTAATCTTTTACCGCCGAACTCTCGCCGATACGATCGAGATTGTCCGTGTTCTGCATGGACATATGGATATTGAAACCCGACTTTCTGAGTCGTAATACAGGAAGTATCCCTATTTAATTCGCCCAGTCTTTTCGGGCGGTCGGCGTCTATGGACCTGGTTATACCTTGATATTATCTACAACGTTTATTCCCAGCACATTCTTCACAGGAATCAACTCTGGTGGGAATGGTCCGCCAATAGCCAAAAATACTTTCACATTTTTGTTGTCATCTGAAACTGCAAGATATGCCTCAAGAAGTGCTTGGTATTTAACGCATTGAAACAAACCTCGAAGAATGTCTTCCTGAGAGGATATATGTGATTTAACCTCAACTCCAACCCACTCCTTGTCTGACCTGAACAAAATATCAACAGTGTCAGCAGAAGGGAGAAGGTATTCAGGTTTAGAGTCATAACCACTGTCAATGCCTATCAATGATGGGTTAGCCATTATCTGATTTTTCAATTTCTTGTGATGTTCACTCTCTCCGCCGTGCCCATACTTTAACCCTGCTTTTTTAACCGCGTCTTTTATGATTGAGTTGTGAAGTGTCGGCTTAAGATCTAATGCCGCGAGAACCTCATCCCATTTATCGAATGCAAATATTTCAGATAAGACGCGATTGACGATTTCATTTTTCTGTTTTGTAGTAAGTTTTTTAAAGTCTGTTTTATCAATAAACCATCCAATACCTTCGCCAGGAAGCTCCGTGCCTTTGTTTACGACGATACATTGAATCTGAGGTATTTCGATTTTTAGCTTTTTACTGAGACTTTTCAGTGCATTTCCGATGGAACCGAGTGGATAATTCAAGTTTCTGGGGTTTGGGATGCCCACTTCTTCCGCCAAATTCGAGTAATATATTTTCTGGGCTGCCTTTGCTTGGCGAACAAGTATAGGAAGGACTTCTCTTGCCCTCTGCTGATATAGCTTCTCGCCACCAAGAAAATCATATGCTTTTCTTGCCGTTTCCATTCTTTGCTCCTATTGGTATAACTCATTATTGACCGGTTCACGCGCGCACGCCCGTGAACCGATGATCTTCCCAAATGGAACAGTTATTCCATGCTCCTGCTACCTGTAACCCCCAACAAAAAATCCTCTACCGTATTTGCCGTGACATATCCGGTTACACTATCAGGATAGGCATCAATAAAGCTTTTGGGCAGTCGTGGTGTTCGGGTGGTTTTCCATGTGAACTCCCAGGCAGAAAGCTGTCCATCGCGTTCTTCGATATAGTCAATTTCTTGTTGCGCGTGGGTACGCCAGAACCAGTAATTTGCCGGACGACCTGCATAGTGATTGGCCTTCAACCGTTCGGCCACCAGAAAATTTTCCCACAGTCCGCCGAGATCCTGGCGTAGATGCAATGGATTAAAGTTCTTGATGACGGCATTTCGTACGCCGGTATCCCAGAAATAGATCTTCCGGCTTTTTTTAAGCTCATTGCGTAGATTGCGGCTGAACGAGTTAAGCCGGAATACCACATAACATTTCTCCAGCAGATCTATATAGCGCTCAATGGTTTCCTTATCGGCTCCGACCAGTTGCCCCAGTTCATTGTATGACACTTCCGAGCCGATCTGCAGGGCAAGCGCTTGAACGATCCGCTCCAGCAGAGCGGGTTTTTTGGCGAGTCCCAAGCTGAATACATCCTTGTACAGGTAACTCTCGGCAAGCAGTGACAGCAACTCCCGCTCTTCGCCCGGTGATGTCACCACTTCGGGATAGTAGCCGTATACCAGCCGATGTTCCAGAAGCCGTTTTTCCTCAAGCAGACCATGATGTGCTACCATCTCGCCAAACGACAGTGGAAACAGATGATATTCGTATTTTCTGCCGGTTAGCGGTTCGCTTGTTGCTTCGGCAAGCTCAAAAGCCGATGATCCGGTGGCAATGACCTGGGTTTCCGGAAGCATGTCCGCGCATAGCTTGAGTGCAATGCCGATGTTGTTGATGCGCTGGGCTTCATCAATAATCACCAGCCGCTTTGTGCCAAACAATGCCTTCAAACGTGTGGAAGTGGTTTCGGAAAGCAGAACGCGGATGTCGGCCTCATCGCCACTCAGCCAGAGCGCGTCAAGCCCGGAATCTGCCGTAATAGTCCTGACCAGCGTAGTCTTGCCAGACTGACGTGGGCCAAATAACAAGACGATCTTGCCCTTGCCGATTCTTTCGTTTATCTGCTCTTTAATGCTACGTTTGATTGCATTTAAAGTTTTCATACACATATTTTATATTAAATTTTCGGTTGTAACCACTAAATTTATCAATGCTGTACTCTGGCGAAGTTCAGCAAGGAAGGCTGCCACACTCTCGGCAGTTACTTTTCCATGGATCCTGTCCCCGATCATGAGGGTCGGCGCCTGCCCGCAGTTGCCGAGGCAGCAGCAGGGGAGCAGGGTGAACAGACCGTCGGCCGTCGTTTCGCCCGGCCGGATGCCGAGCAACTCCGCCACGCAGTCCATCAGGCTCGCCCCCCCCATGGCCCAGCAGGAGATGGAATCGCAGACATGGATGACCTGTTGTCCCACCGGACGGCGGTAGATCATCTCGTAAAAGGTCGCCAGTTCCTCCACCTGCAGCGGCGAGAGTCCCAACAGTCCGGCCGCCTCGAGCACCGCTTCGTCGCTCAACCAGCCATAGTGCGCCTGGAGCGCCTTCATCACATCCACCGCAGCCTCGCGGTTGGTGATGGCCGAGGCGATGCGGCGCTGGAGTTCATGTTTGAGTTCACTCGGGATCATGGCCGCTACCTGTCCAGGTCCGCCAAAACAAAATCGATTGATCCCAGTATCGCCAGGAAATCCGCCACCAGCCAGCCACGGCTCATGACCGGCAACGCCTGTACGTGGGGGAAGCTGGGGGTCTTGATCCTGACACGATACGGGATGTTGAGGCCGTCCGAGACCACAAAATAACCGTTTTCCCCTTTCGGGGCCTCGATGGCGCTGTAGTTCTCACCCCTGGGGGCCGACATGCCCCGGGAACTGTTGACGAAGTGGTGGATCAGCGATTCGATATCCTTGAGTGTATCCGGTTTCTGCGGCAGCACAAAGCGGTAGTCATCGGTCATCCAGCGTCCGGGCGGCATGGTGTCGAAGCACTGCTGCACGATGCGTAGTGACTGTTGAATCTCCTCCATCCGCACCAGATAGCGTGCCCAGCAGTCACCCCCTTCGGCGGTGGGGATGTCGAAGTCAAAGCGGTCATAGCCGGAATAGGGGATCGTTTTGCGCAGATCCCATGCCATGCCGCAGGCGCGCAGGTTTGGCCCGGACAGCCCCCACTCCAGGGCATCGTCCTTCGAGATGGCCCCAACCTCTTTCAGGCGGGCCATGAAGATCGGATTTTTGTCCAGCAGGGCGTGGTACTCCTTGAGACGAGCCGGCATCCAGGTCAGGAAATCCCGCACCGGACGCTCCCAGCCGTCAGGCAGGTTGTCAGCAACGCCGCCGATGCGGAACCAGGCGGGATGCATCCTGCCGCCGGTGATCATCTCCACGATGTCGAAGATCTTTTCCCGGTCGGTAAAGGTGTAGAAAACCGGCGTCATGGCGCCGACGTCGGCGGTGAAGGTGCCGAGCCAGACCAGGTGATTGGCGATACGGAACAGCTCGGCCAGCATGACACGGATGGTTTCAGCCCGCTCCGGCACGGTGATGCCGCACAGTTTCTCCACGGAGTTGCAGTAGGCCAGGTTGTTTTGCACCCCGGAGAGGTAGTCGATCCGGTCGGTGTAGGGGATGAACTGGTTCCAGTGCTGGCGTTCGGCGATCTTTTCCGCCCCCCGGTGGTGGTAGCCGATATCGCTGTCCATGTCGATGATCTCTTCGCCGTCCAGCTTCAGCATGCAGCGGATGATGCCGTGGGTGCCGGGGTGTTGCGGCCCCAGATTGAGGATGAGCGCCTCCTGATCGCTGTCGGCGAAGAACTGATCAGCCGGCAACGATTGGAACCTGCGGGCATCTTCGAGGGTATAGGGGGGCATCTCGGTGCCCCGGAAGGGGTGCGACTTTCGCAGGGGGTGCCCCTCCCAGTCGTGCGGCATCAAGATCCGGCGCAGGTTCGGGTGGCCCTTGAAGCTGAGCCCGTACATGTCGAACACCTCACGCTCGTACCAATCGGCATTGGCAAAGATTTTTGTGACGCTGGGCAGCGGCGCCGATTCGTCCGGCAGCTCGGTCTTGATCCGGATGTGGCCGGGGATGTCGAAATTGAGCAGGTGGTAATTGACCGTATAGGCCTTGAAGCGCCCCGGTTCACGGCGACAGGAATCATCCACGCAGGCGATGTCCTCCAGCCGTCTGAAGGGGGCGGAGGTGCGGCTTTTCAGGTGTCCGATCACGCCGGGCAGCAGTTCCGGCGCAACTCGGTAGGTGAGCATGTCAGTGGCGGAATCGTCGATGCGGATCTGTTCGCCGAAGATCGCCTCCAACTCGCCTGCCAGGCCGAAGTCGGGATAGACGCGTTGGGGGGCCGGAGGACACCATTGCTTGTCGCTGCGTGGCATCCAGCTACGGGGATGGCCGACCGATACGCCGCGGATGGCGGTCCCCTCCAGGCCGGGGCCGCGCGGGTCGCAGGTTTTGGAGACACCATCCACCAGGACCGGTACGGTCGTGCCCTGGTTTCCGCCAGCCAGGTGCAGCACCGGGCGGGACGGGCGTTCACCGTTCCTGATTTTTTTCTGCAGTAGTGTCAGCCCCTGCAGGAAGGCCTCAGGGCGGGGCGGGCAGCCGGGAATGTAGATATCAACCGGCAGGAATTGGTTGACCCCCTGTACCACGCTGTAGACATCGTACATGCCGCCGGAGTTGGCGCAACTCCCCATGGCAACCACCCAGCGGGGTTCGGCCATCTGTTCGTAGAGGCGGAGGATGTTGGGGGCCATCTTGCGGAACGGGGTGCCGGCGATCACCATCAGATCGGCCTCACGGGGGGTGCCGCGCAGCACCTCTGCGCCGAAACGGGAGACGTCATGGCGGGACGTGAAGGCGGTCATCATCTCGACGAAACAGCATGACAGACCGAAAAACATCGGCCAGAGCGAGTTGGCCCTGCCCCAGTTGATCAGGTCGTCCAGATTTGTCAGCAGAATGTTGTCGGGAAGGTCAGCCGTTTTCATGGCGCCTCCGCGTCCGGGCAGGCCCCCAGTCAAGCCCACCCTTGAGCCACAACCAGACCAATCCCAGCAGCAACGTCACGATGAAGAAGGTGATGTGCAGCAGACCCGACATGCCGAGCTGATCCCAGACCGGGGCCCAGGTGAAGATGAAGGCGCTCTCCACGTCAAAGACGATGAAGAAGATGGCGATGAGGTAGAAGGGGATGATAAGGGCACGACGGGCACTGCCGGAGGGGATTACGCCAGATTCGTAGGGGAGTTCCTTGTTGCGGTTGGTCGTCTTTGCGCCCAGCCACCACGCAGCCAGCAGCAGGCTGCCGATAATCACGACGGCAACGACGGCGTATATGATAACGGGAAACGTTTCCGACAATCGTCACCTCGTTATGACACCGAGCTATCTACGCGCTGCTGACCTTATTCCTGCAAGAACCCCTTACTACAGCTTCGTTGGGCCTGTAAAGAATTTTGTGCCGGCCGCCGGAAAGCCGAGGACGCCTGTAAAAATTGCGCTGCCAGGGCAGAACGACCCACAACCCACTTTTTGCTGGACTTGTTATACTTTACTCGCTAATATTACAATGTTTTAGACTTCTGCAACGGTGAGACTCATGGATCCTGAAAAACACGAACAATACCGGCAGTTGCTGCTGGATGAGATGAAGGGGCTGCTGTCCGAGGCGGACAAGACGGTCCACGAGATGGCCGACGACGCCTCCCACTTTCCCGACCCCACCGACCGCGCCACCCAGGAATCGGACCGGACCTTTGAGCTGCGCATCCGCGACCGCGAACGAAAACTAGTCAATAAGATCAAGGAGGCGCTGGCGCGCCTTGATGACGGCACCTTCGGCATCTGCGAGGAATGCGGCGAGGAGATCGGCGAGGCCCGTCTGAAGGCGCGTCCGGTCACCACCCTCTGTATCAACTGTAAGATGGAGGCAGAGGAAAAGGAAAAACGGCTCTAATCACCCGGCGCATGTCTCGTCCGGCGCCTCAACAACTCAGGGCAGCGGCATGGGTTATCCGCATCCGACAACGGTCACCGTTCATCATCACCCCGACGTCTGTGACGGCGCCCTGTCCTTGCTGTCGCTCTTCAGTTCCACCCTGCTCTCTACCAATCGTCTGAACAAGCTGCTGCACCTGATCCTTTCGGCCCTGGTGCACCCCGACACCCACCTGTTCGGTCGCGCCATGCTGTTTCTCCATAATGAGAAGACCGATATCCTGCAGGGGATGCTGGGCGTCACCCGAGCCGATGCCGTCGGCCTGCAGGTGGTGGGCAGCGATCCGGCCAATCCGCTGACCGGCCACTGGGAACTGCATGATGACCTGATGGCCCGCCAACGGCAGAGCGACTACTGCGCGGCAGTGCGTACCCTGCGGATCGACCTACACGACGAAGGGTGCTTGGTGGTTGGCAAGGCGCTGCGCCAGCGGCACCTCTGCCATGTTGAGGACACCGACTGCCAGAACTGCCGGGAGTGCACCTTCATCAAACGGTTCGGCATCGTCTCATTTGCTGCTGCACCACTGATCTCCCGCAACCGTACCCTGGGGGTGGTAATCGTCGATTCCCCGGCTGACGCCGACGCTATCACCCGTGAACGCCTGCAGCTACTGCAGCTGTTTGCCAGCCAGGCGGGGATGGCCCTTGACAATTCCCGCCTCTACCGTAATCTGGAAGAGGCGCATCTGGAACTGCAGGAAAACAGGCAACGGCTGGTGCATTCGGCGCACCTGGCCGCAATCGGCGAGATGGCAGCCTCCATCTCTCACGAGCTGAAAACGCCGCTGATCACCATCGGCGGATTTGCCAACCGCCTGCTCCGGGCCTTACCCCCGGCGACGCCCGACCGGCACTATCTGGACACCATCATCAACGAGGCTCAGCGCCTGGAGTTGATGCTGGCCGACATTCTGGCCTACTCACGCAAGCCGACCATCTGCTACAGCCGCTGCGACCTGCGCACTGTGCTTCGGGAATGCCTTGACGACTACGCCACCTCGTTTGCGGAACGGGGCATTACGGTACAGGAGGCCCTGCCCGCCGGCTACTGGGAGATGCTGGGGGACTGCCACCAGCTCAAACAGATCTTTATCAACCTGTTGGTGAACGCCCAGGAGGCGATGCGTCAGGGTGGCAGCCTCACCATCACCCTGGAGGAGATAACCCACGGGGATCGAGTCTTCGCCTCGATCAGCATTGAGGACTCCGGCGGTGGCATCCCGGAGGAGGCGTTAAACAAGGTTTTCACGCCGTTTTTTACCACCAAGCACCACGGCACCGGCCTGGGCCTGCCGATCGTCAACCGGATTGTGCAGAACCATGGCGGGGTGCTGCGGGCCGATAACAGCCAACTCGGCGCGGTATTTACCGTGCTGCTGCCGCTTGCCGAGTACCACGAAGAACCGGATAGGGGGATGTAGCTCAGCTGGGAGAGCACTGCCTTCGCAAGGCAGGGGTCGAGGGTTCGAATCCCTTCATCTCCACCATCGCACGCGGGCTGTTACGGTCTCACCGTACCAGCCCGTTTTGTTACCTGCTCCAGCAGGAAATCGACGAACGCCTGATTGGCACGCGACAGGTAGGCGTGTTTTTTCCAGGCAAGCTGCAGATCCAGATAGCGCGGCGGCGCAAACGAGACGGCCCGCAGCTCGGCGTCGTCCTCCACCACCATCCGGAGCAGGGTCGAGATCCCGAGTCCCCTTTTCACCAGTGACTTGACCATGGTGTAGAGATTGGTCTCAAACACAATCTCGGC
>JAJYCS010000059.1 GCA_021778115.1 Deltaproteobacteria bacterium
CTCAATCAGTTCTGACTTGGCGATGCGGGCCTTGTGCTCACCCTCGCGGATGGCCCGGATCGCCTTGGAAAGCTCGGTGGATTTGAAACCCGATTCCTGCTCCACCTTGATCAGCTTGCGGGCACCGTTGCGCAGTCGTTTCTCGACCTTCTGGAAATCCTCCTCGTTCAGCTTGAGCGGCTTGAGCGCGGCCAGTCCCTTGGCTTCGTCGACCCTGAATTTTTCCATGATTTCGTTCAGCTTGTCCAGCGGCACTATGTTCTGCACTTCGGCCAGTTCGTGCTTGACCCGGGTGACTTTGCTGGAAAGCTCCTTCAGACGGTCTGCAACCCTGGTGATATGGCGGTCTTTCAGGCGTAGCGAGGTCAGCAGTTCGGCCTGATGCCCCTTGGCCTCCTTGAACTGCCGCTCCAGCTCCTTTTTCTTGGTGGCACCTTTGGCAACCTCCAGTGCGGCGGCAAACTCGACGACCTGCTGGTTGTTGGCGGCAATGGCATCGATGATCTCCAACAGGCGGGTTGTATGAATGTCTTCTTCGCCCTCGTCGACGTCGACCTCGGCGTCTTCCTCGATATCCTTGCTGATCTCGGAGGGGGTGATCTGGAATTTGCGCAGCTTTTCGCCCAGGAGCAGGACCTCTTTGATGGTGATCGGCGTATTCAGGATGATCTCGGCGACTTCACGATCACCGTCCTCGATACGTTTGGCTATCTCCACCTCGCCCTCGCGGGTCAAGAGCGAGACCGAACCCATCTCACGCAGGTACATCCGCACCGGATCGCTGGTGCGGCCGATGGCGCCTGGTTCAAATTCCACCTCTTCCGCTTCGCCTTCCGCCTCCTCCTCGCCTTCCTCAAGATCGATCTTGATCTTGGGGAGCTTCACCTTCTGGGCGGTTTCGACTATTTCGATGTCCATCTCGCCGAACATCCCCATCACATCGTCAATCTGCTCAGTGGCGATGTCGGGGGGCAGTATGTCGTTGACCTCGTCAAAGGTGAGGAATCCCTTTTCCTTGCCGAGATCGATCAGTTGCTTGACTTCATCCATGTTTTTTTTCGCCATAGATACCAACCTTTGCAGGATATCTTTGCAACGTCAGCTGCCTTGTTACTGTAATCCCGATTTTTGTTTTCTCAACTCGTTGGCCCGCTCCAGCAGCTGCCGGTAGTCGGGGTGGTCGCTCGTCAGTGTGGCCAGCCGGCTGGCCACCTGCTTCAACTCTTTGATACCGGTCTGCTGCAGACGGTGCTGGCAATCGGCAAAAGCCGGTCGCCAATCTTCCATGCCGGCGAGATGTTGATCCGCCAGCTGTACCCGCACTCCCAACTCCTTGTGGAGCGGGTCTTCCAGCTGCGCAAAGGCCCGTTGCCAGAGTGTATCCTGGTCTTGGTCACCGCCGGCCGCTTGCAATAACGCCTCGGCCAGGGGGCGGTGATAAGGGTCGAGCAGATCCAGGAGGCCGCAACGGACGGCCTCTTCGCGGGCGCCGGCATAATGTCCCAGCAGTACCAGTACAGTCTCCTGGAGACGGTCGCGTTGGCGCGCGGGCAACGTGGCCGCCGCCGGTGTTGGCCCTTGTGGCTGGTTGCCGGGACGCGTCGTGCTGCGTCCAACGGCAAGGCGTCTGCGGAACGTCTGCAGGTCTACTCCCATGAGACGGCAGACCTCCTGCTCGTACAGGTCTCGCTCGACCGGGTCGGCAATCCGTTTGAACCGGGGCGCAATCTCATCCATCAGCCGTACTTTGTGATCAACGCTGTCCGGCGGCGTCTTGGTGAGCAGCCAGGTCAGGTATTGTTCAAAGGCCGGCTTGGCGGCCTCAATCCGTTTTTGAAAGGCCTCTGCACCCTGCTGTTGCAGAAAACTGTCCGGGTCCTCACCCTGGGGCAGGGTGATCACATAGGTCGGCAGCTTCTGTTCCAGGCAGAGTTCCATGGCCCGTACCGTGGCCTTGCGGCCGGCGGCGTCGCCGTCAAACAGCAGATAGAGTCGTTCAGCGTGCTTTTTGAGCAGATGCAGGTGGCCATCGGTCAGGGCGGTGCCACAGGTGGCCACCACGTTGCGTACCCCGGCGCGATACAGGGCCAGGTGGTCGAAATACCCCTCCACCACTATCACTGACGAAGCCAGGCGGATTTCCCGCAGGGCCAGATCCAGGCCGAACAGCACGCTGCTTTTATGGTACATCGGCGATTCGGGCGAATTGATGTACTTGGGAAGTCCGCTGTCCAGCACCCGCCCGGCAAAGGCGATCGGCTGCCCCTGACCATCCCTGATCGGAAAGATCAGGCGGCTGTGCAGTAGGTCGTACCAGGCGCCGCGGTCACCGTTGCGCACCAGCCCCAGAACCGCTGCCATCTTCAGCGAATGGCCGGCCCCTTTGAGGGCCTGCACCAGGGTGTCGCGCCGTTCCGGGGCGTAGCCCATCCCGTAGGCAGCGGCCGTTTCAGGATCCACCTCCCGTTGTTGCAGATAGCTGCGTCCCGCAGCCCCTTCCGGCCGTCGTGTCAGCAGCTCCCGGTAGTGACGGGCTGTCAGGTCAAGAATCGCCCGCAGTTCTTCCCGTTCCTCCTTGGCCCGCGATTCGGCCGGAGTCAACGGATGTTCTTCGATGGTCACGCCGGCCCGCTGGGCAAGCTTACGTACCGCCTCGGGAAAGCTGATCCCATCGAGGCGCATGACAAAGGCAAAAACATCCCCTCCAGCGCCACAACCGAAGCAGTGAAAGATCTCCCTCGCCGGGTTGACGTTGAAGGAGGGGGTCTTCTCCCCATGGAACGGGCAGAGTCCGGTAAAGTTTGCACCGCAGCGCCTGAGGCTGACGTACTCGCCGATCACGTCCACGATCGAGAGCCGCTCAGCTACCTCGCGGACCTTGTCGGCGGGGATCATGGTGTTCGCAGGGCCTTGGCCCGGTCCAGCACGGCGCCACCGAAGGCTGCCAAGGGGGCGGCTACGGTATGTCGTTTAATGGCCTCCTTAAGCTGCAACGGGACGGGGATCGTCGCGATGGCGTAGAATAGCATTCCCAGGATCAGCGCCCCTTCAAGTATCCCCACCGCTACGCCGCCCAGCCGGTTGACCCAGCCCAGCAGGGCCAGCTGTACCAGACCGGTCAGCAGATTGCCCAGCAGATGGGCCGCCAGTCCCACTAGGATCAAGAGCAGTACAAAGGCCACCACCTGAGCTGCTGCGGCCGGCATCAGCGCCCTGAGCGGTGCTGCCGCAGCACTGTGGAAGCGGTAGGCCAGCCAGCCGCCCATGATCAGCGCCGTCAGAGCCGCCATCTCCTTGATCAGCCCGCGCAGTAGCCCGCGTAGCCCCATCAAAGCCAAAACGATCATGATGGAGATGTTGAGCAGGTTCATCGGTAGGTCCAGTGGGTGGAGTAAAGACGGCGAAAGGGCTTTCTTGCGAAAGCCCCGCCAAAACAACAATGCCAGACCGGCAACGGAAGGTTCCGTCAGCCGGTCTGGCGTCGGACAGGCTTAGTCCATCATCTTGCGCTGTTTTTTCAGGGCGCGCTTGCGAGCGGCGATGGCCTTTTTCTTCCGTTTGATACTGGGTTTCTCGTAATGCTCACGTTTCCGGACCTCGGAGAGAATCCCAGCCTTTTCGCACTGTTTCTTGAACTTCTTCAGAGCGAGGTCAAATGGTTCGTTTTCCCGAATCTTTACTCCCGGCATCCATAATCCCCCCCTCCATCGTAAGATACGAAACGCTGGCAGCGAACTGCCGCGAATGCCAAGGTGTATTTTTTTTGTGAGTTTTACATATTAACAGCAGTTATTCAGATGTCAATGAATAAATGCCCTGTGTTATACGTCGGCTCTGGATGCCTTCTCGGCGATGCCGGAGGTGCCGAAACGACGCTCAAGCTCCTTCCATACCGCATCTGCGGGGATGTCACGGGCCGCCAGCAGCACCAGCAGATGGTAGCAGAGGTCGGCGGCCTCGTAGGTCAGCTCGTCGTTCGTGCCGCCTTTGCCGGCGATTACCGTTTCAGTGGCCTCTTCGCCCAGCTTCTTGAGAATCTTGTCGATCCCCTTGGTGAGCAGTGAGGCGGTGTAGGAACTGTCCGGCGAGGCCCCTTTGCGGGAGAGGATCACGTAGTACAGCTGGTCGAGGATATGCTGGTCGGTTGTCATGTCACACCATTCTGACCGGGACGCCGCGTCCCTGCAGGTACTGTTTTGCCTCTGCCACGGTATGCTGGCGGAAGTGAAAGATCGAGGCGGCCAGACAGGCCGAGGCCCCGGCCGTGGAAAAACCATCGTAGAGGTGCTCAAGGGTGCCTACCCCGCCGGAGGCGATGACCGGAATCGAGACCGCGTCCACCACGGCGCGGGTCAGGGTCAGGTCGTAGCCGTCCTTGGTGCCGTCCCGGTCCATGCTGGTCAACAGGATCTCGCCGGCCCCAAAGCGCTCCATCCGGGCGGCCCACTCAACCACGTCGATGCCGGTCGGCTTGCGGCCGCCGTGGGTGTAAACCTCCCAGCGCTGCTCGCCCGGCACTTGGCGGGCGTCGATCGCCACCACCGTGCACTGCGAGCCGAACCGCTCGGCCGCTTCGCGGACAAATTCGGGCCGGTTGACCGCTGCAGTGTTGATCGAGACCTTGTCAGCGCCGGCATTCAGCATGCGGCGGATATCCTCCACCACCCGGATGCCGCCCCCGACGGTAAGCGGCATGAAGACCCGCTCGGCGGTACGCCGCACCACGTCAACCATGGTGTCGCGCTCGTCGCTGGAGGCGGTGATGTCCAGAAAGGTCAGCTCGTCGGCGCCTTGTTGGTCGTAGGCCTCGGCGATCTCCACCGGGTCACCGGCGTCGCGCAGCTCAAGGAACTGGACCCCCTTGACCACCCGGCCACCGGTCACATCTAGGCAGGGGATGATGCGGCGGGTCAGCATTGGCGGCCCCGTTTGGTGAGGGCAATCGCCTCACGCAGATTGATGGCGCCGGTGTAGATCGCCTTGCCGGTGATAGCGCCGTTGATGCCACTGGCCTCAATGGCCATCAGGTTTTCGATATCCTTGAGCGATGAGACGCCTCCGGAGGCGATGACCGGGATGGTGATCGCCTCGGCCAGGGCCTTGGTCGCTTCAAGGTTGGGGCCGCCCATCATCCCGTCACGGCTGATGTCGGTGTAGATGATGGCCGCAACGCCGCAGTCTTCGAATTTCCTGGCCAGGTCGACGGCAGTGCTGCCGGTCACCTCGGCCCAACCTTGCACCGCCACCATACCGTTCTTGGCATCGATCCCCACGACGATCTGGCCGGGGAATTTTTGACAGGCCTCGATCACCAGTTCGGGATTGCGTTGGGCAGCGGTACCGATGATCACCCGGGACAGGCCCAGTGCGAGATAGGCCTCGATGGTGGCGAGGTCGCGGATGCCGCCCCCTAGTTGGGCCGGGATGCTGATCGCCGTGAGTATGGCGCTGATGGCCTCTTTATTTTTGGGCTGGCCGGCAAAGGCGCCGTCCAGATCCACCAGATGCAGCAGCTCGGCCCCGGCCTGCTCCCACGTAAGGGCTTGCTGGGCCGGGTTGTCGGAAAAGACGGTGTCGCGGTGCATCTCGCCCTGTTCCAGGCGGACACACCTGCCTTCTTTCAGGTCAATGGCAGGTATGACGATCATGCTAGCCTTTCATCTCGGCAAAGTTCTTCAGCATCGTAAGGCCCACGGCCTGGGACTTTTCGGGGTGAAACTGGGTGGCCACCAGGTTGTCCCTGCGGATGGCGGCGCAGAACGAAAGTCCGTAGCTGCAGGTGGCGGCCACCACGGCCGGGTCATTCGGTTTGACGTAATAGGAGTGCACAAAATAGACGTTGCTCTGGTCGGCAACGCCGCTGAAGAGTGATGGGTCACCCCGCAGGCTGATCTGGTTCCAGCCCATGTGCGGTACCGGCAGTTTCTCGCCGGCCTCGGTCATTCCGTCGGGAAAGCGGACCACCTGGCCGGGGATGACCCCTAAGCCTTTGTGCAGGCCAAACTCCGTGCTCTCGCTGAAGAGCAGTTGCAGGCCGAGACAGATGCCCAGAAACGGGCGGCCTTCGGCAATGACCCGCAGGATCGGCTCCACAAAACCACCCTGCTCAAGGTTACGGATGCAGTCACGAAAGGCGCCCACGCCGGGCAGCACGACCCGGTCTGCCTGCAGTAGCTGCCGCGGATCACTGGTGACCAGCGCCTCAAAGCCTACCCGCTCGAACGCCTTCTGGACCGAGCGCAGGTTGCCCATGCCGTAGTCGATGATGGCGATCATTTAATGCCGTGCTTCTTGAGATGGGGGGCGTAGCGCATGTCGGTCCCCTTGATATGCTTGATTAGCCAGTCCTGCAGGAATTCGATCACGCTCTGGGTCAGCACCGCCTCGCCACGGTTGAACTTGGCCTGCAGGGCCAGCACCTGTTCCACCAGACGGGCATGCTCCTGCTTGTGGCCGGCCTCTTCCGGATAGCCGGTGGAACGGAAGGCCTGCTCCTCATGGCCGAAGTGGGAACCGGTGTAGTCGATCAGGCGGCCCAGGATCTGGCCGATGGCCTCCTTGCTGCGCTTCTGCTGCATGGCGTCGTGCAGGTCGTTGATCATCTCGAACAGTTTGCGGTGCTGGCCGTCGATGCTGGCGATACCGGTCTCAAAACTGCTGTCCCACTCCAGGGCGCTGGACAGCTTGAAATGCCCCACCAGCGTATGCAGCTCATTCACCTGTTCCTCCAGTTTACGGGTGGCGTCGGTGGTGCTTCTGGCACTGGCTACGTTGCGGTCCACCACGTTGGTGATCATCTGGATATTGCTGGTGATCTCGCTGGTGGTGGCGGTCTGTTCCTCGGCCGCGGTGGCAATCTGGCTTACCTGCATGGCCAGCTCGTTGATCTTATTCAGAATATCCTCAAGGGCGGCGCCGGATCGTGTGGTCTCGGCGGTCCCCTGCTGGACGTGGTCCACCCCTTCGGCCATGGAGCCGACCGCGGTCTGGGTCTCCCCCTGGATGGTCCTGATCATGCCGGCGATCTCTTTGGTGGCCTTGGTGGTCCGCTCCGCCAGGGCCCGCACCTCGTCGGCCACCACGGCGAAGCCCCGTCCCATCTCACCTGCCCGGGCCGCCTCGATGGCGGCGTTTAAGGCCAGGAGGTTGGTCTGGTCGGCGATATCCTCGATGGTGCCGACGATGGCGCCGATCTGATCGGAACGGTCTCCCAGGCGTTCAACCGTGGCTGATGATTCCATGACCCGCTGGGCGATGTTTTCCATAACCTGGGCGCTGGATCGGACGATCTGCGCCCCGGTGGTGGTCTGCTCCGTGGCGGACTGGGCGTTTTCCGCCGCATACAGGCAGTTGCGGGCGATGTCGGCCGAGGTGGCGGACATCTCTTCACTGGCGGTGGCGATGGTGCCTGCCTGGAGGGCCACCTCTTCGGCAGCCTGGCCCATCTGGTTGGTGGTGTCGGTTACCAGACGAACCGAATCCCGCACCAGATCGGCTACAGAGAAGAACTGGCGCATCGCCCTATTCATGTCGGTCATCATGGTGTTGAAGGCGGAGGAGAGCCGGCCGATCTCGCCGAAACCGGTGGTGGCTACACGCACGGCGAGATCCCCCCGTGCTGCCCGTTCCATCGCCTCCACCACACCGCTGAGCGGTTTAAAGGCCTGTTGGCAGAGGAGCCAGAGCACTGCTGAAGAGCCTGTCAGCAGGACCAGTCCGATCAGGATGGCGTTGAAGAGGTCGCCGGTGCGGTTCAGAAGGGTAAGCACCAGGACGGCCAGGGCGACAATAAGTGCGTTGCCTGTGATGATGCGTGTGGTGAAGGACATGTCCGTTCTCCTGTGGGTGTGGCGTATTACCCAGCCAGTTTGGCAAAGTCGGCGATCTTCGTGAAGAGCCGGCTGACGGCGGTCAAGAGGGCCAGCCGGTTGGTACGGATCTTTGCATCCTCAGCCATCACCATCACGGCATCAAAGAAACCATCCACTGCCCATCTGATGCCGGCGATCTCGGTCAGGGCCTCCAGATAGGCCTGACGGGGGGTATCGGCGGTGACTTTAACCTTGGCCCCCTGGAATGCCTGGTACAGGGTATGCTCGGCCTCATCCTCAAACAGGGCCGGGTCCACCGGGGCGTCGATCCCCTCTTTTACTATGTTGCAGACCCGCTTGAAGGCGGCGGTCAGGGACTGGTAGTCATCCCGTTGGCGGAAGGAGGCCAGCGCCTTGACCCGGGCAACGGTGTCGGTCAGGTCGTCGAAGCCGGCCGAGACGGCCGCCTCCACCACATCGGCCGGATGTTCGTTGACCAACAGGTTCACCAGGCGGCCGCGGAAGAATTCCAGGACGTCAGTCTGAACCGCTGACTGCGGACGGTTCAGCTTGGCCGACAGCTGGGTGAGGGCACCCTCCAACAACGAGGTGAGGGAGAGACGGTAGCCTTTATCGGTGATGATGCTGATGATGCCGATGGTGGCCCGGCGCAGGGCGTAGGGATCGGCAGCGCCGGTGGGGATCAGGCCTACGCCGAAACAACCGCAGATGGTGTCCAGTTTGTCGGCCAGGGAAACAAAGGCGCCGGCATCGGAGGTCGGCAGGTCGCCGCCGGCCTGAATCGGGAGGTAGTGTTCGGCAATGGCCTGGGCCACGGCCGGTTCCTCACCATCGTGCAGGGCGTACTCGCGGCCCATGATCCCCTGCACCTCGGGGAACTCACCCACCATGCCCGAGACCAGATCGGCCTTGCAGAGGAGGGCAGCCCGGCTTGCCAGGGTCTTGACCGCCGGATTGAGCTGGTCGGCCAGCAGTTCGGCCAAGGCCCTGAAACGCTCCATCTTTTCGTACGAGGTGCCCAGTTTTTGTTGATAGACCACGCTCTTTAACTGCTCAACCCGGCTGGCCAGGGTGACCTTGCGATCCTCGTCGAAGAAGAAACGGGCATCGGAGAGGCGGGCACGCAGGACTCGCTCGTTGCCTTTGACCACCACACTGGGGTCTTCGGCCAGGGTATTGGTCACAGTGATGAAGTGGGGCAGCAGCTTGCCGGCCTCGTCCACCACCGAGAAGTAGCGTTGATGTGAGCGCATCGAGGTGATCAGCACCTCCTTAGGCACCACCAGGAACTCGGCCGGGATGGAGCCGGCTATGGCGCTGGGGTACTCCACCAGATAGGTTACCTCATCCAGCAGCGCCTCGTCCGGCAGCAGGTGACCGCCGGTGGCCTTGGCGCTACGGTGGACCTCCTTGCGGATGATCTCCTGGCGTCGTTCCTGGTCGACGATCACGAAGTGGCGTTCACACTCCTCCAGGTAGTGGGCGAAGTCTCGCACCGGAAAGGGTTGGTTGGCCATGAAACGGTGGCCGCGGGAGACATTGCCGCTGGTGATTGGACCGAAAGAGAACGGCACCACACTGTTGTCGAACAGGGCCACAATCCAGTGGACCGGCCGTGCAAAGCGGACTTCCAGATCGGCCCAGCGCATCGATTTCTTGAACGGGATGCCGGCCACCAGCCTGGGCAGCACCTCTGCCAAGAGCTCATGGGTGGGGCGGCCCCGCTCCTGTTTGGTTACGCAGAGGTACTCACCCTTGTCGGTCGCAACGACTGTAAGGTCACTGACCGCCACCCCCTGCCCCTTGGCAAACCCCTCGGCCGCCTTGGTGGGTGTGCCGTCCGGGGCAAAGGCCGCCTTCCTGGAGGGGCCCATGGCGGTGATCTCGGCATCGGGCTGCACTGTCGGCAGTCCCTGCACCACGAGGGTCAGGCGGCGCGGGGTGCCCAGGGTCTTGATCGTGCGGTAATCCAGGCGGGCCGCAGCCAGTTCCTTGGCGATCATCTCCTCCAGGGCGGCCAGCGCCTTGGGGACAAAGCCGGCCGGGATCTCCTCGGCCCCGATTTCGAGCAACAGTTCCTTGGTCATCGGCTAGTTCCCCCCTTTCAACATCGGAAAGCCCAGCCGTTCGCGCTGGCGGACGTAGGCCTCGGCACAGGTGCGGGCCACGTTGCGCACACGGCCGATGTAGGAGGCCCGCTCGGTGACGGAGATGGCGCCGCGGGCATCCAGCAGGTTGAAGGTGTGGGAACATTTCATCACAAAGTCGTAGGCCGGGAAGACCAGGTCTTTTTCAGCCAGGCGGATGCATTCCTGTTCGTACCTGCCGAACAGTTCCAGCAGCAGCGACACATCGGCCTCCTCGAAGTTGTAGCGGGAGAATTCCACCTCGGTCTGATGGTGAATGTCGCCGTACTTGACCCCCTTGACCCACTCCAGGTCGTAGACGTTGTCCACCCCCTGCAGGTACATGGCGATCCGTTCACAGCCGTAGGTGATCTCGGAGGAGACCGGCTTGAGGTCGATGCCGCCGGCCTGCTGAAAGTAGGTAAACTGGGTGATCTCCATGCCGTCCAGCCAGACCTCCCAGCCCAGGCCCCAAGCCCCCAGGGTTGGGGATTCCCAGTCGTCCTCCACGAAGCGGATGTCATGCTGGTTGGGATTTATGCCAAAGGCCCGCAGCGAATCAAGGTACAGGTCCAGGATGTTGGTGGGAGACGGCTTCATGATCACCTGAAACTGGTAGTAGTGCTGCAGCCGGTTGGGGTTTTCGCCGTAGCGGCCGTCGGTGGGGCGGCGGGATGGCTCAACATAAGCCACCTTCCAGGGCTCGGGGCCCAGGACCCGCAGGAAGGTGGCCGGGTTGAAGGTGCCGGCTCCTTTTTCGGTGTCGTACGGTTGCTGGATGACACAACCCTGCTTGGCCCAGTAGCCTTGCAGGGAAAGGATCAGGTCTTGAAACGTCACGGTCTACCTCCGTGCCAATGGGATACTTACGATTAACGAGAAAGGATTACATATCAGGAGACATCGTTCTGGTCAAGAATCGAACTGCCTCGGTTGCCCCCATCAAGGCGGACAGATGGCGCACATCGATTTGAACAGGTTGGTGCTGAGATACCGGTCGCCCCGGTCGGGGATAATCACCGCGATGGTGCCTTCGGTCAGTTCCGTGGCCAACTGGAAGGCGCCGGCCATGGCGGCCCCGCCGGACATGCCGCAGAAGATACCTTCGTGTGCCGCCAACTGGCGGGCGGTCTCAAAGGCGGTCTCATCGTCGATCACGATCTTGCGGTGTAACACCTCTTCGTGGTAGATGGCCGGGACGATCGCCTCCTTCATATTCTTCAAGCCCTGGATGGCATGGCCCAGGTTAGGCTCAATCCCCACCACCCGGACATGGGGCGCCTGCTTGCGCAGACAGGAGGCCGTGCCCATCAGGGTGCCGCCGGTGCCCATACCGGCCACGAAGTGGGTCAAGCGGCCGTTCGTCTGGGCCATGATCTCCGGGCCGGTGGTCAGTTCGTGTGCCAGCGGGTTGTTGGGGTTGTCATACTGGTTGGGCAGGTAATAGCGTCCCGGTTCTTCGTTATAGATCTTGTGGGCCAGCCGGATGGCGCCATCGGTCTTCTCGCAGCCGGGGGAGAGTACGATCTCGGCGCCGTAGGCCTCCAGCACGCTGCGTCGCTCCTGACTGACACAGGCCGGCATGGCCAGCTTGATCCGATAGCCGCGGGCCGAGGCGATCATGGCCAGGGCGATGCCGGTGTTGCCGGAGGTCGGTTCCAGGATGATCTTGTCCGTGGTCAGTTCGCCCGATTGTTCTGCGGCCAGGATCATCTGGCGGGCCGGCCGGTCCTTAATGGAACCGCCGGGGTTGTTCCCCTCCAATTTAGCCAGGATGGTGACCTTCGGGTTGGGGTTGCTGCTCCCTATGGTGACCAGCGGCGTATTGCCTATGGCGTTCAGAAGTGACTGTCCTTGCACGGTTTGCTCCCTGCCTTGGGGCTTTGTTTAGGGGATAGGACCGCAGGTGGATGCGGCAGTCTTCGTTTATAGCCGTTCGTACCGGGGGGGTCAAGGGGTTATCAGGTCAAAGGTCCTGTAGTCCCGTCACTTTCCTGTTGACAGCGATCATCGGTTTGTGTTTTAGGTGAAATCTAAAGCTAGATGCGGCTACCGTCCACACCGAACCTACTCGATACCCGTTCCTATTCCCTGTTTTATTTGAAAACCCGGATGCCTGATCGCACACCGCGCCCTGTACACAGACACCATGGTTAAGACCCGGCTGCCCTTTGCCGACCGCTGGACCTTTAGCCGCCTGAAGACGGCTGCCTCCACCCTTTCTATCCCACCAGCAGGAGAATCTTTGTCGTGAACCTCCAGGAACTCAAGAACAAGAAAATCAGCGAACTGAATGCCATTGCCCGTGATCTGAACATCGAAGGGGCGTCTGGACTGCGCAAGCAGGATCTGATCTTTGCCATCCTGAATGCCCAGACCGAACAGAACGGTTCCATCTACGGTGAAGGGGTGCTGGAGATTTTGCAGGACGGTTTTGGTTTCCTGCGGGCCCCCGATTACAACTATCTGCCAGGGCCGGATGATATCTATGTCTCCCCCAGCCAGATTAGGCGTTTCAATCTGCGTACCGGCGATACGGTATCCGGCCAGATCCGTCCACCCAAGGAGGGTGAACGCTACTTCGCCCTGCTGAAGGTGGAGACCATCAACTTTGAGTCGCCTGAGGCGGCGCGGGACAAGACCCTGTTCGACAACCTGACCCCGCTCTACCCCGAAGAAAAGCTTAAGCTGGAGACCGCCCCGGACAACTACGGCATGCGGGTGATGGAGCTGGTCTCCCCCATCGGCAAGGGACAGCGCGGCCTGATCGTGGCCCCGCCCCGCACCGGCAAGACCATGCTGATCCAGAATATCGCCAACTCCATCGCTGAGAACCACCCCGAGGTCTACCTGATCGTGCTCCTGATCGATGAGCGGCCGGAGGAGGTGACCGACATGCAGCGCTCCGTCAGGGGCGAGGTGGTCTCCTCCACCTTCGACGAACCGGCTACCCGTCACGTCCAGGTGGCTGAGATGGTGATCGAGAAGGCCAAGCGGCTGGTGGAACACAAAAAGGACGTGGTGATCCTGCTGGATTCCATCACCCGTCTGGCCAGGGCCTACAATACGGTGCTCCCCCCCTCCGGCAAGATCCTGACCGGTGGCGTGGATGCCAACGCCCTGCAGAAACCGAAGCGGTTCTTCGGCGCGGCCCGTAACATTGAAGAGGGCGGGTCGCTGACCATCATCGCCACCGCCCTGGTAGACACCGGCAGCAAAATGGACGAGGTGATCTTCGAGGAGTTCAAGGGGACCGGCAACATGGAGGTCCACCTCGATCGCCGTCTGGTGGAGAAGCGCACCTTCCCGGCCATCGATATCAACAAGTCCGGCACTCGTAAGGAGGAGTTGCTGATCGAGAAGGTCTCCCTTAACCGGATCTGGATCCTGCGCAAGGTCCTGCATCCAATGAACGTGGTGGATGCCATGGAGTTCCTGCTGGACAAGCTCTCCGAGACCAAGACCAATCAGGATTTTTTGGACTCCATGAGTAAGT
Organism: Deltaproteobacteria bacterium; assembly: GCA_021778115.1. Taxonomy (GTDB): domain Bacteria; phylum Desulfobacterota; class Desulfuromonadia; order Geobacterales; family Pseudopelobacteraceae; genus Trichlorobacter. The sequence goes on from JAJYCS010000059.1 coordinate 13,455, forward strand.
GACAAGAAAAAGCTTGAAAATTTTGCCGGCTATCCGATACAGTAAATTTTCGTGACCACACAGCTTTATATGACGAGCTGACCAAGAAGGAGGAGTAGCAATGAAAGAAGGTATTCACCCGGCTTACAACGAGATCACCGTGAAGTGCGCCTGCGGCAACAGCTTCCAGACCCGTTCCACCCGTAAAGAGATCTTTACTGAAATCTGTTCCGCCTGCCATCCGTTTTTTACCGGCAAGCAGAAGCTGGTGGATACCGCCGGCCGGGTCGAGCGGTTCAAGAAGCGTTACGGCCAGGCCTAGCGTCCAAGTGTAGGGTGTCAAGGGGGGTGTGCCATAAGGTACAGCCCCCTTTTTGCATCCAGGCCGATTCCAACTCAAGGCGCTCTCTTCGTTGGCTTCGTCATCGGCTCCTCAACGTACTTCTACGGTACGTCTGCGTCGCCTCTTCCTCGCCGCCTTGATATCCTCCTTGATTTGAAATCGGTATGATGTGGGGATTGTATGAACATTGAACTGCTGCAGCATACCGCCGATCCGGAACGGACCGTGGCCCTGGCGGCCCGGTTGTGTTATTCGCCGGCCGATCTTGACGCCTTGCGGGCCACCATAGATAACGCGGACTGTGCCGCCTTTATCGACAAGATCATGTGTCTCGGCCACCATTCGGTATTGGAGCATGCCAGCTTTACCTTCGGTGTCGAGGGGATTTCGCGGGTCACCAGCCACCAACTGGTGCGTCATCGGGTGGCCTCCTATTCCCAGCAGTCCCAGCGGTACGTCTCCCATGCCGAGCGATTCGCCGCCGTGTTGCCGCCGGCGGTTGCCGCCAATGACGAGGCCAAGCGGATCTTTGAGTTCACCACC
>JAJYCS010000060.1 GCA_021778115.1 Deltaproteobacteria bacterium
CAAGAGCATCAGGCCGGAATTATGGAACATCTGGGGGTATTTGAGCGGCTTGTCCTCCCCTTCGGTCACCGACAGCACCACCACCTTGTGGGCTTCGCCAAGATCAAAGGCGGCCGGGCAGACCAGATTGCCCACGTTCTCAATGAACAGGATATCGAGATGATCGAGGTCGAACGCCTCGGTGGCGTGCATCACCATGTGGGCATCCAGGTGACAGCCGGCCCCGGTGTTGATCTGCTTGACCGGCACGCCGGTGGCGGCTATCCGGCGGGCATCGTTATCGGTCTGCTGGTCCCCCTCGATCACGGCGCAGCGGTAACGGCCGGACAGGTCCCGCAGGGTCCGCTCCAGCAGGGTGGTCTTGCCGGAGCCGGGGGATGAGACCAGATTCAGCACCAACATCCGTTTTTCCTTGAACAATGCCCGGTTAAAGGCGGCCAACCGGTTGTTCTTGGCCAACACGTCCTCTTCGATGCTGATGTTTTTGGAGCGCTGTCCCACCTCATGGCCATGCTCATGGGGGTGGTCATCGTCATGCAAGTGGTCATGATGATGGTGTTCGCCATGGTCATGATCGTGCGTGTGCGGATGGGGATGACTGTGGGTCTGGTCACCGTGGCGGTGATCGTGATCATGGGTATGTTCGTGCTCGTGGTGGTGGCTGTCTGAGGTTCCGCAGCCGCAGGTAGTGCACATGGCAACTCCTTCTCATCGGATAAGATACCTACGTTTCAGGATAGGTTGTGTCACTATACCGCTAGTTGACCTCACTGGCAAACTGCAGCCGATACAGCCGGGCATACTCGCCACCACGCGACGGCAGTTAAGGCGTGAAGGGCACGAGCTTGGCAACGCATCTGGAACTGGTCAATCGACACCCCCCTGCACAGAAACAATTTTGCGATTTCCAGCCTGTATCAGGTATAGTGCCGGCATGCAGATCAGGATCAACGAACAAGTGACCACCATCAGGGACGGCCAGACCGTCACCCAGCTCGCCCAGCAGCTGCGGCCAGGGGCCGATGTGCTGATCCTGAACGGCTTCCCGGCACCGGCTGAGACGGTGCTGAAGGACGGAGATGAACTGTTTCTGATCAAGCGGGGCGAGATTCCGACGCCGGATGAATTGGAATCCTTGATGATGGCACGCCATACCCCCGGCATCCATGCCCGCCTCAAGGCGGCCTGCGTCGGCATCGCCGGTCTGGGCGGCCTGGGATCGGCGGTGGCAACGGCCCTGGCACGGATCGGCGTTGGACGATTGATCCTGGCCGATTTTGATCTGGTGGAGCCCTCCAACCTGAACCGCCAGCAGTACTTCGTGGACCAACTGGGAATGCCCAAGGTGGAGGCGATGGCCGCCACCCTGCGCCGGGTCAACCCCTATCTGCAGCTGACCACCCACCGGGTGCTGCTCGATCCGGACAACCTGCCGGTCATCTTCGCCCCCTGCAGCGTGGTTATCGAGGCCTTTGATCGGGCCGAGATGAAGGCCATGCTGGTGGACACGATCATGGAACGGCTGCCGGATGCCGCTCTGATCGCTGCCTCGGGGGTGGCCGGCTACGGCAACAACAACAGCATCCAGACCCGCCGGTTGAACAAACGGTTGTACCTGGTAGGGGACGGCAGCTCCGAGGCGGCCCCGGGCAACGGCCTGATGGCCCCGCGGGTCGGCATCGCCGCCTGTCAGCAGGCCAACCAGGCGGTGCGTCTGATACTGGGGGAGGAGCAATGAGCAGGATCGCCGTTGCCATGAGCGGCGGGGTGGATTCATCCGTCGCCGCTGCCCTGCTGAAACAGCAGGGGCACGAGCTGATCGGCCTCACCATGCGCCTGTTCAAGCCACAGACCAGCGGGCCCGGTTCAACGGCCCACGATGCCGCAGCCGTGGCGCGGCAGCTAGGTATTCCGCACCGCCTGCTCGACCTGGAGCCCTCCTTTCAGGAGCTGATCGTCGACGACTTCGTCGCGCAGTACCGCCGGGGACAAACCCCCAACCCCTGCATCCGCTGCAACCGCCACATCAAATTCGGCCTGCTGCTGGACAAGGCCCGCCAACTGGGCGCCGAACTGCTGGCAACCGGTCACTATGTCCGCAAGACCGTCGATCCGGATGGCGTCTGCCACCTGCGCACCGCCCACAACCTCGCCAAGGACCAGTCCTACTTCCTCTACAGCCTGACCCAGGAACGGCTGCGACAGATCGTCTTTCCGCTGGGGGAGATCGCCAGCAAGGATGAGGTGCGTAGCCTAGCAGCCGCATTCGACCTGCCGGTGGCGGCCAAGGGGGACAGCCAGGAAGTCTGCTTCATCCCCAACGACGACTATGTCGGTTTCCTGGAGTGCCGCGACCCCCAATTCGGCAGACCGGGCGAGATCGTCCACCGGGATGGCCGCATCTTGGGCCGTCACAACGGCATCCATCGCTACACCATCGGCCAACGCAAGGGATTGGGTATCGGCTGGCATGAACCGCTCTACGTGCTGGCCATCGACGCCGCCACCAACCGGGTCGTGGTGGGGGAACAACCGCACCTGCTCACGCCGGGGTTGGAGGCCGACGAGGTCAGCTGGCTGATCCCTCCCACCGGCACCGTCTTTGAGACCAGCTGCAAGATCCGCTATCGCCACCGGCCGGTCCCCTGCCGGGTGGCGCTGCTGGCGGATGACCGCTGCCGGGTACTGTTCCATGAACCGCAAAAGTCGGTGACACCGGGACAGTATGTGGTGTTCTACCAAGACGACCAGGTGCTGGGCGGTGGTAGCATCACCGCTGCCTGCGACCGTTTCGGCCAGGATTGAGCAGCAACAGGGGGAAGAACCGCATGGGCGACGCCAAGACCTCGCAAGAAATGCAACGCTGGCAGGCCGTGCTGCGACCTATCCTGCTAGGCGGCATGATCGTGCTGATCAGCCTTTCCCACTACCTGACCCCGCTTACCTATTGCCATCTGCACGACATCTTCCAGCGGCTCTACTATATACCGATCATCCTGGCCGCCTTCTGGTTTGGCCTGTGGGGCGGGCTCGGCTGCTCGCTGCTGGTGAGTGTCATCTATATCCCCCATATCATGTATCAATGGGGCGGCACCTTTATGTTCGAGATAGAACGCTATCTGGAGATCGTGATGTACAACGTGGTGGGCGGCCTGACCGGGCTCTTGACCCAGCGGGACCGGCTGCAGCGCCACGAGCTGCAGCGCACCGCCGCAGGGCTTGCGGCATCCTACCACACCCTGCAGGGACAGTCGGAACGGATCATGGCGGTGGAGGAACAGTTGCGCCGCTCCGAGCGTCTCTCAACCCTGGGCGAGATGGCGGCGGTGCTGGCCCATGAGATCCGCAACCCGCTGAGTTCGATCCGGGGTACCGCAGAGATCCTGCTGGATGACTATCGACCCGGCAGCCCCAAACATGAGTTCGTGGAGATCCAGATCAAGGAGGCCGACCGTCTCAACCGGGTGGTGGAGGATTTTTTACGGCTGGCCCGCCAGCAACAGCCTGCCGAGCTGCAGCGCTGTCATGTGCGCGAAGAACTGGAAACCATCGTGACCCTCACCGCCAACGAGGCCCGCCGCCGCGGTGTGGCGCTCCGGTTGACGCCGATTGAAGCTGACCTGCTGGTCACGGCAGATGGCGAAAAGTTACGGCAGGCCTTCCTCAACATCATCCTGAACGCCCTCCAGGCCACCCCGCAAAACGGCAGCGTCAGTATCGGCCTGCGGCAGCAGGGGCAGCAATGCGAGATCCGCATCAGCGACACCGGCCCCGGCATCAGCGATGAACTCAAACAGCGCATCTTCGAGCCGTTCTTCACCACCAAGCCGGACGGCACCGGCCTGGGGCTTGCCATCACCCGAAAGATCATCGAGGCCCACGGCGGCAGCCTGCAGGTGGAGGGGAAGCCAGGAAGCGGCACTACCATGCTGGTCAGCCTGCCGCTGGAAAGCTCCGATTAAAAGCAAGAACAAAAAGAGTGCTGGACGTGAACTATTGGGTTATGTACAATTTGCATTACAGCAATCTGTACAATGAGGTGTTTTATGAAACAGGCAACATTCTCCGAACTGCGCAGTCATGCCAAACGCTATTTTGATATGGTTGAGTCGGGCGAGCTGGTGCGGATCGTGCGAAACGGCAAGCCGATCGCGGACATCGTTCCACTGCAGCAAGACCTCCCCTCATGGAAACGCAGAGTCGCACAGCCCCTGGTGATCAACGGGGCTTCATTGAGCAAAATCATCCTTGAAGAACGGGAGACAACTGCCTGATGCGGATATTTTTTGACTCATCCGCCTTTGCCAAGCGGTATGTCCGCGAAGAGAGAAGCGATGCCGTCCTCTCATGGTGCGACCAAGCCACTGAACTCTGCCTCTCCGGTATTGCCCCGCCTGAAATCATCTCCGCGTTCTGCCGCCTGCAGCGGGAAAATCTGATTACACCGCTCCAGTACCGGCATCTTAAGACCATGCTCATGGCTGATATTGTTGACGCCTCAATCTGCGACCTTACTCCCGAAGTTTTACGCGGCACGATCATTGCGTTGGAAAACAACATCTTGCGCGGGATGGATGCCATCCATATCGGAAGCGCACTGGCCCTCAAGGCGGACCTGTTTGTCACCGCCGATGCCAGGCAGTGTGCCGCTGCAGAACAGGCAGGACTGCGAGTTGTACAGGTGTGAGTGAGGCTCATCAGGGGGCAATACATGCTCTATTGGGGATGTTGAGCCAAAGTAAAAACAGACCACTTGCCGATTTTCAGATTTCTGATATTCTGAATTCAGAAGTCAGCACAAGGAGCCCATCATGCAATCATCTACAGCCTATAAAACCGAAATACGTCAGCGTGGCCAGGTAACTATTCCCAAAAGCATCAGGGATGCCAGCGGTCTGGACGAGGGATGCAGTGTCACCCTGATTCCGCTGGGCGAGAGCGTGCTGATTGCTCCGCAAAAACTGGGGCTGGATGAGGCGCGGAGAAAGATTCAGCAAGCGATCCGCGCCACCGGCATATCCGCTGACGAAGTCTTGGCCGGCCTGACTTCTGAGCGGCAGGCGCTGTTTGGAGAGCTGTATGCCAAGCAGCGTTAATCGAGTCTTTCTTGATTCCAACGTGATCATCTCAGGGTTGCTGTCCAGCAAGGGCGCACCACGTATCATCCTCGACCTGCTCTGCCTGCACCTGCCCAACCTGCGTGGACTGACCGGCACATACAACATGATGGAGATTGAGCGCAACCTCACCCGCAAGCTCCCGGCGGCACTGCCGGTGTTTCAAGAATATCTTCCCCGCATGAATCTGGAAATCGTGTCGCTCCCGGCCAGCGAAGAATTGGAGCCGTGGCTTGGTATTACCGCTGACAAAGATCTGCCGGTCATCGTCTCAGCCGTTGACGGAAAGGCCGACTTTCTGGTCACTGGCGACACAGGAGACTTTGGTGCACTGATGCAACGAGATGACCTGCCTTTCCGGGTGCTGACGCCGACCGAATTTGTACTACTGGCGGGAAAACTGCTGGGCAACGATAGTGAATAACGGCTCCATGTTCACAAGATTCCCAATGCAACCAACCATCCTGATCATAGACGATGATGTCTCGCTACGGCGGGTCTTGGAGTACCACCTGCAGGAGGCGGGCTACGAAGTGACTACGGCGGCCTCGGGCGAGGAGGGGCTGGCGCGCTTTGGCGAGCTGGCGCCGCAGCTGGTGATCTGCGACATGCAGATGCCCGGCATGGACGGCCTGCAGGTGCTGCATGCCATCAAGCAGCGCTCAGCCGAGACGCCGGTGATCATTATTACCGCCTTTGGCAGTGTAGATGTAGCGGTGCAAGCCATGAAACAAGGGGCCTACGACTACATCGCCAAGCCGTTCAACCGCGATGAGTTGCGCCTGACCGTAGCGCGGGCGCTGCAACTGACCGACCTGACCAGCGAGAACCGCCGGTTGAAAGAGGCCCTGGCAGAGCATGACGAGTACCGCAGTATGGTGGGGGCCTCGCCGGCCATGGAGAAGGTCTATCAGGTGGTGCGCAAGGTGGCGGACAGCGATGCCAGCGTGCTGCTGAGCGGCGAGTCCGGTACCGGCAAGGAACTGGTGGCGAGGGCACTGCACACCCGCAGCTCGCGCAGCAGCTGCCCGTTTGTGGCGGTCAACTGCGCTGCGATCCCCCATGATCTGCTGGAAAGCGAGCTTTTCGGCCATAGCAAGGGGGCCTTTACCGGCGCTGTCAAGGATAAGCCCGGCAAATTTCAGCAGGCCGATGGCGGCACCATCTTCCTGGATGAGGTGGGGGAGCTGCCGTTGGGGCTGCAGCCCAAACTGCTGCGGGTGTTGCAGGAACGGGTGGTGACGCCGGTGGGGGGCAACCGTGAACAGCGCCTTGACCTGCGGGTGGTAGCGGCCACGAATCGTGATATTGAGCAGGCAATCAGCGAGGGGCGCTTCCGAGAAGACCTCTATTACCGGCTGGCCGTGATTCCGCTGCATCTGCCGCCGCTGCGGCAGCGGCGCGAGGATATCCCACTCCTGCTGCGGCATTTCTGCAGCAAGCATGGTGCTCAAGCGGTGCGCTTTGACGAGGCGGCCCTGGCGATCCTGCAGCAGTACGCCTGGCCCGGCAATGTGCGCGAACTGGAGAACCTGGTGGAGCGGCTGCTGATCATGCGCACTGGCGCCGAGATCACCTGCGCCGATCTGCCGGATAAACTGAGACACCCCGCCAACGGCGGAGCTGCGCCTCTCAACGTAATCAACCTGCCCGACGGCGGTTATCCTCTGGAGCAACTGGAGCGGGAGGTCATCATCACCGCCCTTGAACGTACCGGCTGGAACCAGACCGCTGCTGCCCGTTTCCTCCATATCCCCCGCCATACCCTCCTCTATCGTCTGGAGAAGTATGGCATCACGCCGCCTGAGAAGTGCTGATGCCGACGCCTGCAGAATAAGCCACACCCGACTGGAGAATAGTCTACACTGACCGCGCCATTCGCCTCCATTGCGAGATAAAAAACCAAATAAATCTCATAGTTGTTGATTTGGCATACTCTATGAAAATGATTTCGAACGGCAGCACCAGACCCAACCGCTACCCGAGGTGGCCATGAAAGTACTGTTGACCCTCCTGACCCTCCTGACCTTGGGCTTGGGGACGGCCTGCGCGGCTGCTCCGGCGCCGTTGGAGCCCCTGCCGTCCCTTATCTCCACGGCATTGACCAGGAACCCGGAGCTCAAGTCATCCCAGGCCCGCTGGCAGATGTACCTGGCCAAGGCCCGTCAAAGCGGCTCACTCGACGACCCGATGGTGATGTTCAAGCTGCAGAATCTACTGGTGCGGGACCCCCTCTCCTTCGGCGGTCGCGATCCCACCACGGCCAAGGTGATCGGTATCAGCCAGGAATTGCCGTTCTGGGGTAAACGCGCCCTGCGGCAGGAGGTGGCCCGCCACGAAGCGGATGCCTACCGGTGGTCCATCGAAGAACGCAAGCAGGAGCTGGCCCGACTGGTCAAAGAGGCCTACTACCGGCTTTACGCCGTGGACAAAGGGCTGGCCATCGTGGCCAAGAACCTGAAGATCATGCATGAGTTCACCAGCATTGCCGAGGCGCGCTACGCCGTGGGCAAGGGGACGCAGGCCGACATCTTCAAGGCCGGCCTGGAGAGTTCAAAATTGCTGGAGCAGCAGATCACCCTCCAGCAGCAACGGACAAGCCTGGCCGCATCACTGAACTACCTGCTGGACCGGCCGCCCACCGCTCCCGTGGGGGAAGTGTCTGATTTTGATCTCCCGGTGATGCGGCAGTCGCCAGAGGCGTTGCTGACCGTTGCCGAGGAGCAACGACCCCAGGTCAAAAACCTGGACAGCAGGATCAGCAGGGGGATTGCGGCCCATGCCCTGGCCCGCCGGGAACGCTGGCCCGATCTGACCCTTTCCCTCGAGTACATGTTCCGCCAGCCGGTCAACAACACCATGACAAACGATCCGGGTTACGACATGTTCAGCGTGGGATTAACCTTCAACCTCCCGATCCACCAGGGGCGACGCCAGGCGATGCAGGCCGAGTCTTCCTCAGAAACCACCATGGCCGCTGAGGAGCTCCACGACCTGAAAAACCGCATCAGGTATGAGATACGTGACAATCTGGCCCAAATGGACCGTGACCGAAGACTGGTCACCCTGTACCGGAGCGGCATCATCCCCCAGGCCGAGCAGGCCCTTGCATCGGCCCTGATCGGCTATCAGGTCGGCAAGGTGGACTTTTTGACCCTCCTGGACAACAGGGTCACCCTGTTCAACTACGAACAGGGGCTGTTTACCGCCAAGGCCGCCTATATGAGGGAGCTGGCCACCCTTGAGGCGGTGGTGGGCGAGGATCTCCAGAACCGGCAACGGCCTGACCGCGCCGCGACCGTCGTACCGTAAGGAGCAGACGATGCAGCTCTCTAAAAGGATCTACCTCCCCCTGACCATCCTGACCCTGACCCTGGTGGCGGTCAGCTGGCTGTACAAGTCCGGCAGGCTCTCGAAGGCGGGGGGATGGTTCAGCCAGGATCACCGTCAACACCGGGGACAGACGGCGACACCGCTCTACACCTGCCCGATGCACCCCTTCATCATCAAGGACAGGCCGGGCACCTGCCCGATATGCGGCATGGAGCTGGTGAAGAAACTGACGGATACCGCCGGCGCCGCAGCCGGGCAGCCGGATCAACAGAACCGGGCGGTGCAGCCGGGACAGATCGTCATCTCACCCGCCCAGCGGGTGATGGCCAATGTGGCCACCCGGCCGGCCGCCACCCAGGCGTTGACCAAAGAGATCGACGCCGTCGGGGTCGTACAGTACGACCAGGCGCGCCAGGCCAAGGTGACGGCCTGGATTGCCGGCCGCATCGACCGGCTGTACGTGAATACGGTCGGCGCCCAGGTCAGCACGCGCCGGCCGGTGGCCGAGATCTACTCCCCCGAGCTGGTGGCCTCGCAGCAGGAATACCTGCTGGCCCTCAAGAGCCGCGAACAGCTGGCGCACTCACCGATCCCCGCCATCGCACGGAGTGGCGAAGGTCTGGTGGCAGCCGCCCGTCAGCGCCTTATGCTCTATGGCGTTAAAACGTCCCAGATTGCGGCATTAGAACGGGCCGGAGCACCCAACATCAGGCTGCCGGTCTACACCCCCCTTTCCGGCGTGGTGACGGATAAACTGGTGCAGCAGGGTCAGTACGTCAATGTGGGTGATCCGCTCTTTACCATCGCCGATCTCTCGTCGGTCTGGGTCGAACTGGAACTGTACGAAAACGACCTGCAGGATGTCCGGATCGGCCAACCGGTGGAGATCACCGCCACCGCCTATCCAGGCAGACCGTTTACGGGGCATGTCTCCTTCATCTATCCATTCCTCGATCCCAAGACCCGCACGGTACGGGTACGGGTGGTGATGCCCAATCCAGGCCTGAAACTCAAGCCGGATATGTTCATCGACGCCGAGATCAAGGTCGGTCTGGCTCCAACCGTGGTACTACCGATCAGTGCGATCATCGATTCGGGTAAACGGCAAGTCGTCTGGGTGGAGGTGCAGCCCGGTCTGTTCGAACCCCGCCAGGTGCAGCTGGGGCAGCGCACCGACGATGCGGTGCAGGTGCTGTCAGGTGTCAAACCGGGCGAACAGGTGGCGATCTCAGGCGCCTACCTGATCGATTCCGAATCCCAACTGCGGGGTGACTCGCAGCCCCCACCCAAGGGGACCGGCACGGTTGCGCCCCACACACAAAAAGACGATCTGAACATGGATAACATGAGGATGTAACGGCGGGGTCATGATCGAAAAAATCATCGCATACAGCGCCAGAAACCGGATCATCGTCCTGCTCGCCTTCGGCCTGATCATCGCCTGGGGGATCTGGGCGGTCCGCACCACGCCGGTGGATGCGATCCCCGATCTGTCGGACAACCAGGTGATCGTCCTGACCGACTACCCAGGCCGTTCCCCCCAGGTGGTGGAGGATCAGATCACCTACCCGCTGGCCACAAGCCTCCAGGGATTGCCGCGGGTCAAGGCGGTGCGCGCCTCCTCGGCCTTCGGCTTCTCCATGATCTATGTCATCTTCGACGATTCGACCGACAACTACTGGGCCCGCACCCGGGTGTTGGAGCGACTGAACTACGCCGCCTCACTGCTCCCCCCCGGCGTCACCCCCACCCTCGGCCCGGACGGCACCGGTGTCGGTCATGTCTTCTGGTACACCATTGACGGCAAGGGGTATGACCTGGAGCAACTCCGGACCCTGCAGGACTGGTTTGTCCGCTATCAGCTGGACACCGTTCCCGGCGTCGCCGAGGTGGCCTCCATCGGCGGGCTGGTACGGGAATACCAGATCGACCTGGACCCGATCAAACTGCAGGCCTACAACATCACCAGCGCCCAGGTACGGGAGGCGATCAAGGGGGCCAACCGCGATGTGGGGGGACGCCTCATCGAACAGGCCGACGCCGAGTACCTCATCCGCGGCGACGGGTATGTCAAATCGCTGACCGACCTGGAGAACATCGTCGTCGCCACCGACCAGCGGGGCACCCCGGTCTACGTCAAAAATCTGGGCACGGTGCAACTGGGGGGGGCGATCCGTCGGGGGCTTCTGGACCTGAATGGCCAGGGGGAGGCGGTGGGGGGGATCGTGGTGATGCGCTATGGCGCCAACGCCGAGCAGGTCATCAATCAGGTCAAGGAGAAGATACAGGCCCTCCAGAAAGGGCTGCCGCCAGGGGTGACCATCAAGGCGGCCTACGACCGTTCCGATCTGATCGACCGGGCCATCACCACCTTAAAGCATGCCCTGACCGAGGAGTCGGTGGTGGTCTCCCTGGTCATCCTGCTCTTTCTGCTCCATTTCCAAAGTTCGCTGGTGATCGTCCTGACCCTGCCGATTGCGGTATTGATCTCCTTCATCACCATGCGGCTCATGGGGGTCACCTCAAATATCATGTCTCTGGGGGGGATCGCCATCGCCATCGGCGTTCTGGTGGATGCCGGTGTGATCATGGTGGAGAACTGCTACCGTCACCTCTCGGAACTCCCCGCAGAGGAACGCAGTTCCCGCCGACTTGAGGTGGTCATCGCCAGCGCCAGCCAGGTGGGCCGGGCGATCTTCTTCTCCCTGGCGATCATCATCCTCTCCTTTGTACCGGTCTTTCTCCTGGAGGGGCAGGAAGGGAAACTGTTCCATCCCCTGGCCTTCACCAAGACCTTTGCCATGGCCGGCTCCGCCCTGATCGCCATCACCCTGGTGCCGGTACTTATGTACTGGTTCATGCGGGGGAGAATGCCGCGGGAGGAGGCAAACCCGATCTCTCGTTTCTCCATCCGGCTCTATGGCCCGGTGCTCCGCTGGGCCCTGAAATGGAAAAAGACCACCATCGCGCTGAACCTGCTGGCCCTCCTGGTGGCGATACCGATCTTCATGCACCTGGGCAGCGAATTCATGCCGACCTTGGATGAGGGTTCACTGCTCTACATGCCGGTCACCCTCCCCAACATCTCCATCACCGAGGCGAAGCGGATCGTCCAGACGCAGGACGCCATCATCAGGCAGGAACCGGAGGTGGCAGCCGTACTGGGCAAGGTGGGGCGTGCCGAGACCGCCACCGATCCGGCCCCGGTCTCCATGTTCGAATCGATCATTACCCTCAAGCCGAAGTCACAGTGGCGTCCGGGGATCACCAAGTCCGACATTGTAGCCGAACTGGATGCCAAACTGCAGCAGATCGGGGTACGTAACGGCTGGACCCAGCCGATCATCAACCGGATCAACATGCTCTCCACCGGGGTCCGCACCGACCTGGGGGTGAAGATCTTCGGCTCCGATCTGAACGTCCTGCGGGACCTGGCGGTCAAGGCCGAGGGGATACTGAAGACGGTGCCCGGCGCCGCCGACGTTGTGGCCGAACGGGTCACCGGCGGTAACTATCTCGACATCGAGATCGACCGGGAAGCGGCCGCACGCTACGGAGTCAGCGTGGGGGCGATCCAGGAGGTGATCTCCACGGCCTTGGGGGGCGAGACCCTCTCCACCGCGGTCCTGGGGCGCGACCGTTTCCCGATCCGGCTGCGCTACCTGCGGGACTATCGCGACAACATCCCGGCCATCCGGCGGATATTGGTAAACAGCAGTTCCGGCAATCAGGTCCCCCTGGCGCTGGTCACCCGCCTCAGGGTCTCCACCGACGCCCCGGAGATCGACAGCGAAGGGGGACTGTTGCGCTCCATCGTCTTTCTCAACGTCCGGGGCCGCGACATGGGCAGCTTTGTCGGCGCCGCGAGGAAAGCCCTGGAGGCGCAGCTGAAACTGCCGCCCGGTTATTACATCACCTGGTCGGGGCAGTGGGAAAACCAGGTCAGGGCCAGAAAACGCCTTGAGTTCCTGATCCCCCTGGGGATGGTTATCATCTACATCCTGCTCTACTTCACCTTCCACTCGGCCCTTGAGGCGGCCATGGTGATGCTGTCGGTCCCCTTCGCCCTGGTGGGCGGGGTCTATCTGGTGGCAGCCCTGGGCTACAACATGTCGGTGGCGGTCTGGGTCGGTTTCATCGCCCTGTACGGCATCGCCGTGGAGACCGGGGTGGTGATGGTGATCTACCTGCATGAGGCCCTGGACAGGCGCCTGATAAACGGTCCGGTTACGGAACAGGATATCTACGACGCCACCTATGAAGGTGCGGTACTCCGCCTGCGCCCCAAACTGATGACCGTTGCCGTAGCGCTTCTGGGACTGGTGCCGATCCTCTGGTCAACCGGAACCGGCGCCGACGTCATGAAACCGATTGCGGCCCCGATGATCGGCGGGATGCTCTCCTCGGCCGTCCATGTCCTGATCATGACCCCGGTGATCTTTGTATTGATGAAGAAGCGCGAACTGAAGAAAGGTACGCTTACCTATTCCGGGATGAAGCACTGAATCCCAACAACCGCAAAGGAGAAACACGATGAAAAAAACGGTACTTGTTCTGGCAGCAGCAGCTTTGGTTTGCTCGGCCCCCCTGGCAGCATTCGCCATGGACCATGACACCATGTCGATGAAGCATGGTAACGACTCCATGATGATGGACAAGAGTGGCGGGATGCAGATGGGTAAAGCCGCTCACGTGGCGGTAGCCGACGGGGTGAAGGCCTCCTTCCATTTCATGGATATCAGGGCGAAGATGAAGGCGATGGGGATGCAGGCGACCAATCACATTATGGTGATGTTCACCGATGCCAAAACGGGAAAAATGCTCACCGAAGGGGCGGTGAAACTGAAGGTCATGGCGCCGGACAAGAGTGAGCAGGTGAAGGATCTCATGGGTATGAAAGGCGGCTTCGGCGCTGACTTCACGCTGGCACAAAAGGGGAAGTACGGCATCATGTGCAAGTTCAAACTGGCTGACGGCAAGGTACGCAGCGTCAAGTTCTGGTATCAGGTGAAGTAGCTCACCACAACGGCAGACGGCCGCAAAAGGAGTAATAACCATGAAAAAACAGATCATTATCCTTACAGCAGGTGCACTTTCCCTCGCCCTCCTCGCCGGATGCGGCAGCGGCGGTGGTTCAGGCACCCCGCAAGCGGCGGCAACCACCGCACTTTCCGGCACCGTGGCAGACGGCTATCTGGCGAACGCCACCGTATTCATGGATAAAAATGGCAACTACCAGCTGGACCCCGGTGAGCCTTCCGCCACCACCGACGCCAAGGGGGCCTACACCCTGCAGGTCAGCCCGACCGATATCGGCAAATACCCGATCGTGGCCATAGCCACCAAGGGGGTGACCATGGATCTGGACACCAACAGCGCCGTTACCGGCAGCTATATCCTCAGTATGCCCGCAGCTGCGGTCTCCGGAACGGTCAACGTCAACAGCAACTTCATCAGCCCGATCTCATCAGAGGTACGTGAACTGATGGAGACCGGTTCATACACCACCATGCAGCAGGCGATGGACGCCCTGGCGCAGAAACTGGGCCTGCAGACCGGGACCAACAACATCCTGATGACCAATTATCTGGCAACGAATAACACCGCCATGCACACCGCAGCGCAGAACATGGCAACCCTGATGGCCGGACAGATGGCGCAGGTTATGGGGAGCACCGCCAGCACGGCAACCACGGTTGATCTCAGCCGGTATCGTACCATGATGGGGACCATCTTCAGCAATTCGACCGCTCTGGTCGGTTCCAATACCCAGACCACTATGACCTCG
>JAJYCS010000061.1 GCA_021778115.1 Deltaproteobacteria bacterium
AAGATGCACTGCAGCTGGTCGCCGATCGCCTTGTGCAGCAGCACCGCCACCACCGAGGAGTCCACCCCGCCGGAGAGGGCGCAGATGACCTTACCGGTGCCCACCTTTTCACGGACGGCCGCAATCTCGGTCTCGATGAAGTTGGCCATGGTCCAGAGCGGTTGGCAGCCGCAGACGGAAAAGACGAAGTTGCCGAGCATCTCGGCCCCTTTGGGGGTGTGCACCACCTCCGGGTGAAACTGCACCGCGTACAGCCGACGCTGTTCGTTTTTCATGGCGGCGGCAGGCGTATTGTCGGTATGGGCGATGGCCGTGAACCCCTTCGGCATCTGCTCAATTTTATCGCCGTGGGACATCCAGACCTCTTCCCTGCCGGTCAGCCCGGAGAACAGGTCGCGGGTATCGTCAATGGCCATGGTGGCCCGACCGAACTCCCGTTTTGCGGAACGTTCCACCCTGCCACCCAGCTGACTGGTCATCAACTGCATGCCGTAGCAGATACCCAAAACCGGCACCCCCAGATCAAAGATGCCGGCATCGGAGTGAGGGGCGTCGGCGTCGTAGACACTGCTGGGGCCGCCGGACAGGATGATTCCCTGGGGGGCGAACGCCGTGATCTTCTCCAGGGTCATCGTATAGGGGTGAATCTCGCAATAGACCGACTGCTCACGGATACGGCGGGCGATCAGCTGGGTAACCTGAGAACCAAAGTCGAGGATCAGTATCTTCTGGCTATGAATATCATGAGAGCTCATTGTGGGGAGTCCTTAACTGGCGCGATAATTGGGCGCTTCCTTGGTGATGGTGACGTCATGGACGTGGGACTCCTTCAGACCGGCGCCGGTGATCCGCACGAACCGCCCCTTTTTCTGTAGATCCGCGATGGTCCCGTTGCCGGTATACCCCATGCCGGAACGCAACCCCCCGATCAACTGATGGATTGTGGCCGAGAGAGGTCCGCGGAACGGCACCATCCCCTCGATCCCCTCCGGCACCAGCTTGATCTCGTTCTCCACATCGGACTGGAAGTAGCGGTCCTTGCTCCCCTCCTTCATGGCGCCGATGGAGCCCATGCCACGATAGGTCTTGTAGGTTCTGCCCTGGTACAGCACGGTGTCACCGGGGGACTCCTCGGTGCCGGCAAACAGCGAGCCGATCATGATGCAATCGGCACCGGCCACGATCGCCTTGGGCAGGTCGCCGGAGTACTTGATGCCACCATCGGCGATCAGCGGCACACCGTACTTTTTGGCAATCCTTGAGCATTCGGCGATGGCGGTTATCTGCGGTACCCCCACTCCGGCCACCATCCTGGTGGTGCAGATGGAACCCGGCCCGATCCCCACCTTGATGGCGTCCACGCCGGCCTCAATCAACGCCTCGGCCGCCTCGGCGGTGGCGATGTTGCCGGCGATGATCTCGCAGTGTGGGAAGAACGTCTTGGCCCGTTTGACCGCATCGATCACCCCCTGGGAATGGCCATGGGCGGTGTCGATCACGATCACATCCACGCCGGCCTTGATCAGGGCCTCCATGCGGGCCTCCATCTCGGCGGTAGGCCCCACCGCGCCACCCACCCGCAGACGGCCGAAGCTGTCTTTGCAGGCGTTGGGGTACTTTTTGACCTTTTCTATATCCTTGATGGTGATAAGCCCCTTCAGATTGCGTTCATCGTCAACCACCAGCAGCTTTTCAACCCGGGTGTTCTTCAGGTGTTCGCGGGCCTGTTCCAGAGTGGTGCCCACCGGCACCGTCACCAGCTTGCGCTTGGTCATCCGGTCCGAGATCGGCAGGTCGAAATTGGTCTCGAACCGCAGATCCCGGTTGGTCAGGATCCCCACCAGCTTGCCCCCTTTATTGATCACCGGCACTCCCGAGATGCGATACTTGGACATGATCTCCAACGCCTCGCGGATCTTCTGGGTGGGACGCATGGTGATCGGGTCCACAATCATCCCCGATTCGCTCTTCTTCACCTTGTCCACCTCGTGGGCCTGGGCTTCGATGGACATGTTCTTATGGATGATGCCGATCCCCCCTTCACGGGCCATGCAGATGGCGGCCCGCGCCTCGGTGACAGTATCCATGGCGGCGCTCACCAGCGGGATATTGAGCGGAATGTTGCGGGAAAGCCGTGTAGCTAGGCTGACATCTTTGGGGAGGACAATGGAATGGGCCGGGAGCAGCAGGACATCATCAAAGGTCAGACCTTCGGGTAGTTTTTCGAACGGCATGGCGTCATTACCCCTTGGTGAGATAAATTTTATCGACGTTAGTACAGCCAAACATCGAAGTCAAGATTGTCTACACTATCTTAACGCGGCAAAAATGCATCCTTCGTCGTAAGGCGCTTCAGTGCGGCAACAATCAGTTGTGCCGCCTCTTCAAGGTCGGATAACGCCACCACCTCCACCGGCGTATGCATATAGCGCAGCGGCAGCTTCACCAGGGCGGTGGCCACCCCGTTGCGGGAGATCTGCATGACATTGGCGTCGGTACCGGTGGCGCGGGGGTTGGCGGTCAGCTGGACCGCAATCTTCTCCTTCTGAGCCGTACTGTACAGCAGTTCAAACAGCGCATGGTTGATATTGGCGCCGCGGCTCAGGATCGGTCCTTTACCCAGCGCCACCTCGCCGTTGTGCTTGCGCTCCACGTCGGGCTGGTCAGTGGCAAAATCCACCTCGACGCAGATGCCGAGGTCAGGATTCACGGTGTAGCTGCTGGTGGTGCCGCCCCGCAGACCGATCTCCTCCTGCACCGATGACACCCCGTACAGGTCCACCGGCAATTCCCCTCCCCCGGCCGCCACCAGACGCAGCACCTCTGCCACCACAAAGGCGCCGGCCTTGTCGTCGAAACCGCGGCTGGCCACCCGATCCCCCTGCAGGCGGGTAAAACCACTGGCAAAGGTGATGCAGTCCCCCACCCGCACCAGCTTCTGGGCCTCTTTCTTGTCCTTGGCGCCGATATCGATATACTGGGCCTCCAGCTTTACCACTGTCTCACGATCCTTGGCGTCCATCAGGTGGATCGGGCGCTTGCCCACCACCCCAGCCAGCGGCCCGCTGGCGGTATGGAGGGTGACCACCTTGCCGGGGGTCAGATGGGCGTCCACCCCGCCGATGGCGGCAAAATAGACAAACCCCTTGTCATCGATATATTTCACCTGCAGACCGATCTCGTCGCAGTGGCCGACAATCATCACCTTGGGGCGGTCCTTGCCCTGACCGGGGATAAAACCATAGACGTTGCCCAGCACATCGCTGCTCACCTGGCAAAACGGGGTGATGTACTCACGGAACAGCCGCTGGGCCGGCTGCTCATAGCCCGATGGGCTGGGGGCGGATAACAGGTTTTCGAGAAAGGCGAGCGATTGCTTACGCATACGTATACTCCTTGTGGTTACGGATGGTTATAAGTGAATCTTTCAATTTTTGCCTGACGGTTTCGATCCGTATCTGTTGCTGCTCCAGCAGCGGGTCTGTCCGTACCGCGCACAAGGGGAGCCCCCCCTCGTGCCAGCGCCGCAGGTTGCGGTTGCCATGCCCACGGACCTCGGAAAGCCGTTGGGGATGGCAGTAGAGCACCATTTCGGCCCGGTCGTCAAGCCGGCTGGCCAGCTGCAGGACCAGATCGTAAAACAGCTCCCCCTTTACCAGCTGCCCCAGGGCCGGGTGCCAGCAGCCGGCCAGGATGGTCTGCCCCGGTACCAGGCCATCATCCGCCTGCAGGCCGATCCGGACAACCGGGCAGCCGGCCGTTGTGGCCTCCCGCAGCAGAGCGGCACAGAGCCGGATCCCCTCCTCGAGATCCGGCGGATGGTAGTGGCCATGCCGATACAGGTCGGCCAGGCCGGTGCCTGACAGGACCACGGCCGGGTAGATACGCAGGAACTGTGCACCGGCAGCCACTACGCCTCGTAGTGAGTCCAGCGCCTTGGCCGGGCTGTCGCCCGGCAGCCCCGGCAACAGCTGAGCCCCCACCTGAAAGCCGGCAGTCGCCACCCGCTGTATCGCCTCCAGCGCCTGCTGGCCGGTGTGCCCCCGGCCTGAGCGGTGCAACACCCCTTCGTCCAGAGATTGTACCCCAATTTCAATGGTGCGCACCTGATAGCCGGCCAAAAAATCAAGCATATCAGCATCAAGGGCGTCGGGCCGGGTGGAGAGACGGATACCCTGCACCGCACCTTCGGCAAGCAACGGCTGCACCGCACCCAGCAACTGTTCCTGGGTCTGCCGCGGCAGCAGGGTGAAGCTGCCGCCGTAAAAGGCCACCTCCGCCGTTCTGCCCGGCGAGCGGTCCAGCCACTCATGGACCGTTGCCGTGATCTGTTCTGCGGGTGGTAATGGCGCATGGTTACCGCTGATCAGGCGCTGGTCGCAGAACAGGCAGGTGTGGGGACAACCGGCATGGGGGATGAAAAACGGGATAATCAGCGGTCGCATGCGGGTAGGTTACTTTTTATCGAGTTTCGGAGTATGCGATAAAAAGTTTTCTTTGCTTACCACGCTACGGCCCAGCTCCTTTTCGGTCTCCATACGGGCCGTACCTGCCACCCTGCCGCCACGTTTAGCCACCTTTTTGTTCTTTTCAAAGGTATCAGGCTTTTCTGACTGCGATATCTCGGTGGTCACCTTTTCGCCCAGCATGGTGAAGATCAACTCAAGGTCGGTCATATGGTCACGCAGGTTATCGTTTTTCCTGGTCAGCCCTTTCAACTCTTTATGTTCAGAAGGGGTTACGCCAAAGGTGGCTTTAGCTATCTCGGCGGTCAGGATGCTGAAATCCCGCTCTGAACTGATCCCCCGCTCCTGCCATTCATCGGTCAGGTTCTGACGGATCGCTATGCCCCGCAACCGCTTGTCGATCCAATCCTTGGGGTAGCCTTTCTGCTCGTACAGCTCCTTCATCCGCTGCTGGGCCAGCTCCGGGTTTTCGATCTCCTGAATCCGTTCGTAACCAACCAGAGCTAACCAACGCTTAAACGGCTCTGCCTTGGGTGACGGGATCGACTGGATGATGCGAAACATCCCTTCGGTGTTGGCGCAGTCGGTGGCGCGTTTTTTCCCATCAGAGGCTGTCATTTTCAACCGTACGATTTTATCGTACGCTTCACTAACCCCTTCAGATACCAGCTTCTTTTTAAGGTCACTCCAGTATCTTTTGGGAATTGAGCTTTCTGTCAAAATCTCAACCACATCGATAATTGCAAACCACCATTCACCGTTGTGTAAGGTCTTGCGAATCTGTTTGCCTTCAAAGACAGCCAGCTTGACGATCTCCTGTGCAGTCATGGTTGTGCCCCTTTGGCAGAAGAGCTTTCAACCAAGGCGATCTCCTCCGCAGTCAGGCCGTAGAGGGCATACACCAGCCAATCGATCTCGGCCTCAAGCCGGGGAACTTCCGGGCTGTCGGGTGCGACAAGGATCTGCTGCACCAATGAGGTAATTTCCGCTTGCTGGGCTTCGCTGGCGTGGGGGATGGGGAGTTGCTCGATATACTGAGAAAAATAACGAACAAAACCTCCTCGTATTGAAGATGTTATTGTTCCATAAAACCACCACATGAGACTTGAATTAAGAATGGCAAGCAAACCAAAGTCAGCAGAAGGAATAAAATATGTTGTATTACTTGAAAATGAACCGCTCTCATCAATAAGAAACTTAGAGCGTTGAGCAATGTCGGGGTAAATAATTTTAGGGCCAAGAAAGGCTTCATAGTAAGCACAGGCTCTCAACTCCCACCAGAACCGCCCCTGATCGTCCCGTTTCCTTAGACCGGCCTCCCATTGTAATAAATGGCAATAAATAGCCGGATAGCTCTGCTCAAATATCGGACGTGCTACTGATTCTGACGTTTCCTGTGACCACGGCCATTCAAGATTGCCACTGCTGGCAATGGCAATGATGTAGAATCCTGCCCATTCTGCCTGCCACTTCTTGATATCCCGCCCGCGCAGCCAGGGCTTGATCAGTTCAGCGCTCTTGGGGTCTTCAGTAATCAGCTTTTCCCTGGTTGCCCCATCAATCACAAACGCCTCGTTCAAGCCGGTCAAAACGCCACGATAAAACTTGCCTTCCACATACTCGCCCAACGGTATCCCAACTACACGCAGCTTTGCCATCAAGGCCAGGACTTCCGGCCTCTCCAGTGTCCAGCCCTCGTTTCTCAGGGCAGCAACCGGCATCTCAAAACCGATGGCTGCCAGGGTTTCGTCAAATCTGGTGAGCTGGTTATACTCGGTGAAGGTGGCGGTGAAGAAGCTGCCCTCGCCCGGCCTGCGGCCCCCCTCTCCCAAAGGGCGAGGGTTTGATTTTTTGCTCCCTCTCCCTGAGGGAGAGGGCTGGGGTGAGGGGGGGCATTTCTCCACCATCACAATTGAAGGGTAGGTGGTAGCCTCATCAAAAATAGGCAGGTCGCCAAAATCAAGCACCATCAGCGGCTTGGCCTGCATGGTCAGGAGATCACGGGTGTTTTTGCCGTAGCCTGCCCGCATGAATTTGTTGGGGGTAATGTAACAGAGCGAAGCGCCTGATTTCAGCAGGTTCAGGCCTATTTTGTAGAAGTAGGTATAGATATCGGCGGTGCCACAGTAGAAGCTACCGAACATCTCTTGCAGAGCCAGTTTCTGATCTTTGATGGCCTCTTGCCGGATATACGGCGGGTTCCCGATCACCGCATCAAAACCGATGAACTCGCCGTTGTCATCCAGCACTTCCGGAAACTCAAAGCGCCATTCAAAGGCGTTGCTGTACAGCAGCCGCTCTTTTTCCCCAAAGCGGACCCGCAGCGCCTCCACCTCTTTCATCAGCTTTTGCCGGGTCTCAGTCCCCTTTTTGTCAAAGGCAAAGCCAAGCTGGGCCACTTCATTCTCTTTTTTACGCAGGGCGATCAGGTCTTTATCATTGGGCAGGCCAAAGTTCTCCAGCGAATGCTTCAGGTTCTCAATCTGTTTGCGCACCTCTGTCTTGTTGCTGGGGGCATGTTTGTAAAAAAAGACCAGTTCGCGGTATTTGTCGGCCAGCTCTTTCTGCTTCTTGCGTCCGGCTGCAGGGAGTGACGGCATACCGGCCAAGGCAAACCGGCTGACCAGGGAGTTGCCGCATTTGATGTTGATATCAATATTGGGCAGGGTCTCCAACTGTCTAAAATCCCCTCCCCCCTGGCGGGGGAGGGTTAGGGTGGGGGGGAGGTTTCCGTTGTCAACATTGTTGCTCATTACACCGTCACCCACCCCCCGACCCCCTCCCGTCAAGGGAGGGGGAGTTTCTTTCCGGTAGTAGGCGTTTTTGAGCAGCTCAATCCAGAGCCGCAGACGGCAGATCATGACTGACTTGGGGTTGATATCCACTCCGAACAGACAGTTTTCAATGATGGTCTCTTTTTCGTGAAACAGGGTCTCCTGTATCCGCTGCGATTCACTGTCCTTGTAGCGGTACTCAAAAATCTGATCATCAACCGTGACGATCAGCTCATCGTTTTCAATGGTCAGGTCACAGCGCAGCAGCTTGCCGTCGCGGTCAGCCAGTATTCCCAGCGTGTTTTTGATGGCTACGAGTTCGTTTAAGGCAGAAACCAGAAAGTGGCCGGAACCAACAGCCGGATCACAGATTTTAAGGCTGTTGACCAGGGCATTGGTCTCTTTGAGCGGCAGGCGTTGACGGTAGATTTCGTTGTGCAGCTCCACCAGATCGGCACAACTCCAGCCATAGGCGTCGTTGAATTTGTGCAGCACTGCCCGCCGGATGGTCTCACGGCAGATGTACATGGTGATAAAACCGGGGGTAAAGAAGGAACCGTCGCGGTAGCCGTTGATCTTTTCAAAGATCAGCCCCAGCACCGAGGCGTTGATGATACTTTTGTTCTGTTCCTGAATCTCAGCGGCACCTTCGGCGCCAAAGTCGTAGGCATCCAGAAACTCGAACAGGTAGGCCAGGGTGCTCTTGCTACCGCTTAATCGTTTTCCGTTGCCAGCCTTGAGTACGGTGAAGCTGGAAAGTTGCAGGTCAAGCCGACTTTTAAGCTCGTTTATACGAATGGTGCTGCGCTCAAGTTCACTTTCTTCAAACAATGAGCTGTTCAGGTACGGGATGTTGCCGAACTTTTCCCGTACCGATTGACTGCGCTCGTCAACCCGAACCGCCAGCACCTCAAAGAACAACTCGTCCAACTCATCAAAATTTGTAATCCGGCTGCTGTTAAGAAAAGCGCGGCTGCGATCCCCCTTGTGATAGGTGATTAACTGGCCTTCCAGCAGCTTCAGAAACAGCAGGCGGTTGAGCCAGGTTATGCAGAGCTCCAGGCCCACACTGAACAGCTGTTCTTCGCCGTCAGTGCCGTATTGCTGCGGGTTGGCAAGGGTGGCAAGCCGTCCACGGGTTTTGAGGATGTTGACGGTATTTTCCAGCAGGGAGCCGTCATCACGCTTGCCTTCCGGCCTGCGCTGAATCAGCTTCTTGCCCTTTTCCTTCACCTCTTCCAGGCCGATGATATGCAACAACTCGCTGTAAAATTCACGGTTGAGCGAGTTGCTGTCGTTGGCAAAGGGCTGTTTCAGCAGATGCGGCGGTGAAAGCACCTTGTAGAGGGCTAGCAGTTTGGTGTCGTCGGTCTTGTCAGGGTTACGAATGACCCGTTCATGCTCTTTGAGATTAAAGTAGACGCAGGGCAGTTCATCAAGCTCCTTTTCTATGAAGGGTTTGGCGATCTCCTGATAAAACCAATCGGTGTTGGTGCTGACCAGCAGCCCTTCGTTCCAGTCCTTGTAACTCTTGACCAGTCGTTGGTTATGAAAGAAGAAACGTTCAAAATCAGCGGCGTCGAAGATGTACCACTCATAGATATTACAGATGATCAGCCGCCTGATCTCCTTGTTGTCCTTCAGGTAGCGCTCTTGCAGGTAGTAGTGCAGTAGTTCGTGCAGCGCCTTGGCGTTAGGGCGTTCAGGGGATACCATCTCGTTTTTGTTGGAGGGACGCTTTACCTCCAGCAATACACCGACGCTCTCCTGCGATGAGGGGCCGTTATGGATGGCCAGATCGGTACGACCGTTGGTATTGATCTCAAAGGCAGGTTTGTACCAGGTGTCTTTCAGGAAGTCTGCCACCAGGTTTTTCAGGTGTTCTTCCGACTCTTTTTCGTTGATCTTGTCCAACAGGGCAGTGAGGTTGGTCTTGAAGGCCTCGATCTGGTCCCGTTTCAGGCTCTGTTTAAGATAAGCCTTGTTGAGGGACTTAGCTGGGCTCGTGATTATAAGTTTCATCGGTTGACACGCTCCACCTGCAGCCGTTCCAACGCCGCCTTGGCCGCGGCCTGCTGGGCCGCCTTTTTACTTTTCCCCTCCCCTGTCGCGATACGCTCGTCATCCAGGTTGACGGAGACCGTAAAACGACGGTCATGGGCTGGGCCCTCTTCGGCGATCAGTTCATAGATCGGCACCGGCCGATGCTGGGACGCCAGCCATTCCTGCAACTGACTCTTGGCATCCCCAAGCTGTGTGCCCGCTAACGACTGCTCCAACAGGGGTGCATACAAGCACGTCACCACGGCCTGCACCGCCGTAAAGCCGCCATCGCGGTAGATCGCCCCCAGGATGGCCTCCAGCACGTCGGAGAGGATCGACGGTTTGTCGCGACCGCCGTCCTGCTCCTCACCACGCCCCAAAAGGATGCGGGGAGCGATGGCCACTTGTGCCGCCAGCTCGGCCAGGCGGGGCTGATCCACCAGCGAGGCCCGCAGGCGCGACAGATCACCCTCAGGCAGCTCGGGAAAACGCTGCGACAGCAGGTCGGCCAGACAGAGGCTTAAGACCGCATCCCCAAGGAATTCCAGGCGCTGGTAATCGGCCAGCCCCTGCTCCCGCGATTCGTTGAGATAGGAGGGATGGGTGAGCGCCTGGCGCAGGAGCGCGGTTTGTAAAAAGGTGTATCCGAGGATGCTGTCTGAAGATGCTGGCATTGCGGCTCCTTGGTGAAGAAGTATAGCCTCTCGTCAGAGCCACCGCAAGGGTGTTCGGTTTGCGGTTGCCAAGCCGGTCACAGATGCCTATAATGAGCCATTTTCAGGATCGATAACCAACGATGTTCATTACCTTTGAAGGGATAGAGGGGTGCGGCAAGAGCACCCAGATCCGCTTGTTGGCCCAGGCGCTGACGGCAGCCGGCCACCGGGTGGTGGTAACGAGGGAACCGGGCGGCTGCCCGATCGCCGACCAGGTGCGGGCGGTGCTGCTGGATGCCGGAAACCGGACAATGGTGGCGATGACCGAGTTGCTGTTGTACGGGGCGGCCCGGACCCAACACCTGGCCGAGGTGGTCCGCCCCGCGCTGGCCCAGGGACAGATCGTGCTCTGCGACCGTTTCAGCGATGCCACCCGGGCCTATCAGGCCTTTGGCCGGGGGCTTGACCGCCAGTTGATCGAACAGGTAAACCTGCTGGCCTGCCAGGGACTGGCTCCGGATAGCACCCTGTTGCTGGATTGCCCGGTGGAAACAGGCCTGTTACGGGCACGGCAGCGTATCGACGCATCAAGCGGTCCTCGCGAGGAGCGGTTTGAGCTTGAGGCGCTGGAGTTCCACCAGCGGGTGCGCGACGGCTACCTGACGCTGGCAGCCGAGGAACCGCACCGTTTTGTGACGTTTGATGCCACCAACAGCCCGGAACAGGTGGCGGTCCGGATCGCCGCGGCAGTCTTCGACCGTCTGGATGCACGATGACGCTACGGTTACGGGAGGTCATAGGGCAGGATCGGACGGTGGACGCCCTGCGGCGCGCCATAGCCGGCAATCGGGTGGCCCACGCCTACCTGTTTGAAGGGATCAACGGTTGCGGTCGCCGCACCACGGCATTGGCCCTGGTAGCCAGCCTGTTCTGCCGGCAGCTGGTGGCGGGCGAGGCCTGTGGCATCTGCCCCAGTTGCAAGAAACTGGTGGCGGGCAACCATCCTGACCTGCACCTGTTGCAGCCGCTGCCGGACAAGCGGGATATCAGCATCGAACAGGTGCGCGAATTGCAGCAGATGCTGGCCCTGCGGCCGTTTGAGGCCCCACGCAAGGCCTGCCTGATCGAACCGGCCGAGCGGATGTCGACGGGAGCGGCAAACTCCCTGCTGAAAACGTTGGAAGAACCGCCTGGGCACGGTCTGCTGATCCTGCTGACCAATCAGGCTGACCTGCTGCTGCCCACGGTCCGGTCGCGCTGTCAGCATCTGCGGTTTGCCCCGCTTGACACACCCGACTTGACCGCCTTGCTGCAGCAACAGGGGATGGACCCTGCGGTTGCGGCCACCGTGGCACCCCTGGCGCAAGGCAGCCTTGACGAGGCATATAACCTGAATGGCGATGAGGCGCGGGCAGAACGGCAGACGGTTCTTGAGGCCCTGCACCTGGCGCGACATCAGCAGGCGGCAACACTCTTCGACACCAGTGAACGACTGGCAAGCGGCCGGGATGAAACCCTGGAACTGTTTGACATCATCCTCTCTCTGCTGCGGGATATGTTGCTTCTGCATACAACACCAGCTGTTCGATTGACCAACGACTTTCTGGCAGAAAAGCTGCGAGTGGAAGGGGAACGTTTCCCCCCGGCCAACCTGATTGAGGCGCTGGAGTTGGCCCTTGAAACCCGGCGTGCCGTACAGGGGAACGTCAACCCCAAATTGGCTCTTGAGTGTTTTCTGCTACGCTACAGCCGGCTGCGAATCGCCTGATCCAAGACATCTGCCGAACAAATTTACCGAACCAAGGAGTGCCTCACGTGGTACGTGTCGTTGCCGTGCAGTTCAATCAAGCCGGAAAGATGTACGATTTCGACGCCGGCGACCTCACACTACAGCCAGGTGACCGGGTGGTGGTGGATACCGACCGCGGCGCTGGCCTCGGCACGGTCGTTTCCCCACCTGAAGAGCGGGATGTTGCCCAGTTGCAGCAACCGCTGATGCAGGTACGGCGTCTGTTGGAACCTGATGACGAAAAGACCCTAACGCACCATGCCCGCCGTGAACAGGAGGCCCGCGAGTTCTGTCTGCGCCGGATCAAAGAACGTGGTATGGATATGAAACTGGTGCGGGTGGAATACCTCTTCGACGGCAGCAAGGCGATCTTCTATTTTACCGCCGACGGCAGGGTGGACTTTCGTGAGCTGGTCAAGGATCTGGCCCACACCTTCCATACCCGGATCGAGATGCGTCAGATCGGGGTGCGGGACGAGGCCAAGATGGTGGGCGGTCTGGGGATCTGCGGCCGTGAATTGTGCTGCGCCTCCTTCCTGCGCGATTTCCAGCCGGTATCGGTGAAGATGGCAAAAGAGCAGCATCTGGCGTTGAACCCCACCAAGATCTCCGGCCAGTGTGGACGGCTGCTCTGCTGTCTGGATTACGAATACGAGGCCTATTGTGACCTGCGCAAGAACTTCCCGAAATGCGGTAAACGGGCCTGTACGCTCGAGCATTGCGGCACGGTGGAGAAAATGAACCTGCTGACCGGCGAACTGACCCTGCGGCAGGATGACGGAAAACTGGCCAGCGTGCATGTCACCGACCTGGTGGATGAGGCGCGGGCCGATGCGGCACACGCCAAAGAGTCGTTCCGTGACCGTGACCAGCCGAAACCCCATAAACTACGCCCGCAGCAGCCATCGAGACAGCAGCGCCCTGCACCGGCCGATCCGAGCGAACAGCAGGCGACGCCTCCGCAACCCGTACCGAAACCATCCCCCACCGACGAACAGAAAGCGAAGCGAAAAAAACGTAACCGTCGTCATGGCCACCGTAAGCCCCAGGACCAGAAACCCGATGGCGCCCCCCAGGAGTAATGAGCATGAAGCCGACCTTCTACCTGACCACCCCGATTTACTATGTGAATGATGTGCCCCACATCGGCCACGCCTATACCACCCTGGCCGCCGATGTGCTGGCCCGCTACAAACGTCTTAAGGGGTATGACGTCTTCTTTTTGACCGGCAGCGACGAGCATGGCCAGAAGGTTGAAAAAGCGGCCCAGGCGGCAGGGGAGACCCCCCTTGAACTGGCCGACCGGGTGGTCAAGCGGTTCCAGGCCTTGTGGGAAAAACTGGGCATCGCCAATACCGATTTTATCCGTACCACCCAGGAACGGCACAAGCAGGGTGTTACGCATATCTTTAAACAGCTCATGGATCAAGGGGATATCTACCTGGGTGAGTATGAGGACTGGTACTGTACCCCCTGCGAGACCTTCTGGACCGAGACCCAAATTGAGGACGGCAAATGTCCGGACTGCAACCGGCCGGTGGAAAAGCTGAAGGAAGAGTCCTACTTCTTCAGGATGAGCGCCTACGGCGAGCGCCTGTTGGCCCACATCGAGGCCAACCCCGACTTTATCCAGCCACGCACCAAGCGCAACGAGATCGTCTCGTTTATCAAGGAAGGCTTGCGTGACCTTTCCGTGTCGCGCACCTCATTCTCCTGGGGCATCCCGGTGCCGGGCAACGAGCGCCATGTGATCTACGTCTGGTTCGATGCCCTCACTAACTACATCACCGCCCTGGGATATCCGGACGCCTCGGGGAATTACGGCACGTTCTGGCCGGTGGATGTACACCTGATCGGCAAGGATATCCTGCGATTCCATGCGGTCTACTGGCCCACCTTCCTGATGGCGGCTGGTCTGCCGCTGCCCAAGAAGGTCTTTGCCCACGGCTGGTGGACGGTGGAAGGCCAGAAGATGAGCAAGTCGTTGCAGAACGTGGTGGAGCCGAACATGCTGATCGACAAGTACGGCGTGGATGTGGTGCGCTACTTCCTGCTGCGGGAGGTGCCGTTCGGGCTGGACGGTGATTTTTCCCACACCTCGCTGGTCAACCGGATCAACTCCGACCTG
>JAJYCS010000006.1 GCA_021778115.1 Deltaproteobacteria bacterium
CGGCACCCAGTCGCTGCACACCAACGCCCTGGACGAGGCGATCGCCCTCCCCACCGACCACTCGGCCCGCATCGCCCGCAACACCCAGCTGGTGATCCAGGAGGAGACCGGTATCACCAAGGTGGTGGACCCGCTGGCCGGCTCCTACTATCTGGAGTCGCTGACCGCCGCGCTGATCGAGGAGGGACGTAAGCTGATCGCCGAGATCGACGCCCTGGGCGGTATGACCAAGGCGATCGAATCCGGCATGCCCAAGCTGAAGATCGAGGAGTCGGCGGCCCGCAAGCAGGCCCGCATCGACCGCGGCCTGGATGTGATCGTGGGGGTCAACAAGTACCGGCTTGCGGACGAGACCCAGATCGAGGTGCTGGACATCGATAACACCGCGGTGCGGGAGGCCCAGATCGCCCGCCTGAAGAAGCTGCGTAGTGAGCGGAACGAAGCCGATTGTCAGGCCGCGCTGGCAGCTATCACCACGGTGGCCGAGACCGGCCAGGGCAACCTGCTGGCGGCCTGCGTCGAGGCTGCCCGCAAGCGGGCCTCCGTCGGCGAGATGTCCGACGCCATGGAAAAGGTGTTCGGTCGCCACAAGGCCGAGATCAAACTGGTAGCGGGGGTATACGGCAAGGTGTTCGAGGATAATGACGATTTTGCAGCCCTGAAGAAGGAGGTCGATGCCTTTGCCGAGCACGAAGGGCGGCGGCCACGCATCCTGATCGCCAAAATGGGCCAGGACGGCCATGACCGTGGGGCCAAGGTGATCGCCACCGCCTTTGCCGATGTCGGCTTTGATGTGGATATGGGACCGCTGTTCCAGACCCCGGACGAGACTGCCAAGATGGCGGTGGAGAACGACGTGCATGTGATCGGCGTCTCCAGCCTGGCGGCCGGCCACAAGACCCTGGTGCCGCAACTGGTGGCCGAACTGCAGAACCTGGGGGCCGACGACATCATCGTGGTCTGTGGCGGCGTCATCCCGCGGCAGGACTACGACGAGCTGTACCAGGCCGGCGCGGCCTGCATCTTCGGACCGGGCACCCCGGTCACCGCCTCGGCTCGCGAGACCCTGGCGGCGATCAAGAAGGGCAAGTAGCGGGCGATGGAGCTGCAGGCGTTAGCCGACAGGATCAGGGAGGGGCATATCCGTGCCATCGGCAAGGGTATCACCCTGATCGAGAGCAGGAAACCGGAACATGCCGAAAAGGCGGCACAGTTGCTGGATCTGCTGCTGCCATACAGTGGCAACAGTTTACGCATCGGCATCACCGGCGTGCCGGGGGTGGGTAAGAGCACCTTCATCGAGGCCTTCGGCTCCCACCTGACTGGGCAGGGGCACAAGGTGGCGGTGCTGGCGGTGGACCCCTCCTCCCAGATCACCGGCGGCAGCATCCTGGGGGACAAGACCCGGATGGAGGAGCTGTCCCGCAACCCGAACGCCTTCATCCGTCCCTCGCCGGCCGGCGAGACCTTGGGCGGCGTGGCCCGCCGTACCCGCGAGACCATGCTCCTCTGCGAGGCGGCCGGCTATGACGTGGTGATCATCGAGACGGTCGGGGTGGGGCAGTCCGAGACCACCGTGGCCTCAATGGTGGACTTCTTCATGCTGCTGCAACTGGCCACCGCCGGTGACGAACTGCAGGGGATCAAGAAGGGGGTCATGGAGCTGGCCGACGCCATCGTCATCAACAAGGCCGACATCGACCGGACCAAGACCGAGCTGGCCCGGCGGCAGTACGAAAACGCCCTGCATATCCTGCGCCCCAAAAGCAGAAACTGGACCGTGCCGGTCATGGCGGTCAGCGCCCTGCAGCAGGAAGGGGTGGCCGAGGTCTGGCAGATGCTGGTCCGCTTTCGCGCGGCGATGCAGGGATCGGGCGAGTTTGACGAGACCCGCCGCAGTCAGTCGGTGGACTGGATGTGGGCGCTCCTGATGGACGACCTGAAGCAGCTCTTCCTGCATCATCCGGATGTCACGGGGGTCTTTCCGCAACTGCAGGAGGCGGTTTCCTGCGGTATCACCACACCGGCGGCGGCCTCGCGGCGGTTGCTGGATATCTTCAGAAGATAGGAGTTGGGGCAAAATGTTACACAACCTTAACCATATCGGCATAGCCGTGCAATCTTTGGAGGCCAGTATCCCCTTTTACCGCGATGCCCTCACCCTCCCCCTTGCGGGGATTGAGGAGGTGCCGGACCAGCAGGTGCGGGTGGCCATGCTGCAGGTGGGGGAGTCGAAGATCGAGCTCCTGGAACCCAGCTCGCCGGACAGTCCCATCGCCCGGTTTCTGGAAAAGAACGGTCCCGGTATCCATCACATCGCCTACGAGGTGTCCGATATCGCGGCCGCCATCGCCCATCTGAAGGGGCAAGGTGTGCGGATGATCGACGATACCCCTCGAAACGGCGCCCATGGTGCCAGGATCGCCTTCCTCCACCCCAAGAGCTCCGGCGGGGTATTGACCGAACTGTGCCAGCCGGGGCATTGATCGCCCTGGTCGTGCGGCGTCGAAAAACATAAAATACAGTTTTATTTTATTGACAGAAAACTCGACCTTGTGTAAACATTCAGGCAAAATAAGCATCCCCGGTTATAGCAACCGATGAAATGAGGATCTGCATGCCACGTGCGTACCACCTGCTAACCCTGCCGCTCCTGGCGCTCTGCGCAGCCTGCGCCGCCGCCCCGGTGACCCCCCCCTCCTCCTCCGGCAACGGCCAGGATGAGTATGTCGAGGTCCCCAACCCGCAGATGACCTCTGCCCCCTCGGCCCCCGCCACCATCTGGGTGCCGAAGAAATCCCTCGATTCCTGGATACCCACCGGCGGGCAACTGGCCCGCAAAGGCTTCGACGCCGCCAAGGCCGGTCTTGGCTACGGCTCTGCCGCTGCCGGTCAGGCCGCTGCCCCCCCTGCCGCCCCCGCTGCTGGTGCATCCCAGGCCGTTCCGGCGGCTGCCGCCGTGCAGCAGGGGCTTTCCTGGCGCGTGGCCCTCATCGCCCCGGCTGCGGCCCGACAGGTGGCGGTGGCCTTTGCCTCCCATCTGGCAGGACGTCCTTCCCTGGTGGTTGATCCCCTCACCGGCCTGGAGCCGCCGGCCGATCCAGCCGCCCAAGCCGGCATGGGGAACCGGCTCTTTGCCGAGAACGGCGTACAGGGGGCCCTGCTGCTCCAGGCCCCCGATGGGGTAAAGCCGGGGGCGGTGATCTCCGTGGCGCTCCTGGACACCCTGGGTAACACCATGGTCAAGACCGAGCAGGTGGTGGTGGGGACCGGCGATAACGGTGCCGCCGCAGCCCTGGCCGATCTGGCCGCACGGGTCGCCGCCGATGTCCCCCTGATCCCCTGGTTCGCCCGGGTGGTGCAGGTGGAGGGGGATCGTCTCTACATCAACGCCGGTCATCAGACCGGTCTGAACATGGGTCAACAGCTTGCCCTCTATCAGGGTGGTCAGCTGGTGCCGGGGCTCGGGTTCGACCCCGGCGCGCCGGTGGCCCACGTGGTGGTCGCTGGCTTCTTCGGCGCCAAAGGTGCGGTCTGCCGGGTCACCGGTGTCGCTGTCCGCCCCGGCGCCCTGGTGGCGCCGCTGCCGGGGGGTACCCGGCCATAACGAGGCATGACGCGGTATTTTGCATATATCCCGGATGAAAGGAGGTGCGGCCGTTCGCAACCTATGAGTATTCTGAAGCGGTAGATGCGCCTGACCAGGCAGTATCGTTACATCCTGAAGCATGAGTCTGCAGTGTGGAACAAAATTCAATTCATGTCACAGAAGGAGGAGTTCGCGATGAAAAAACAGGTAAAATACGGTATGGCAGCAGCGGCGTTGTTGATGATGGCGGTCCCGGCCCACGCCGATGAATCGGTGATGAGCAAGTTTCACGTCGACTTCTATGGCTTCATCAAGGGTGAGTACGCCTATAACGCCCGTAACCTGGGTAATACCTCTCCTGCCATGAGTAACAACAAGACGGCTCCGGCAACAGCCGGACTCGCCGACCAATCGGTCCTGACCGCCCGCCAGTCCCGGTTCGGGTTCAAGGTGACCGGCCCCACCCTCCTGGGTGGCGGCAAGACCAGCGCCCTGTTGGAGGCCGACTTCTACGGCGCCAACAACGGCAACGAATCCCCCACCCTGCGGATGCGTCAGGCCTGGGGCGCCATCGATTGGTCCTCCACCCAGCTGCTGTTCGGTCAGGCATACGATACCTTCGGCCCCTACATCAAGCCGACCATCGACTTCGGGGCCGGCGCCACCACCGGCGCCCCCAACAACCCCCGGGTCCCGATGTTCCGCCTGACCCAGAAGGTGGACATCAACCGGGACAACCAGCTCTCCTTCGTGGTGGCCCTGCAGAACCCCTCCCAGGATAGCGGTACCGATTTAGGTGGCGTACCAGCAGCCGTTGCCCCGGCAACAGGCAACTTTAACTCCGCCGTAAACGTTGCCGGCCAGATCAACTTCACCAGCAAGGCCCTGGGTGTGGCCCCCGGCTATATGGGGATGGGTATGAAGCCGTTGACCCTGGGGCTGTTCGGGCTCTACGGCAACCAGAAAGTAAAAGCAACAGTAACCAAGCAGCTTGACTCCTACGGCTCCGGTATCTACGCCTATGTGCCGATCCTCCGCTCCCAGGACGGTAAGGGCCGGGCAATGTCCTTGGCATTTGAAGGGCAGGGGTACCTGGCCACTGATATGGCTTGGAGTGGCGCCACCGCCTCCGCCGGCGTGGTGACCGCCACCGATGCCCAGGAGCGCAAAGGGTTCGGCCTGGCCGGCAGCTTCACCTTCTACCCCACCCAGGACCTGGGCTTAAACCTGGGCTACGGCCGCCGCGGCGTGATCAACCCCGGCAAGTATGCTGCTACTAACGAGCTGTACAACCAGGAACTGTTCGCCAACCTGACCTACGACCTGAACGCCGCCGTGCGGGTTGGGGCCGAGTTCCAGCATATGGATACCCAGTATAAAGGCGCCCCGAACTATATGGGGATCAACAACATCGGTCGTCTGGCCTTCTACTACTTCTTCTAGGCCTCTGCGGCAACCGGCAGTACCAAAGGCGGCACGGGGAACCGTGCCGCCTTTTTTTTGACAGCTGCCGGGGGATATGGCATACTCCCCCGGCTTTTATCGTTCACCCGGTCTACCGCAGCCCAAGTTGCGGGGAGGGATCATGAGACAGCTGTTGTTGCTTGTACTGCTGCTGGCCCCGCTGTCCGTGTCGGCGGCCGCAGCGCAACCGGTGCGGGTCTACCTGGAACCACTCGGGGTGGCAAGCCAGGCGGCGACCGATCAGTCCACCGCCTCGTTGCGTGCCGTTGTGGCTGCCCGCCTGGCAAAGGACGGTCTGCAGCTGGTTGCTACCCCGGCCCAGGCCCAGTGCCGGGTCAACGGCACCTTTGTGCAGGTGGGGAACCAGTACGCCATGGATCTGTACGCACGCTCTGCCGCAGGTGAGGGGGTGGCCCGGCAGCTGGTCCAGGGGACCGGCGGCCTGGCGCAACTGACCGTGGCTGCCACCGCCGTCACCGATAAGCTGGCTGCTGCCCTGGCGGCGCAACCGTTCACAAAGGGGGAGTGACACCCTGCGCCGAGATCCCGTTGATACCGGGCTTCCCCGCGGGGTGGCCGATTACCTGCCGGCCCGGGCAGCCGCCATTGCCGCCGTGGAGGCCCAGCTCCTGCGGGTGGCCGAGGCCTGGGGCTTCCAGCGGATCATCCCGCCGGCCCTGGAGTTTGAGGAGGTGCTGGCCGGCGGCATGGGGGAAGGGCTGCGCAGCCGCACCTTCCGGTTTGACGACTGGCAGTCGGGCCGTATGCTGGCCATCCCCCCCGACATCACCCCCCAGATCGCCCGCATTGTCGCCACCCGCCTGAAGGATCGTCCCCTCCCCCACCGGATCTGTTACAGCGGCCGGGTGTTGCGTCATGCCGAGCTGCAATCGGGGCGGAGCCGCGAGATCTTTCAGACCGGGGTGGAGCTGATCGGCCTGGATTCCCCCGAGGCCGATGCCGAGATGGTGGCCATGGCGGTTGAGGTGATGCAGGGGCTTGGCGTGGGGGAGTTCACGGTGGACCTGGGGCAGGTGGCCTTTTGCCGCGGCGTGTTCGACGCCTGCGGCCTCTCGGGTGAGCCGCTGCAGCGCCTGAAAGAGGCGGTGGCCCGCAAGGATGCCTCGGCCGTGGCGCGCATCACGGCCGGCCATCCTCTGTCCAACCAGAGCTGTGCGGAACTTTTGGCCCTTCCCCGCCTGTTTGGCGGCAGAGAGGTGCTGGCTACGGCAGCCCGGGTGGTCACCAACGACTGTTCGCGCCGCGCCCTGGAGAATCTGCAGCAGGTGCTGGCCATCCTGGATTTGCACGGGGTCGCCCGCTACCTGACCTTCGACCTCGGTGAGACGCGGGGCCTTGATTATCACACCGGCCTGACTTTTGAGGGATTTGCCCCCGGCATCGGCGAGGCCCTGTTCAGCGGCGGCCGGTACGATGGTCTGACCGCCCGGTATGGACTCCCCGCCGCTGCCACCGGTTTTACCTGCAACGTGTTGCCGCTGGTGGAGGCCTTTGGGGAACGGGCCAGCGGACTGACCGAACCGCGCCGGGACCTTTTGTTGTTCAACCAGCGGGAGGACCGTCAGGAGGCACTGACCATCGCCAGATTACTGCGGGGGCAGGGGCTGACCGTGGCGCGGGATATTATCCGCCGCGATCTCGCCAGTTCCCTTGAGTATGCCCGCCAGACCGGCATCCGCTGCATGCTGGTCATCGACCAACCGGAGCAGGGTTACCTGCTGGTGCGCAGCAGCGACGGCCACCAGACTACCATCACCAGAGACCAGCTGCTGCAGGAGGGATTCCTGGCGCAGCATGACCTGATTCAGGAGTGAGATTTATGGCAAACGTTGTTGTAGTGGGGGCCCAGTGGGGCGATGAGGGTAAAGGCAAGGTTGTTGATATCTATACCGAGTATGCGGATGAGATCGTCCGCTACCAGGGGGGGAACAACGCCGGCCATACCCTGGTGGTGGGGGATGAAAAGGTGGTGTTGCACCTGATCCCCTCCGGTGTGCTCCATGCCGGCAAGCGGTGCGTGATCGGTAACGGCGTGGTGCTGGATCCCGAGGTCTTCATCATGGAGGTGAAGCGTCTGCAGGCCGCCGGACGGCTGCAGGACGACAGTACGCTGCTCTTGTCCGAATCGCTCCATATCATCATGCCGTACCACAAGGCCCTCGACATCGCCCGTGAGGCGAAGAGCGGCGACCGGAAGATCGGCACCACCGGCCGCGGCATCGGTCCCTGCTATGAGGACAAGATCGGCCGTCGCGGCATCCGCTTGATGGACCTGCTGGATCCGGTGATCTTCAGCCGCAAGCTGCGCGAAAACCTGGACGACAAGAACGTCCAGCTGGAGCGGTTGGGGGTGGAGCCGTTGGAGTACAACGCCATCTATCGCGCCTATCAGGATTATGCCGAGATGCTGCAGCGGTATGTGGCCGATACCGCCCTGATCCTGGATAACTCCCTGAAGGCCGGCAAAAAGCTCTTGTTCGAGGGGGCCCAGGGCACCCTGCTGGATGTGGACCACGGCACCTATCCCTATGTCACCTCCTCCTCCACCTGCGCCGGAGGGGCTGCCACCGGTTCCGGTGTCTCACCCCGTGCCATCAACGAGGTGATCGGTATCTCCAAGGCCTACGTCACCCGGGTCGGCAGCGGTCCGTTTCCCACCGAACTGCTGGAGGAGACCGGCGAGCAGCTCCGTCAGGTGGGGGGCGAGTTTGGGGCCACCACCGGCAGACCACGCCGCTGCGGCTGGTTCGACGCCATGGTGGTCCGCTACGCGGTGCGGGTGAACGGCCTGACCGGTATCGCCCTCACCAAGCTGGACGTGTTGTCCGGCTTCGCAACCATCAAGGTCTGCACTGGCTATCGGTATGCAGGGAAGATGCTGGAAACGCTGCCGGCCAAGCTGGAGACCTTTGAGCGCTGTGAACCGGTCTACGAGGAGCTGCCCGGCTGGCAGTCGGATATCTCCGCCTGCCGCTCCTTTGATGAACTGCCGGACCAGGCGCGCTCCTATGTCAAGCGTCTGGAGGAGCTGGTCGGCTGTCCCATCGTGCTGGTCTCTGTGGGGCCGCGGCGTGATCAGACCATCCAGTTGCGCAATCCGTTTGCGGTCTGATAAAAAGACGTATAAAAGATATTGACAAACAACGGCATGAATAGTAAAAACGAAATTCCTTGAGCGAGCCGCTAGCTCAGATGGTAGAGCACCTGACTTTTAATCAGGTGGTCGTTGGTTCGATCCCAACGCGGCTCACCATATGCGTCCCCTTCGTCTAGCCCGGCCCAGGACACCGCCCTTTCACGGCGGCGACAGGGGTTCAAATCCCCTAGGGGACGCCAATTAATAGTCCGGCATAGTCCGGTTGAGAACAGAAAGCCCTTGAACGTTCAAGGGCTTTCTGTGTTTCAGGCGCGAAAGGGGGAGCAGTGGTGAAGATTACCGTGGTGGCCAAGGTGACGGCACGTCCCGATGCCGTGGAGCAGGTGAAGGGAGAGCTGCTGAAGATGGTGGGGCCGACCCGCCAGGAGGCGGGCTGTCTCGAATATCGTCTGCATCAGGATACCCAGGATCCGGCCCTGTTTCTGTTTTACGAGAGCTGGGCAGACATGGCCGCCCTGGAACGGCATATGGCCTCGCCCCATTATCGCCGCTATGTTGCAGCGGTGGGTGATCTGCTAGTGGACAAGGCGGTCCTGAAGCTGTCGGAGATCGCCTGATGCCGGCCACGCCCCTTCCCCCGGATGCCGCGGCAGCGGCCCGGATCACCCGTTGCCCCCACTGCGGTGGCGAGGAAATTGTCTGGCCGACGCCGAAAAAGCTCACCTGCGCTGGATGCGGTTTTGTCCTCTACCTGAATGTTGCCGCAGCGGTGGCGGTCATCATTGAGTGCCGGGGCAGGATCCTCTTCGGGGTGAGGAGGCATGAACCGCAGCTGGGGATGCTCGACCTCCCCGGCGGATTCGTCGATCCAGGGGAGACGGCGGAAGAGGCGGTGCGCCGTGAGCTGCAGGAAGAGTTGGGGGCCACGGTGCAGACGGTACGGTATCTCTATTCCTTTCCCAATACCTACCGCTATCGCGGCGTCGTGTATGATACCGTTGACCTGATCTTTCTGGTCCGGTGGGATGAGGCGCCGCCTCTTGCGGCAGCCGATGACCTGGCGTCGTTTCTGTGGGTGGATCGTGACGCCGTTGACTATGACCGGATCGGCTTTGTTTCGTTGCGCCGGGCGGTACAACGCTACCTGGGAGAGGATGCCGCTGGGGGGTAGCCGGATGGAAGTGGCGCCGGTCAGCGCCCCCTTGCCGGCGACCGGCGGACTGGTGTAGTATGAAGCTTCAAGGAGGAAGTACCCATGCATACCATTAATACGAATGATAGCTCCCACAGCCGCACTGCCCTTGTTGTCAGGCAGAACAGCCTGGTCCGCCAAGTCTACGCCTGGATGGGGCTGGGACTCACCCTCACCGCGGTCCTTGCGGTGGCGACGGTCTCATCGCCTGCCCTGTTGCAGGCCATTGTCGGCAACAGGCTGGTCTTCTACGGCCTGATGATCGGCGAACTGGCCCTGGTCTTTATCCTATCCGGAGCGGTCAACCGGCTGAGCAACACAGCAGCCACCATGCTCTTTCTCGGCTACTCGGCCTTGAACGGCCTGACCCTGTCGGTGATCTTTCTCATCTATACGGCCGACTCCATCGCCAGCACCTTTCTGGTGACGGCCGCCATGTTCGGCGCCATGAGTATCTACGGCTATGTCACCCGCAGGGACCTGACCTCCTGGGGGAGCTTCCTGTTCATGGGGCTGATCGGCATCGTGATCGCCTCTGTGGTGAACATCTTTCTGAAGAGCCCGGCGGTCTCGTGGGTGGTCTCGGGGATCGGCGTGCTGGTTTTTACCGGCTTGACTGCGCATGATACCTGGAAGATCAAGCAGCTGGCAGCGGCAGGCGGGGAGGGACGTAAACCGGCGATCCTGGGCGCCCTCACCCTGTATCTCGATTTCATCAACCTGTTCCTAATGTTGCTGCGGTTTATGGGGGGGAGGCGCGATTAGCCGTTGAGCGAGGGAGAAAAGAGTCTGAACGCTGTATAATACGCCGGTAAAAAAATAAAAAACAGACTGTTTTTTTCTGCTGGTTCGGTTAAGCTGAAGTCAAAGGTAGCGCTGCCTTGAGAACAAAACGAAGGAGAAACGGAGTAGCTGTTACGACCCGGTTTATAGGCTGTAGTAAGTTACGCAGGAGGGGTTACCATGGAGGATACGCCGCCTGGCAGCTGTTAACACATAGTCTCCGTTCTACCACAGGCCGGTTGGTTACGGCCTGACAGACCATGCAAATGGTACCCAGCACCATCATGACAGCGAGGCCCGCAACCGATGCGGGCCTCGCTGTATCTGTGCAGCAGCAGATTTCCGCTCAGTGGTTCACCGCAGGGCCATCAGCAGGGGGAAAGAGGGGCTGTTTCTTCCGGTAGACCGTCCCCTGAAAACTGGCGATGAGGTCTCCCTGGTCATCGGTCACCTGAACCAGATAGGTGCCTAGTCGCGGGTTGCGCGCCAGTTCTCGGGCCTCGGCGTACAGCCTGCCCTGGGTTGGCGCCTTGACAAAGGCGACGCTGGTGTTGATCCCCATGGCCAGGGTTCCGTGGGAGTTGGAGGCCACGGCAAAGGCGAAATCGGCCAGGGTAAAGATGGCGCCGCCATGGACGGTATGGGCGCCGTTTAGGTGGTGCGGCTCGATCTCCATCGCCACCCGGGCGCGGCCGGTCTCCGCCTCCAGGAGTTCGATGCCGCAGTGGCGGGCAAAGCGGTCGTTGTCGGCAAAGAACCGTTTGATCTCCTCCATCGTGGTGTTCCCCTCTCAGGACCGGATGTACGCCTTGATCGTGGCGGCCAGGGTCTGGTAGATCCGTTCCGTCTCGGCGGGGTTCCGTTCCAGCAGGGTCACCCGGAACCCCTGCAGTTCGGTGGCGAAGGAAGAGAGCGGCACCGTGCAGATGCCGGTGGCGGCCAGGGTGTAGTAGACGAACCGCTTGTCCGGTGAGACGCCGGGCTGGTTGACCAGCGATTCCACCAGGTCCCGTACCTCCCGGTTCTCGATCGGCAGGGTCTGGCTGCCGTTCAAGACGCCGTCTCTGAAGGCCACCGCCATGTAAAAGGCGCCGTTGGTCCGGTTCACCAGCAACTCCGGCACCTCCTTCAGATAATTGTAGGTGATGTTGCTGGCCCGTTCGTAGAGGCTGATCCGTTCCTGCAGGTAGACCTGGTAGCGGGGGTGCTGCATGATGGCCGGGATCACGGTCTGGGGCAGGGTGGTGGAGCAGACCTCGTTCATCTTGGCGGTGAGGATCAGATTGATGTACTTGCGGAACTGGTCGTCCGCGTGGCCGTTGTAGACCTCGATCCAGCCGCAGCGGGAACCGGGCCAGGGGAACTCCTTGGAGATCCCTTTCAGGGAGATGGCCGGCACGTCGCCGATCACGGCGCTGATCGGCACGGTGGTTTCACCGTTGTAGACGATGTTGTTATAGACCTCGTCGCAGATGATGAACAGGCCGAACTCCCGGGCGATGGCGACGATCTGTTGCAAGGTCTCCCTGTTGTAGACCATGCCGGTGGGGTTGTCCGGATTGATGATCATGATGGCGCAGATACCGGGGTTGTCCGCCACTTGTCGCCGCAATTCATCCATATCCGGATGCCAGCCTTGTTCCGGCTGCAAGCGAAAGTGCAGCGCCGGTCCATGGGCATGGCCGATCTCCCCCAGGGTGTGGGTGGTGTAGGAGGGGGAGGGCATCAGTACCCGCGCCTGGGGTTGCAGGCAGCCGTAGATCTTGGCGATGGCGTCACCCAGGCCGTTGAAGAAGATGATGTCTTCCGGGGTGATCTGGGCGCCGCCCCGCTGGTTGGTGGTCGCGCAGATGAACTCGCGGGTCTTGAGCACACCGCGGGTGTGGCAGTAGCCCCAGGTGTCGTTGTCATGGACGGCAGCGGCAACGATCTCCTTCATCCAGTCCGGGATCTGCTCCCCCTTGACGATCGGATCGCCGATGTTCTCCCAGTTGATGGTGACGCCGCATCTCTGCAGCTTCTCCGCCACGTTGACGATGTTGCGGATCTCGTAGGTCAGTTCACCACTGCCGGGTTGGACCAGGTTGACGCGCATGGGTTCGGATTCCTCTCTCATGGGTGAATGATACGCCATACATGAAAACAGCCGCAGGCTGCATACCCACGGCTGTTCGGTCTTTCAGGAACGACAACGATCAGCAGGCAGCAGCAGGCCTTGCGGCGTTACGCGCCGCGGCGGTGGTAGCTCGCGCTGCTGAGGTGATGATACTCGTCATAGACATGGTTATATTCGTAGCATACCCCTGAAAGGGCGTCAACGGCTTTGTAAGGGGGCTGATCGGGCCAGGCCGATCAGGAGGCGGCCGTCGGGGTCGCGCCAGCGAATCCAGCCTGAGCTGGTCCGGTTGTAGAGGACATAGCACCAATCGTCATGGGCGACGATAACCTTCAGCATCGTCGTGGCTGTCAATGGGGTGGCGCCCCGTCGTGTGGCCACCGGCTGGGGATACGCCTGGAGGGCCCAGGCCGGTGCGTTGGGCAGAAGATGCAGCATCTTTCCTTTGAGAAATCGAGCCCAGGGGGAGAAGTGCCACTGTCGGGTCGGATGTAGCCAGGCCTCCTTGCCCGAATCGTCGCAGGCAACCCGTAGCCAGCCCTCCTTGTGGGCCGTGACCAGCAGGTACAGGTCGTCATCGCCGCCGAAAAGCCAGCCGGTCAGCTGCCTGACAGCTGCTGGATTGAGTTGGCCATCACGTCCCAGACCTGGATCGGCATAGAGCTGAACGGTAAGGTTAGAGCTGCGCGGAGGTATTTGGAGGATGCCAACGCCGCTGTAGGGGCGCATCGGTAGGGTTGCGACAGCGGGCCGGGGGATGAGGCTAAGCAGGATGACGAGTGGTATCAGCAGGAAAAGAGGGCGCACAGCGTTTGCAGGTAGGCGGCTGTCTCGGGATCGGTATCCTCAGGCGCCCAGGGGGCCTTTTCCGCCGCGCTGAACGGCAGGTAGGGGCCGGCCTTGGCCTCGAAGAAGATGGTGCCGGCAGCCAGACTGACGGCGGTGTGAAAGCGCCCGTGGGGGATGGTGACCAGGGTGGCATCGGTGCCGGCGATGAGGAGGGCGGTGGCGGACACCTGCCCCTGGTCGTCGAACTCAACGACCCCCAGGCGGCCCCGCAGCAAGACAAAGGTCTCATCCTTCTCGGTCGCCAGATGACGGTGGGGGCGGATGTAGGAGCCGGGTTCAACGGCGTTCAGCAGGCGATGGCAGTGGGATTCATCGGCCGGGTGGAAGTTGTGGTTCATCCGCAGGCGGGGCGCTCGCCGGGCCTGTTCG
The DNA here is from genome assembly GCA_021778115.1 of Deltaproteobacteria bacterium. Classification (GTDB taxonomy): domain Bacteria; phylum Desulfobacterota; class Desulfuromonadia; order Geobacterales; family Pseudopelobacteraceae; genus Trichlorobacter. Next base: position 13,481 of record JAJYCS010000006.1, read on the forward strand.
GAGAGCTGGTCCAGGAGCCCTCCGGTGACGGTGATCATTGCGGCATCTCCACCAGGGCGTACTGATTGCCGTCCGGATCGGCCACCACCGCCATCTTGCCCCAGGGGGAGACCTCCAGCGGTTCAATAAAACGGGCGCCGCCCTCTTTCAGGCGATCGCACAACGTCTCGATGTCGGTGACCTGCAGGGTGATACCGGTGTGGCGGCCCACCAGGGCCTTGGCGTCATCCTGCAGGGCCAGCGCAATGCCGAGGGTGGTACCCTGGCTGGCGGGGAAGAACTCCATCAGCATCTGGGTCTCGCCGGCCAGCGGCAACCCCAGCTGTTCGGCATAAAAGGTCTTGGCTGCGGCCAGGTCGGTCACAAAGACGACGATATTTTTCATCATAACGGACATGGCTGGTTACCTCTGGGAGAGACGATGGACAGACTCGACCATCTGGATGGCGTTTTCAACCGGCACCGTCGGCAGGATGCCGTGGCCCAGGTTGAAGATGTGACCGGGGCGGCCGGCGTTTTCATCCAGTACCCGTTTGACCTCTTGCTCGATCACCGCCTGGGGGGCGAACAGGACGGTGGGGTCGAGGTTACCCTGCACCGCCACCTTTGGCCCTAACTGGTCGCGGGCCGATGCTAGGCTGATGTGCCAATCCAGTCCCATCACGTCGCCGCCGGCCTGCTGCACCATCGGCAGCATGGTGCCGGCACCCTTCACAAAGTGGATCACCGGAATGTTCTGACGGTTTAAGCCGTTGATCAGCCTGGTGGTGTAGGGCAGGACGAATTTTTGATAATCGCTGGGGGAGAGCACGCCGCCCCAGGTGTCGAATATCTGGATCGCCTGGGCGCCGGCCTTGATCTGTCCGTTCAGGTATTCCATATCCATCATGGTCACCTTCTCCATCAGGGCGGCGTAGACCTCCGGTGCGGCGTACATCATCCGCTTGATGGCGGCCCAGTCCTTGGAACCTTTGCCCTCCACCATGTAGCAGGCCAGGGTGAACGGCGCCCCGCCGAAGCCGATCAGCGGTACCTTGGTGGCCAGCTCGCGGCGCAGGATGCGGATCGTCTCAAGCACATAGGGAACATCGGCCTCGGGATCGGGAATCCGCAGTCGTTCCACATCGGCCATGGTCCGGACCGGGTTTTCAAAGACCGGGCCGGGGACGAAGTCCAGCTTGAGCCCCATCGGTTCCACCGGGGTCAGGATGTCGGAGAACAGGATGGCCGCATCCACCCCCAGGATATCCACCGGCTGGATGGTGACCTCGGCCGCCAGTTCCGGCGTCTTGCACAGCTCCAGGAAGGTACATTTCGAGCGGACCGTCATGTACTGCGGCAGGTAGCGACCGGCCTGGCGCATCAGCCAGACCGGCGTGCGATCGACCGGTTTTCCCCAACAGGCATCGAGAAAGCGGGTGTTCATGGCGTACCTCGGTGTGATGAAAAACGGCGGGTCGGTGCCCACCGTTTGGGTGATCATGGCGGAGAGAGTGAGATTCGAACTCACGGTACCTTTCGGTACGCCGGTTTTCAAGACCGGTGCCTTAAACCGCTCGGCCATCTCTCCGGGGTGAAACAGCGACTGTTCGTTGCCGGGTTAGGGGCTGGGTATCGTTTCCATCCCCCCCAGGTAGGGGCGCAGGGCTTTGGGAATCACCACCGACCCGTCGGCCTGCTGGCAGTTTTCCAGGATCGCCACCAGGGTGCGCCCCACGGCCAGACCGGAGCCGTTCAGGGTGTGGACGAACTCCGGCTTGCTCTTGTCATCTTCCCGGAAGCGGATACCGCCGCGGCGGGCCTGAAAGTCGCCGAAGCTGCTGCAGGACGAGATCTCGCGGTAGGCGTTCTGTCCCGGCAGCCAGACCTCCAGGTCGTAGGTCTTGCAGGCCGAAAAACCGATATCGCCGCTGCACAGGGCCATCACCCGGTAGGGAAGCTCCAGCAGTTGCAGCACCCGTTCGGCATGGCCGGTCAGCCGTTCCAGTTCGGCATCGGCATCGTCCGGATGGACGAACGTGACCAGTTCCACCTTGTTGAACTGGTGCTGGCGGATCAGGCCTCGGGTATCCTTGCCGTAGGAGCCGGCCTCACGACGGAAGCAGGGGGTATAGGCGGTGTAGCTGATCGGCAGGTCGGCCTTTTTGAGGATCTCGTCGCGGTGGATATTAGTGACCGGCACCTCGGCGGTGGGGATCAGCAGAAAATCAGGGTCCACCAGCTTGAACAGGTCGTCTTCGAACTTGGGCAACTGCCCGGTGGCGGTCATGCTGGCCCGGTTGACCATGAACGGCGGCAACACCTCGGTGTAACCGTGCTCCGTGGTGTGCAGGTCCAGCATGAAGCTGATCAGGGCCCGCTCCAGACGGGCGCCAGCGCCTGTGGAGAGGGCAAAACGGGCGCCGGCAATCTTGACGGCCCGTTCGAAATCCAGGATGCCGAGCTGCTCACCGATCTCCCAGTGGTTTTTGGGGGCGAAGTCGAAGCGGGGCGGTTCACCCCAGCTGCGGATCAGCACGTTGTCCGCTTCCGATCTGCCGACCGGGGTGGTGGGGTGCGGCAGGTTGGGGATGGTCAGCAACAGGTGCTGCAGCTCATCTTCAACCACCTTCAGCTCATCGTCCAGCGCCTTGATCCGGCTGCTGACCTCTTTCATGGCGGCAATCTGATCGGCAACCTGGCTCTTGTCCTTCACCTTGGCGATCGCCTCTGAGGCGCTGTTTTTTTTGGCCTTGAGCTGTTCGCTCTCGGTCAGCAGGCTGCGGCGGCGCTCGTCGAGTTGCCGGAAGCCGGCCAGGGATATCTCGCCACCGCGGGTGGCCAGGCGTTGTTCCACCTGGTCCAGATGATCGCGGATGAACTTCATGTCAAGCATAGGGGGGTGGTTCCTTTGGGGCAGATGCCAAACAAGCTGTTTCTTGTAGCATTATGCCGTTGGATCGTCAATGGTCAACGTGGTTGACAGGCTGTTCCGTATTACTGGGCGTTCTGTATGATGAGCTTGATCAGGAGTGCCACCACCATGACGATAAAGATGGGACGGATAAAGGCGGAGCCGCGGCTGGTGACCAGGCGGGCGCCGACCCGGGCGCCGATGAACTGGCCGGCCCCCATCACCAGCCCTTCGCTGAACCGCACTTGGCCGGCCAGGAGGAAAAAGAGCAGTGCGGCGATGTTGCTGGTGAAGTTCATCACTTTGGTATAGGCGGTGGCCCGTTGGAGGGAGTAGCCCATAAGCACCACAAAGGCGACCGCCCAGAATGAGCCGGTGCCGGGGCCGAGGAAGCCATCGTAGAAGCCCAGCGTGAGGCCGAAGAGGAGGTAAAACGGGCCGCTGGCCATCCGGGCACGGATATCTTCGTTCCCCAGCCGTGGCGACAGCAGGGTGTATACGGCAATAGCCCCCAGGAGCCAGGGGAGTACGGTACGGAGCAGAGAGGGATCCAGCAGTTGTACCGTCCCGACCCCCAGAGCGGAGCCGATGAAGGTCCAGATGATTCCGGCGAGGCATTCACGCAGTTTGACCGCGCCGCTCCGGATGAAGTGCAGCATGGCGCTGCCGGAACCGCAGGTGGCCTGGAGCTTGTTGGTGCCCAGGGCGAGCTGGGGAGGAAGCCCGATCCCCAGGAGGACCGGGATGGTGATGAGGCCCCCACCGCCAGCGATGGCATCGATCAGGCCGGCCACGGTGGCGGTGGCGAACAGGAGCAACAGGGTTGCCGGCAACGGCACGCGTCAGACGCTCTTGCGCCAGCTGAGACGTTTCTCCAGCCATCGTGACAGGGAGGTGAAGCTGTAGCAGAGGAGAAAATAGACCAGGGCGATGAACAGGAAGATCTCCGTCGGGTAGGCCATGGTCCGGTTGTTGACCTGGGTGGCGACGTGAGTGAGCTCCGAGACCCCGACGATGAACGCCAGTGAGGTGTCCTTGATCAGGGAGACGAACTGGTTGACAAAGGAGGGGATCATGTTGCGCAGCCCCTGGGGGAGCACGATATACAGCATCACCTGCCAATGTTTGAGGCCGGTGGAGGTGCCCGCCTCCAACTGTCCCCTGGGTATCCCCTCGACCCCGGCCCGGACGATCTGGGACATGTAGGCCGCGGTGAAGCAGGTGAGGGCTATGATGACGGTGCGGATCTCCGGAAAGCCGTGGCCAAAGAAGGCCGGTAGCAGGAAGTACATCCAGAAGATCACCATCAGCAACGGTACACCACGTACCAGGTTGATGACCAGCATGGTCGGCAGGCTGATGAAACGATGGCGGGAGACGCTGAGGAGTCCCAGCAGGAGCCCGAAGATGAACGACAGCAGGCATGAGGTAACGGCCAGGTAGATGGTGAGGGCCACTCCGCCCAGATCGCCCTTGGGCCATGAACCGATCATGAAATAGGTGAAGTTGTCGGCAATAACCTGAAAGTCCATGGTCACGACGCCTTGTGCAGTTTGAGGACCCGATTGTTGTACTGGTCCACCAGGAAGGTGATCACCACCGACAGGGCCAGATAGACCACTGTGGCGGCGGTAAAGGCTTCAAAGCCCTTGAAGGTATAGCTCTCAACCTGCCGGGCCTGGTAGGTAAGCTCCATCACGCCGATGGTCATGGCCAGGGAGGAGTTCTTGGCAAGGTTGAGGAACTGGTTGACCAGGGGGGGGATAGTGATCCGTACCGCCTGGGGAAGTATGATGTACTGCATGGAACGGAGGTAGGAAAAACCGGCGCTTCGGGCCGCCTCAAGCTGCTCTTTGGGGATGGAGAGGACACCTGAGCGGATATCCTCGGCAATGAAGGCTGAGGTGTAGATGGTCAGCGCGGCCAGGGCGGCGACGAATTCAAAGTTGTGGTTGTTCAGCCAGTCGTTCAGGTCGGTGGGGAGCAGCTTGTACGAGCCGAAGTACCAGAAAAAAATCTGCACCAGCAACGGGGTGTTGCGGGTAACCTCAAGGAAGAGCTGGGCCACCCAGCGTACGGGTGCGATATGGCTCATCCGCATGACCGCTACGCAGAGCCCCAGCAGAAAGGAGAGGAGGATGCCGGATGCCGAAAGCCACAGGGTGACCTTGAGGCCTGAGACAAGCCAATCGAAATAGGTTCCAGACAGTATGATGGACCAGTCGAAATGATAGCTGAGCACGTGGGTCCTCGGTCCGGGCTGCACGGGGTGGGTAGCCCCCTGCAGCCCGGGCGGATGAGAGTTTATTTGCCGGCGACGATTTTGAAGGTGCGGTGCAGGCCGAACGGTGTCCTGGGGCCGAACCACTTGTCGAAGATCCGGGCGGCCTCGCCGCTCTTCTCCATGGCCAGGAGGGTCTTGTTGACAAAGGCCACCAGCTGCTTGTCGTTTTTCCGCATCCCCAGCCCGTAGGGCTCATCGGAGATCTTGAAGGGCGGGATCTCAAATTGGTTCCGGTTGGGGGCCTTGGCCAGGATACCGGCCAGGATCGCCTCGTCGGTGGTCACCGCCTGCACCTTCCCCTGTTCCAGCGCCAGCAGGGCCTGTGGGTAGTCGTCAAAGGAGAGGATGGTGGCGGTGGGCAGGGCAGCCTTGACGTTCTGCTCCGAGGTGGAGCCCTTGGCGGTGCCGATCCGTTTGCCGGCCAGGTCCTTCAGGCTGTGCACCATCCCCTTGCGGGTGATGAACGCCTGACCGGTGCGGAAGTAGGTGTCGCTGAAGGCGATCTGCTTGGCCCGTTCCGGGGTGTTGGTCATGGTGGCGGCGATGATGTCGATGTTGCCTTCCTCAAGCTGGGGCATCCGGCTGGCGGAGGTGACCGCCTTCAGTTCAACCCTGACGCCGAGACGCTTGGCGATGGCCCGGACAAAGTCGATATCGTAACCGACGATGGTGCGGGTCTTTTCGTCAACATAGCCGAAGGGGGGGAGGGAATCCTTCACCCCGGCCACCAGGACCCCTTTTTTCTTGATGGCGGCCAGCGTGTTTGCCGGCGGCGCCGCGAATGCCGCGGCGGCAGTGACTACGGTCAGGATCATAGCCAACAACATGAACCCTTTCTTCATCTCCTATCCCCTTTCTGGTGGTGTGTGTACGCAGCAGGTCATGCCGCAGCGGTTGTGGAGGCGCCGTGCATCGGCGTGAGCAGTTGGTTCAGGAACTGGCGGGCCCGGTCGTGCTGCGGTGTGCGGAAGAACTGCGCCGGGGGGGCCTCCTCCAGGATGGTCCCGGCATCCATGAAGATGACGCGGTTCGCCACTTCGCGGGCAAAGCCCATCTCATGGGTCACCACCATCATGGTCATGCCGCTGCGCGCCAGATCCTGCATGACCGAGAGGACCTCGCCGATCATCTCGGGGTCGAGGGCGGAGGTGGGCTCGTCGAACAGCATGATGCGGGGGTTCATGGCCAGGGCCCGGGCAATGGCCACCCGTTGCTGCTGCCCACCCGAGAGCTGGCTTGGATAGGCGGCATGTTTTTCGGCAAGCCCCACCCGGGCCAGGAGCTGCATCGCCTGTTCTTCTGCCTCACGGCGGGGGGTCTTGCGGATCTTCCGGGGGGCAAGGGTGATGTTGTTCATGACCGAGAGGTGGGGATAGAGGTTGAACTGCTGGAAGACAAACCCGACCTCGGCCCGCAGCTTGTTGATATCGGTCTTCCGGTCGGCGAGGTCCATGCCGTCGACGATGATGGTGCCTTCATTGATCGGTTCCAGCTTGTTGATGGTCCGGATCAGGGTCGATTTGCCCGAGCCGGAGGGGCCGCAGACCACCAGCACCTCACCCTTGGTAACCTGCAGGTTGATGTCGTTCAGGACATGGAGGTCCTTGAACCATTTGTGTACGCCTTTGCACTGGATCATCGTAGCTATCCACCTGTGGTTGAAGATGTTTTATTGTGTAGCAAAGCGTTCGACTAAAATCAAACAGTTTCCCGTTCGAAGGGCATATACGGCGTCATAACGGAGCTGGCGGCGTCAGGGTTGCCGGCGGGTAACGTAGGCGGCGCTCCGTTGTTCCGCAAAGGTCAGGTGTTCCAGCATCGCCTGTCGGGCCGCCTCAGGGTCCCGGCGCAGGATCGCCTCCAAGATGCTCCGGTGATGGGCGAAGAGCAGCTGCTGATCCTCCGCAGTCAGGTAGACCGCCCGCCAGACCGACTGCTGGAACTCCTTCATGGCGTCGAAGATGGTCTGCATCAGGTGCAGCCAGACGACGTTGTGGGTGGCCTGGGCGATGACGATATGGAAGTTGGCGTCCAGGTCCTCGCAGGGGAGCATCTGTTCCAGGTTGCGCTCCATGCCGGCAATGATCTCCTCCAGGCGGCGGGTATCCCCGGGCAAGGCCCGCTGGGCCGCATAGAAGGCGGTCCACGATTCCAGCCCCTTCCGTACCTCCACCACGTCCAGGGCCCGCTCCTGCTGGGAACGGATCAGCTCGGTGAGCGGATTGCCGGCGCTGGGTTCCACTAGCGACAGCACCACGGTGCCCCCCCCCTGGTATGAGCTGACCGGACCGGCGGCGGCCAGCAGGTTGAGGGCTTCCCGCACCGAGGGACGGGAGACGCCGAACGATTCTGCCAGCTCCCGTTCCGGCGGGAGACGGTCGCCAGGGGCGAACTCGCCGGCCAGGATGGAGGCCCGGATCTGATCGGCGATCTGGGTGGAGACCTTTTTCGGTTTGATCGGTTGAAACGGCATCGGTACCCCGTCAGGCGGAAGCGATAGGCATTATTGTCCTTTTCTGCATGATCTGGTCCGCTTTGGCAATCGTTAGCCAGGTGGCTGACCGGTCAGGGAGGCGGCCAAGAGTTCGGTCAGGTGCTGGACCCGTGTCTGGGGAAGCCCCTTGGCCAGCCCCTGTCGCAGCTGCAGCAGGCAACCCGGGTTGCCGGTCACCACCACGTCGGCACCGGTGGTGGCGATGCTCTCCAGCTTCCGAGCCAGGACCCGGTCCGCCATCTCCGGTTGCCGCAGGTTGTAATCGCCGCCGCTGCCGCAGCAGGCGTCGGCATCGGCCATCTCCCGCAGCTCAAGCCCCGGTATCAGGCGCAGCAGCTCTCTGGGCTCCCGGCGGATTCCCTGGCAGTGGGCGATATGGCAGGCGTCGTGCCAGGTGACGGTGACCGGCAGCGGTTGCAGCATCGTGCCCAGTTCATCCGTATGCTGCGCCAGCAGCTGGGAGATGTCCCGGACCTTGGCGCTGAACGCCTCGGCCTCAGGGAGATGGTCCAGGTGATGGCCGTACCGCTTCAGCTCCGCCCCGCAGCCGCCGCAGTCGGTGACGATGTAGTCGACCTGCAGCTGGCCGAAGACGGACAGGTTGCGGCGGGCCTCCCCGCGCAGCCCTTCCAGATCGCCGGCCAGCATGTTGGGGGCGCCGCAGCAGACCTGCTCCCGCGGGGTGATCACCCGGTAGCCCAGTGCCGACAGTAGCTGGATGCTGGCCCGGCTGGCTTCGGCAAAGACCAGGCTCATGACGCAGCCGAGGAAGAAACCCACGGTGCCCCGCTCTGTCCCCTGGGGCGGCGTGACCTCGTCAATGGTCTGCCGGAGCGGGCGGGACGGCAGGGAGGGGAGGAGCCCGTCCATCCGCTCAATGATCGGCGGGAAGAGCTTCAGAAATCCCATCCGCCGCACCAGCCGTTGCAGGCCGACGCGCTGGTAGAGCCGAAGCGGCGTCGTGGCGGCCTCCAGGCGGTCGGGGTGGGGCAACAGGTGGCGCAGGATCAGCCGCTCCATACCCCCGAGCCCCTGGGCCGCGGTCCGTTCACCGAAGAACTCCGCCACCAGGCTGCCGGCGTTGACCCCGCTGGGGCAGGCGGTGGCGCAGGCCTGGCAGTCCAGACAGAGGGCGAGGAAGCCCAGCAGCCGTTCGCTCTGTTCCAGCTCACCCTCCAGCACCTTGCGCAGCAGGGCCACCCGCCCCCGGGGTGAACCGCTCTCCAGGTAGGTCTCCCGGTAAGTGGGGCAGGTGGCAAGGCAGGTGCCGCAGCGCATGCAGGTGATCAGGCTGAGCTCGTCCATGGTTAGAAGATTTTGCCGGGGTTCAGGGTGCCCTGGGGATCGAAGGCGGCCTTGATCCCCCGCATGATCCGGATGCCGGTCTCCCCCACCAGCCGCGGCAGGTACTTTTTCTTGGCCAGGCCGACCCCGTGTTCGCCGGTGATGGTCCCCCCCAGGGCGATGGCCGCCTCGAAGATCTCCGTAAAGGCGGCGTGGGCGCGCCGGATCTCGTCCTGGTCACGCTCGTCGGTCAGGCAGGTGGGGTGCAGGTTGCCGTCCCCGGCATGGCCAAAGGTGCCGATGGTGACCCGGTGCCGGTCTGCCGCATCCTGGATCGCCTGCAGCATCGGTGCGATGCAGCTGCGGGGCACGGTGGCGTCCTCAAGGATGGTGGTCGGCTTGACCCGGGCCAGGGCCGAGAGGGCGGTGCGTCGGGCCGTGGCCAGGTTCAGGGCCTCCTCGGGGGTTGCCGCGGTCTGGAACAGGGAGGCGCGGTGCCCCCGGCAGATCGCCTCCACCGCCGCCGCTTCCTCCGCCACCACCGCCGGATGGCCGTCCACCTCTATCAGCAGCACCGCCGCCACATCCAACGGCAGCCCCACGTGGGCGTATGCCTCGACGCAGCGGATGGTGACCTGGTCCAGAAACTCCAGGGTGGCCGGGATCACCTTGGCGGCGATGATGGCCGACACCGTCAGGGCCGCCTCTTCCATGGTCGTAAAATGGGCCAGCATGGTGGCCTTGGTCCGGGGCTTGGGGATCAGCTTCACCGTAATGGCGGTGAACAGCCCCAGGGTCCCTTCGGACGAGACCAGGAGGGGGGTTGTGGTGTAGCCGGCCACATCCTTCACCGCCTTGCCGCCGGTTGTGAGGAGTGAGCCGTCGGCCAGCACCGTTTCCAGCCCCATGACGTAATCGGCGGTGACCCCGTATTTGAGCCCCCGCAGCCCCCCGGAGTTCTCGGCCACGTTCCCCCCCAGGGTGGAGATGTTCATGCTGCCCGGATCCGGGGGATAGAAGAGGCCGCGCCGCTCCACCTCCCGATGGAGGGTGCTGGTGATGACTCCCGGCTCCACGGTGGCGGTCAGATTCTCCTCATCCAGCTCCAGGATCCGGTTCATCCGGCTGGTCTGGATCACCACCCCTCCGGCGGAGAGGGAACCGCCGGAGAGATTGGTGCCGGAGCCGCGGGGGGTGACGCTGACCCCGGCCCCGTGGCAGAGCTCCATCACCCGGATGATCTCGTCCCGGTGGCCGGGGAGGAGCACCACGGCGGGGCGGGCCTCCAGCTCAGGGGTGGAGTCGTAGCCGTAGAGTGCCAGCGATTCCCGGTCTGACAGGGTGTGGTCCGGCCCTACAATGCCCCGCAGCGTGTCGATAAAGGTTGGCTCCATCTTGGTTGCTCCCGATCCCTGGTGTACTATTGGTAATACCAATTGCATATTCCTGATCATGTTGTCAACTACTGTTTGACATTATTCAATGTCAAAGCTATGTTGATGGCAGTTTTCTAATTGGTATTGCCATTTTCATGGAGGCGGTATGCAGGCGGATTTCATCCAGGCGGCAGAGGCGGTGGGGGCGGTGGTAAAACAGTTTTTCACCCTGGCGGAGGCGGGGGAGTACCTGACCCGGCTGGCCGGGGACGGGGCGGTCTCCTGCTCGGCACTGCCGGGTCGTCTGCGGCAGGCGCTCCCTGATGGACCGGATGCTGTGCCACCGGCGGAGGCCCGGCTCTGTGTCAGCGTGGCCGAGGCCGGCATCGCCGCCACCGGCAGCCTGCTGCTGGATCTGCAGGATCAGCCGGGGCGGGCCGCCACGGCCTTGGCGCCGCTTCATGCCGTGTTTCTCGATCCGGCGGCCATTGTGCCGACCCTCGCCGACCTGGCCGGTCGTCTGCAGCAGGGGATCAGCGGCGGCAGGCAGGCCTATCTCTCCCTCACCAGCGGCCCCTCCCGCACCGCCGATATCGAACGGGTCCTGACCATCGGGGTCCACGGACCGAAGGAGCTGCATATCCTGCTTCTGGAAGGAGCCCGGCCATGAGCGATACCGCGATCCGCGCCAAGATCAACGACACCTTTCTCCGTCGGGCCCTGAAGAACTTTGCTGCCGCCTATCCCCAGGCCCGGGCCAAGGCGTTCGAGGGGATCGATTTCGAGCGGCTCCGGGGGCGGATCGCCGACCAGAAGCGGGCCGGCTTGAGCCGGCTGCCGGAGCTGGTGGCCGGTTTTACCGCCAGCGCCGAACAGGCCGGGGCCACGGTGCACCGCTGCCGGACCCCGCAGGATGCCTGCCGTGTGATACTGGAGATCATCCGCGCCAAGGGGGCCGACCTCCTGGTCAAGTCCAAGGCGATGACCTCTGAGGAGATCGAACTGAACCGGTACCTGGAGGCCAACGGCGTGCGCTGTCTGGAGACCGACCTGGGGGAGTGGATCATCCAGCTGGCCGGGGAACGCCCCTCCCATATGGTGATGCCGGCGATCCACAAGAACAAGGAGGAGGTGGCGGCGCTGTTCAGCAGGGCCACCGGCAGTGACTGTCGGCCGGAGATCCCGTTGCTGGTGCAAAAGGCCCGCGAGACCCTGCGCAGCGGCTTTCTGGAGGGGCAGGTAGGGCTGTCCGGGGCCAACGTGGCCATGGCCGACAGCGGGGCCTTTGCCATCATCACCAACGAGGGGAACGGCCGGCTGGTCACCACCCTGCCCCGGACCCATATCGCCCTGATCGGGGTGGAGAAGATCGTCCCCTCCCTGGCCGAGGCCCTGGACGTGATCGAGGTGCTGCCGAAAAACGCAACCGGCCAGAAGATCACTTCCTATGTCTCCTTCATCAAGGGACCCACCGGGGGCGACGGCCGGGAGCTCCATATCGTGCTTCTGGACAACGGCCGCCTCGATCTGGCTGCCGACCCGGCCTTCGGCCAGGCCCTGCAGTGCGTCAAGTGCGGGGCCTGCGCCAATGTCTGCCCGATCTACGAGATCGTGGGGGGGCATGTCTTCGGCCATATCTACGTGGGGGGGATCGGCCTGGTGCTGACCCCGTTCTTCCACGGCCTGGACAAGGCAGAGGAGATACTCAAGCTCTGCATCGGCTGCCGCAAGTGCAATGAGGTCTGCGCCGCCAGGATCGACATCGAGGGGTTGATCGTGGACCTGCGGGAACGGCTGAAAAAACCGCTGGGCCAGGGGATGCTCTTTGCCACGATGCTGAAGAATCGCGCCCTGTTTCACACCGCCCTGCGGGCCGCCTATCTGGCCCAGAAGCCGTTGCAGGGGGAGGGGGGACGAATCAGACACCTGCCGCTCCTGTTCGATGCCTCGGCCGCCGGCAAGTCGCTCCCCCCCATTGCCGAGCGTCCCTACCGGGAGCTGGTGCAGCACGTATCCCCCCTCGATCCCCCCCTGAACCAGGGGGGGAAGAGAGAGAAGGTGCTGTTCTACTCCGGCTGTCTGGCGGATTTCGTCTATCCGGAGCTCTGCCGGGATGCGGCGGAGAGCCTGGAACGGTTGGGGTATGCGGTCCATTTCCCGCAGAAGCAGTCGTGCTGCGGCATCCCGGCCCGTTATGCCGGTGAGATGGCGGTGGCCCGGGATATGGCCCGGATCAACTTGGAGGTGCTGCTGGAGCAGGAGGCTGACTACGTGGTGACCATCTGCCCCACCTGCACCATGTCGCTCAGGCACGATTTCCCCAAGCTCCTGGCCGGGGAACCGGCGGCGAGGGCAAGGGCGGAACAGCTGGCGGCCAAGGTGATGAACTACGCCGAGCTGGTGGCGCTCCGCCTGGGAGATACCCCGGCAGGACCGACTGAAGCGGGGGCGGTAGTCACCTACCACGATGCCTGTCACCTGCGGCGGGGGTGCGGGGTGTATGAGGAACCGCGGCGGGTGCTGACCCGTCTGGTGGGGGCCGAGATTCGCGAGATGGTGGACCACGACAAATGCTGCGGCTTCGGCGGTTCCTACTCCCTCAAGTACCCGGAGCTGTCCCGGGAGGTGCTGCGCAACAAGCTGACGAATATCGCGGCCACCGGCGTTGCCACCGTGGCTGTGGACTGCCCCGGCTGCCGGCTGCAGATCGAGGGGGGGCTCACCGAGGCCGGCTCGACGGTGCGGGTGGAACATACCGCCACCCTGGTGGCCCGTCGGTTGCGGGGGAGCTGATCTGTGGCCTCAGTGGCGGGAGGGGTGGTCTGACCGTTGATCCGACGCGGACGGCTGCGCATCCCCGGTCACCTCGTCCATGGAGATCTCGGCCTGCAGCGCCTGGATAAACGCAGCCACCTCCCGCTCGCGCCCCGGGGGGGCGGTGATCTGCACGATTCCCCGTTCCCGGTCTGCGGTGCTGACCGTACAGAGGCCGTCGTGGGCCTCGGCCAGGAAGGTCAGCAGGACATGATCGGGGCGCGCCACCCGGAAGAAACGGCGCATCACGGCGCCACCTCCTCCCCCTGGAGCGCCACCGGCAGGGCCCGTCCTGCAATCATCCCCATGGCCAGGGAGCAGGCCGGGGCAGCCGTGATTGCGGCCCTGGCCTCGGCCAGGGTGATGCAGGGCACGCCTGTGTCGACCAGACGTTCCAGCAGCCGGCGAAAGGAGCTGCTGATCACCCCCCCCTCCAGTTCGGTATGGATCGTCAGCACGTTCAGGCCTGGTTTCAGGTGCTGCAGGTAGTACGCCGGCAGCGCCTCCGGGGAGAGGCCGTCCCGTCCCAGCAGTTCGTCCGCCGTGGGGAGGGTGGTGGGGATCTGCAGGGTGGTGAAGCGCTGGCCGTTCATGACCGGGTAGAAGGGGGCTGTCCCCCGGCAGTCACTGCAGTAGGCAAGTCCCATCTGATCCTGCAGGGCCAACGACTCCGGCGAGACGGTCCAGCCGGGGGCGGCGGAGGTGGCGGCCAGGCGGCCAAAGACCTGCAGGAACGCCTTGGCCCCCTGTCCCAGTTCCGACTTGGCAAGGCTGATATCGCTGCCGATCAGGAAATCGTGCCAGTTGACATGATCCCAGGCATGGATCCCCACCTCGTGCCCCTGTTGTGCCACCTGCTGCAGCACCCCCGCGCACCTTTTGTAGATTACCGGCCCCGGCAGCAGTACGCCGTAGAGCATGGTCCTGAGGCCGTAGGCCGATGGGGCGCCGGAGCGCAACGCCTTGCGCAGGAATCCTCTGTGGGTGAAGATCCGCCGCAGGGCACGCCCGGTATGATCCGGTCCCAGGGAGAAGTAGAAGGTGCCGCGGGCAGCGTGGCGCGCCAGCAGGTCCAGCAGTAGCGGCACCCCGTCACGGGTGCCGGCGTAGGTATCGACGTCGATCTTCAGGGCAACGAACGGTTGCGACATGGTCCCCTCCAGAGACACTATGCCACAGCCGGCGGTCCGGGACAAAAGGTTTGTCTGCCAGCAACGGCGATGCTATAAGGAGGCGTTTGTAACAGAGAGGGGCATGCATGAAATCGTACGAGGGAGAGTCGTTCTGGGGGGGCGTTGTCAAGGCGATGGGGCTGGTGTTCGGCGACATCGGCACCAGTCCGATCTACACCCTGACCGTCATCTTTGCCATCACCCACCCGACCCGTGACAATATCTACGGCATCGTCTCGCTGGTGTTCTGGACCCTTCTGGTACTGGTGCAGCTTGAGTATGCGACCCTGGCCATGTCTCTCTCCCGCAAGGGGGAGGGGGGGACCATCGTGCTGAAGGAGATCCTCTCCCGGATGCTGCAGCCGGGACGGCGGCTGGCCTTTATCGGCCTGCTCTCCTTTGTGGGGGTGGCGTTACTGCTGGGGGACGGCGTGATCACCCCGGCCATCTCGATCCTCTCGGCGGTGGAAGGGATCGTGCTGATCCCCGGCCTGGAGGGGGTGCCGCACTGCGTGTTGTTGCTGATCGCCGCCCTGATCGCCGTGGGACTGTTCATCTTTCAGTACAAGGGGACCGACCGGGTGGCCGGCGCCTTTGGCCCGATCATGGTGCTTTGGTTCGTCTCGCTGACGGTCTCCGGTCTGGTGGGGATCGCCTCCCATCCAGGGGTGCTCAAGGCGCTCAGCCCCCATTTTGCCCTTGATTTCATGCTGCGGCATGGGATCGCCGGCTTCTTTGTCCTGTCCGAGGTGATCCTGTGCGCCACCGGCGGCGAGGCCCTCTACGCCGATATGGGGCACCTGGGGCGGCGGCCGATCCGTCACGCCTGGCATTTTGTCTTTGTCGCCCTGGTGATCAACTATCTGGGGCAGGGGGCCTTTCTGATCAACCATCCCGGCAGCAGCAGCATGCTGTTCGGCATGGTGAAGTGGCAGGCGCCGCTGCTCTACATCCCGTTCCTGATCCTGACCATCCTGGCCACGGTGATCGCCTCCCAGGCCCTGATCAGCGGGGTCTTTTCCATCGTCTACCAGGGAATTACCACCCGGATTCTGCCCCTGCTGAAGGTGGACTACACCTCCAGTCACTTAAAATCCCAGATCTACATCGGGTCAGTCAACTGGCTCCTGCTGGGGCTGGTGCTGATGATCATGCTGATCTTCCAGAAGTCGGAGAACCTTGCTGCCGCCTACGGCCTGGCGGTGACCGGCACCATGACCATCACCGGCATCATGATGGTGATGATCTTCTCCCGCACCACCAAGAAGTGGAAGGTGCCACTGGCGGCGCTGGTAACCGCGGTGGACGGCCTGTTTCTGGTCTCGAACCTCTACAAACTGCCCCACGGCGGCTACTGGTCCCTGATCCTCGCCTCGGTACCGCTAACGACGATCCTGATCTGGACCCGGGGGCAGCGGGCCCTCTACAAGGCGCTCCGTCCCCTTGAGCTGGACGTGTTCCAGCTGGCCTACGAACAGATCTACGCCAAGGGGCGGAACATCCCCGGCACCGGCCTGTTCTTCGTCAAGGAGTACAGCGTCATCCCCCCTTATGTCGTGCATTGCATCATCCGCAGCAACATCATCTACGAGCGGAACGTCTTTATTTCCATCAATCGCACCGATGAGCCGTACGGGGTGTCGAGCGCCCTGCAGACCGGGATCGCCACCGGCCTTGACGCCTTCGAGATCCAGGCCGGCTACATGGAGCATATCTCCATCGAAGAGCTCCTGCAGCAGCACGGGATCAAGGAGAAGGTCATCTTCTACGGCATCGAGGATATCGCCACGCCGAACGTGGTCTGGAAGCTGTTCTCGGTGATCAAGCGCCTGACCCCCAATTTCGTCCAGTTCAACAAGTTGCCGGCGGCGAAGCTGCAGGGGGTGGTAACCAGGGTGGAGATGTAGTCTTGCCTCTTGAAAAGGTCGACATGGCGCCCCGCTGGTTCAATCCGGCGGGGCGTCTCGGTTTCTGGCTACGTGGCGGCTGGGGTCTGGGGCAGGTACTGTTCGAACTGTTTCTTGTCAATGGCGCAGCGGTAGGCCTCTTCTGGGTTCACCTGCTTGGTCTTGAGCAGGTCAAGCAGGTGCTGGTCCATCAGCTGCATCCCGTCCTTCTTGGCGGTCTGGATGATGGAGGGGATCTGGAAGGTTTTCCCTTCGCGGATCAGGTTGGCGATGGCCGGGGTCCCCAGCATGATCTCCAGGGCCGCCACTCTGCCATGGCCGTCGGCGGTCTTCAGCAGTTGCTGGCAGACCACCCCTTTGAGCGACTCCGACAGCATGGTGCGGACCTGATCCTGGGACTCCTTGGGAAAGACGTCGATGATCCGGTCGATGGTCTTGGCGGCGGTGTTGGTATGCAGGGTGCCGAACACCAGGTGGCCGGTCTCGGCGGCGCTCATGGCCAGCTGTATGGTCTCCAGGTCCCGCATCTCTCCCACCAGGATGATATCCGGATCTTCCCGTAGGGCGGCCCGCAGGGCCGAGGCGAACGAAGCGGTGTGCGCGCCGATCTGGCGTTGATTCAGTAATGACTGCTTGTTTTCATGGATGAACTCCAGCGGGTCTTCCAGGGTGAGGATATGCTCCTTGCGGGTGCTGTTGATCAGATCGATCAGGGCCGCCAGGGTGGTGGACTTGCCGGAACCGGTGGGACCGGTCACCAGCACCAGCCCCTTTTTGAACAGGGTCATCCGCCTGACCCCCTCCGGCAGGTTCAGCTGATCGGCCGAGAGGATCGTGGCCGGGATGATCCGGAACACCGCCGCCACGCCGCGGTGGGTCATCATGATATTCCCCCTGAACCGGGCGAGATCCGGTACGGCATAGGCAAAGTCCAGATCGTTGGTGGACTCGAAATGGGTCCGCTGTTCGTCATCCAATATCTCAAACAGGATCGGCAGCAGCTCCTCGTGGGAGAGCGACTTGAACTGGAGCCGGACCATCTCGCCGTGCTGTCTGAAGATGGGCGGGTTTCCGGAGGAGAGATGCAGATCGGAGGCCCCCTGCTCTTTCATCATCCTGAAGAGTGCATCTATCTTGGCCATGAAGTCTTCTCCGTTGGGATTACTTGACCACTGCGGCGAGATACTCCTCCAGCGCGACCGCGCCGGAACGGAGGAGGGCCTCGCCGTTGGCCTCGATACCGCTGTAGCCGTCGGCATACAGCCCTTTCAGGAAGCTGTCGCCATCAGGCGTCGCCTCAAAACGGTGGCGCAGCGCCGTATCGAAGCAGATGATGTCGGTCAGGAGCAGTCGTTCACCGGTACCGGTGAACCCGCAGCGGCTGCAGCCGACGGCGTGATAGAGGTCGGTCGGCATCTGCTGCAGCCGCAGGTTGACCATCTCCTGCGGCGCCTGCTCGCGGGATCGGCGACAGTCGGGACAGAGCAGCTGCATCCCCTGCAAGGAGACGATACCGGCCAGGAACGGGGTGAGGAAGGCGTTCCGCTGCTGGTAGCGGATCAGGTGGTCGCACAGGTTACCGGTGCCGTGGATATCCATGCCGGCCAGCACCAGTTTGCCGCGCATGGCGGCGCGAAACCCCGCCGTAAAGGGGACCAGGCTGGTGGCATCCTCAATCACCAGGATGTCGGGATCATGTTCGAGGGCATCCATGATCAACCGCCCTTCGGCTGATTCCTGTTCCGGCAGCGGGATGCGGGGAAACCGTTTCTGAAGCCGGCCCGGTTCATCGCCCAGGATCAGCACCGCCGTCCCTTCGGTGGCCCTCTGCTCCAGGAGCAGCTCGATGAAGCGACACCGTTCCTGCAACGAGCGAGAGGCAACCAGGATCAGTCCCTGGTGTTGGGCGGCGAGGAGGTCAAATTGCCGCTTCTGGAAGGGGGGGAGTTTCAGCTCCTCCAGGGTGGAGGGGAGGCCGGTGGCGATCTGTCGCCGGATCGTGAGGTAGTCGCCGCTGTTCCCCGTCAACACGAGCAGCTGAAAGGTAAGTTCGCATTGCTGGTACCGAAAGAGGAAGGAGCCGGTCTGCGACGGTTCTTTGGTGGCGGTCAGGTTGGCGGTCGTTCTGATCAGGCGGCACAGGTCGGGATAATGAGCCGCGGTCAGCTCTCCCAGGCGATGGGTGACCGTCCCCTGCCGGGCCGTGATCTCGATACGCTCCCCCATGGGCCTGAACGAGAACGATGACAGCCGGTGTTGGATCGCGTGGGAGAGCAGACTGCTGAACAGCAGTTGGCCGCTCGTATCGCCGTTGCTGGCGGCGACCAGTTCCGCGGGGAGGATATCGGATGAGAATCCGAGGGTCAGCCCCGTCGGGAGGCCGTACAAGAGGTCGATCATGGCCTCGATCTCATCACCCAGGGCGATGGAGAGGTTGATCGGGCATCCCGACGCCTCGGTCGCGGCGGTGATCGCCTCCTTGTTGAGCGGATCGGCAATGGCGATGGCGAGTTCGTCGCCGGCCCTGATCAACGGGATAAGCTGGTGCGTCCGGCAGAGATGGGCTGGCAGCAGGTTCAGGGCCTCAGCGTCGATCATCTCCCGTTTGAGGCGGACATAGGGGATCTCCAGCTGGTTTGAGAGCGCCCAGTTGATATCCTCCTGGCTGACGATCCCCAGGGAGACCAGCACCTCGCCAAACCGCCGGCCGCTCCGCTGCTGTTCGGCAAGGGCGGCGGCGATGTCGGCATCGTTGATGATACGGGAATTGTACAGGACGGCGCCGAGCGTCCCCTCCCTGACCGTGAACGGCATAGCTCTCCCTTCCGAACGGGTGATGGCGCTATTGTAGCGCGCTCCCCTGGAGAGTCAACCATTGCAGAGTCCGGCCCCCCATGCTACAGATGCAGACCGCATCACGCAGGTCATCCCGTAAGGAGTTTTATCGCATGCCTCGTCGCGCCATCGGCCTCTTTTCAGGCGGTCTGGATTCCATCCTGGCCGCCAAAATCATCCAGCAGCAGGGGGTTGAGGTGCTGGCCGTCAACTTCACCTCGCCCTTTTTCGGTTGTTCCCCCACCCTGGGGGGTGAACCGGTGGCGGCCCGCTACGCCGACCGCTACGGGATACCGTTTCGGTCGATCCCCCTGGGGGAGGCCTTTCTGGAGATGTTGCGGCAGCCGCGGCATGGCTATGGCAGCGCCCTGAACCCGTGCATCGACTGCAAGACCTTTATGCTGCGCTGTGCCCGGGAGTTGATGGCGGAACAGCAGGCCGATTTTGTGTTCACCGGCGAGGTGGTGGGGCAGCGCCCGATGAGCCAGCGTCTTGACACCTTGCATCTGATCAACCGGGAGTCAGGCCTGGGTGGCCTGCTGCTGCGGCCGTTATCGGCCAGGTATCTGAAGGTCACCACCCCGGAGGCAGAGGGGTGGGTCAGGCGCGAAGAGCTGCCGGCCATCCGCGGCCGGGGGCGCAAAGACCAGATGCGGCTGGCGGCCGAGCTGGGGATTGACGAGTATCCGACCCCTGGCGGCGGCTGCCTGCTGGCTGAGGAGAGCTACATCCCCAAGGTGAAAGACCTGCTGGACCATCATCTGTTGCTGGTGCGGGACTTCCATCTGCTGCGGACCGGCCGGCATTTCCGGTTGTCGGACTCCTGCAAACTGATTGTGGGACGGGATAGCGATGAGAATGAAAAGATCCTGGCGGCCATCGGCCTGGGTGAGACCACCCTGCGCTGGGCCGAAGGCGGCGGCCCGCTGGTGCTGGTGGTGGGGGAGATGGACGAGACAGCGCTGCAGCTGGCCGGCCGGGTACTGTTGCGCTACACCCGGGCGCCCAAGGGTGAGCCGGCTCGGCTCAGTGTCCAGAAGGACGGGCAACGCACCGAGCTTGCCGTCGTGAACGATCTGCAGGAGGCCGAGCTGGAGGCGTTACGGATTGCCTGACGCGGGCAGCGGCAGGTCCAGTACCTGTTTGAGGGCCGCGTCAATGGCGGCCGCATCCACCACGGTGTTGAAGCAGGGGCCGTGGGGGCGCAGGTTTAAGATGCCGATCACCGGCAGCGGGTAGCAGTCTTTGATGCCTGAGGTCAGGTCCCGTTCGCAGGCAACCGCCAGCACCAGTTTGGGGCGTTTCTCCACAATAACCTTGCGTGCCAGGGTGCCGCCGGTGGCCACCGAGATATCGATGCCGTACTTCCTGCCGATCTCCACCAACCCCTTGATGTCGCACCGCCCGCACATTACGCATTTGTTGATGTCGCCGGTCACCTTGATCTCGCAGTCAAACAGCTGGATGCAGTGGGGCAGCAGGATCAGGATCCGATCCGGTTTGATCTTGTACCGCTGGGAGATCACCAGCGAGTTATTCATGGCGATGAACGACTGCCGGATCCGGTCCTTGTCCAGCCCCAGCAGGCGCCCCACAAACTCGATCATCGGCAGCAGGAACTTGATGACCACCAGCCGCATGAAGCGGGTGAAGAAGATATCCTTGCCCAGGGCGGTGGTCAGCACCAGCAGGCCGGTGCCGAGGATGGCCGTACAGGAAAGAACCAGGACCACCAGACCGACGATACGGGGCAGGTTGGGGTTGATGTTTGCCAGGCCGCGGCTGGGTATCCACCAGGCCAGGAAGATCAAAAGCACCAGCACGATGCAGGTCAATCCCATCAGGGCGATGAACAGCCGTTTGCGCGGGGCGGCGGTGGTTTCCTGCAGATCGGTCACGCGGCGGTCTCCGGTACGGGTAATTGAGTGCCTGGTACGAGCGGATGGCCGGCCAGAAAGCTGGCCGCATCCATGCGGCGGCTGCCGGCTGCCTGCAGTTCGTGGATGACCAGCGATCCCTGGCCGCAGGCGATTTCAATGCCGTCTTTTGAGCTGGCAAGCACGGCGCCGGCCGGCCCGCTGCCGGTGCCAAGCGAGGTGCGGTGCACCTTGAGCGGCTCACCCTGCAGCAAGGTATAGGCACCGGGCCAGGCGGCCAGTCCCCGCACCAGGTTGTGAAGCGCCTGGGCTGGTCTGTTCCAGTCGATCAGGCCGTCTTCCTTCTTGAGCAGCGGGGCATAACAGCTCTGGGTATCGTCCTGGGGCTGGGCCACGATCGTCCCGGCCCGTAGTCCATCCAGGGTATCCCCCAACAACGCCGCTCCTAACAGTGACATCCGGTCGTGGAGCGAGGTGATCTCCTCGTCGCGATCGATCGGCGTCGCTTTTTTGAGCAGCATCGGGCCGGTGTCCAGTCCCACGTCCATCAGCATGGTGGTGACCCCGGTTTCGGTCTCGCCGTTCACGATGCACCAGTTCAGGGGGGCGGCGCCCCGGTAGCGGGGCAGCAATGAGGCGTGGACGTTGATGCAACCTTGGGGCGGTATCTCCAGGAGTGCCTTGGGGAGGATCTGGCCGAAGGCCACCACCACGATCAGGTCCGGTCGCAGGGCGCGAATCTGGTCGATCACCTCCGGCGCCCGCACCTTGACCGGCTGATGCACCGGGATATTGTGTCGCAGCGCCAGCTCCTTGACCGGTGGCGGCTGCAGCCTCTGACCGCGTCCTTTGGGGCGATCCGGCTGGGTGAACACCGCAACAACATCCTCGCCACGGTTGAGCAGCGTCTGCAGCGTGGGGCAGGCAAAGGCCGGCGTCCCCATGAAGATGATGCGCCAGTCGGTCATGGGGCGCCCCATTTCTTGGCTTTTTTCAGAAACAGTTCACGTTTGAGCGGTGAGAGCCGATCTACAAACAAAGTACCCTCAAGGTGGTCGATCTCGTGCTGAAAGGCGATGGCCAGCAGACCGTCCGCCTGCCAGACCCGTTCTTGGCCATCGAGGGAGAGCCCTTTGACAACCACTCGTTCGTGGCGTTTGACATTGGCTGAGAAGTTGGGCACCGACAGGCAGCCCTCTTCCTCGAAGACCTCTCCCTCGGTTTGGATGATGGTCGGGTTGATGGCGGTGATGAGGTGCGGCGGCTCACCCTTGGCAGCCACATCGATAACGATGAGCCGTTGCAGCACGCCGATCTGAGGTGCGGCAAGGCCGACGCCGGGTGCGTCATACATGGTCTCGGCCATGTCACGGGCCAGGTGGCGAAGCTCGTCGGTGATGATGGTGACCGGCAGCGCCTTCTGTTTGAGGACAGGATCGGGAAAGGTCAGGATCGGTCGGATCATGCCGGGGCTCGAAGGTGGATGGTAATCATAGTGATGAAGTATAACAATTCGGCTTTCAAGAAATCAACTGCCATCCATGGGGGTGGGTCATGACTGAATCAATTACCGGCATCAGCAAGGTTGGGGCACTTGACCGACGCAGATCGGCCCGTGATCGGTTGTGGCGCGGCGCGGTACAGGGGGGGCATGCCGAGGAGGAGGAACGGGACGACACCGTGCAGATCTCCGAGGAGGCCCGCCAGCGGGCCAGCGGCAAGGTTCGCAAGACCATCCTGGAGCATATGGCGGAGGATGAGGGCGCACCGCAGGCCGGTCGCTAACTGAAGAAGGTCTGATCCTTGTCGTACGCCTCCTTGAAGTTGTGCAGCAGCGCCTCCGTCGTATCCGCCGATAGCCCCAGGATACCGGCCTGGGGAGTTGCCGCCAGGTCGAGCTCCTCCTCAGCGCCGATGGTGCCGATGCCGAAGCGGTGACAAAACAGGTTGGCCAGGCTGACGACTGCGGTCAACCGGACGAGATAGGGGTCTTCGTCCTCCGACAGCTCCAGCGTATGATGAGCCATAACCGCCTTCATCAGGTGATCGGGGAAATTCCATTTCTTGATGACCAGCGCCCCTACTTCCTCATGGGTATAGGGGAAGAGGGTCCGCTCCGCCTGTTCGAAGTCAATGCCGTCGTTATAACAACGCTGCATCACCTCCTGAAATTTCTCCTTGTCCAGGAAGTTCATGATGATCTTCCCCAGGTCATGGAACAGCCCCCCCAGGAAGGCCTCTTCGGCGTTCACCAGCCGGGTGTCGCTGGCGATGATCCGCGCTGCAAGGCCGGCGCCGAAGGAGTGTTCCCAGAGCAGTTTTTCCGTCAGTCCGAAGGGGTGGTAGACCTGTTTGACCGAGGCCGCCACCACAACGCTCTTCAAGGTCACGAAACCGAGCATCATGATGGCATGGGGCAGGGTCTGGATCTGTCGTTGACAGCCGTAGAAGGAGGAGTTGGATATCTTTAAGACTCGGGCTGCTACCGCCGGGTCCGACGCCACCACCCGGGCCAGGTCATCGGCGGTGGCATTCTCATCCTCCATCAGCTGCATGACCTTGGTGGCGACGATCGGGATGGTCGGCAGATCGCCGGCCTCCATGATGATTTGCTCGAGGTTTTTTTCCATCCAACGCTCCTGAGGCATCTGCCACCGTCGATCAGGACGACGGTCAGCCGCTGTATAGTATGTCATGCTGCGGGGCCAAGGCAAGCAGTTCGGCCGAATGGTTTGTATTTTTTGCCGCCACCGTGTATACTCCCCCCCACTTTCTTTGTAATCATGAGGGAAATCAATCATGTACCGTCTAAAAAAAGGCGCCCTGGCGCTCGCGCTGCCGGCGACACTGCTCTTGACCGGGTTCAGCTGGAATTTTGCTGGCGACAAGTGCAAGGATGCGCTCGATTTGGCACGGCAGCTCCCCTCGTTGAAGGAGGAGGCCGTTCGCAACGCTGATGAGGCGAAGATCGTCTCTCTCTGTCCCGATGGCGCCGCCGCCCAGTACGTGGCCGGCCTGCAGGCTGAGCGCTCCGGTGCGGTTGACGGCGCCATAGCGGCCTATCGCCGCGCCCTGCAGATCGATCCCTCCCTGGCGGTGGCCAGCGGTGATCTGGGGCGCCTGTATCTGCAGCAAGGGATGCTGGACGACGCCGCAGTGGAGCTGACCAAGGGGATCGCAGGGGCGCCGTTGCCTGATTTTCATCTGGCCCTTGCAAAGGTTATGCTGGCAAAACGGTTTTACGCTCTGGCCCTCTACCACCTGCAAGAGGCAGGACGGCAACTGCCCGGCGATGTGCGGGTGACGGTGGGGCTGGCCGAGGTCTATCAGGGGCAGGGACAGCTTGAGCGCGCTCTCGACACCTATCGTCAGGCCCTGCAGGCCGATCCCGCATCGCCTCAGGCGACCTTGGGGCTGGCCAAGCTGTATCTCCAGATGCATGATCAGGGCAAGGCACTGGAGCTGTTGAAGAAGGCTGAGGTTTCAAACCCCCAGAACAACGACATCCATCTGCTTCTGGCCGATATCTACGATAAGCGTGGCGATGCGAAACAGGCAAATTATGAGCGTCTGTTGGGTGGGGTGAAGAGCCCGGCGGTGAACACGTTGGCCCCCCTGGCAGAGGGGGTTGCGTTGGGAGACCAACTGGCTTCCAAGGGTGATGTTGATCAGGCCGCCGACGCCTATCGTTCGGCCCTGAAGGCCCAGCCAGACGCCCCACTCCCCTATGAGCGGCTGGGGGCGCTGTACCAGAAGGCCGGTCGCGACGGTGAGGCGATCACCGCCTACCGTGAGGCCAGCTACCGCCACAGCGATAACCCCGAGGTTTACTACAATCTGGGGCTCCTGCATGAAAAGCACAATCAGCTCGACGAGGCGGTGGTGGCGTACAAGCGGGCCATCGAGAAGAAACCCGATCTGGCCGACGCCCATCTCAGACTGGCTGATATCCGTTACGGCCAGGGCAATATCAAGGAGGCGGTGGAGCAGTACAGCGAGTTTTTGAAGCTCAAGCCCGACAGCGCCGACATTCAGCTGAAACTGGCCAGGATCTTTGTTAAGGACAAGGAGCTCAACCTAGCGGAGGAGTCCTACAAGGCGGTGCTGAAGCTGGCGCCGGATAACCCTGACGCCCACCGGGAGCTGGCGGCGATCTACCGCGCCCAGGATCAGACGGACAAGGCGATCGCGGAATACAAGCGGGCCCTCGAGCTGAACAAGAACGACGTCGAGAGCCGTAACGCCCTGGTGACCATCTACGTAAAGAACAAACAGTACGACGACCTGACCGCCCTGCTGCAGGAGGCGGTGCAGCTGGGCCCCAATGATTCCAATAATTACTACCGGCTCGGTCTGGTCTATGACTTCCGGAAGGAGTACGACAGCGCCATCGACAGTTACAAGAAGGCGGTGGAGCTGAAGCCCGACTTTGCCAAGGCCCAGTACGCCCTTGGACGGGTCTATATGAAGACCGGCCGGTTGGCAGAGGCCCGTACCGCGCTTGAGGCGGCCAGACAGGCTGACCCCAATCTGGTGGAGACCTCGGTGCTGCTGAACAACATTCGCGACGACTTCAATCCGATCCCCCACAAGGTGAGCTCGATAAAGGTCAAGCGGCACCATAAGGCCGTAAAGGGCAAGCACCGGGGTAAGGTCAAGTTCACTAAGACCAAAAAGGGCAAGAAACATAGTAAAAAGGCGACCGTCAAGAAGAAGTCCGCAAAGAAAAAGGCAACCAAAAAGAAAAAGAAATAACGCGTCGTCTGCTCTGGCAGTGAGGTCGCCCCCGGCCTCACTGCCGCAAGGCCCAAAGGACCCCTACTGTCACCGATGCCCACGCTCCCGGCAACCTACTTCCATCTGCCGCTTCACCTGACGGGCGCCGCCCGTACCACGCTCAAACTCGACCAGATTCTGCTGCCGCTCCTGGCGCGCCACTATCCCCCGATCGTGCTCTTTCGACGTTTGGCGGCCCACCTGCAGAAGGATCGCCCCGCTCAATTGCCACCGGTCTCCGCGGCGCAGTTGCATCTGTACGGCACCTTGCTGGAGGTGTTCCGCTATCTGGTGGATCGGCTGGCCGAGGGGGATACCGCCGGCACCCTCGTGGCGGCCCTCGGACGGTCCGGGCTTAGTCAGCATACCCCCCCCGCCTCGGCGGTCCTGGCCGGTTTTGTGCAACTCTTCCCGCCGGCAGTGCCGGTACGCGAGGTTACCGAACCTGCCCAGGCCCAGCGTATCCTCCGGGAGCTGCTGCTGGTACGGCTGGCCGGAGAGAACCGTGCCGTGGTGCCGTTTCGTCACCTGTTTGACGACGGCGAACTGGTGCGGAGCACCCCCTACCAAGAGGTGATGGATCGCCTGACCGCTGCCCTGACACAGGGGCCGCTGCTGCCGGGGCTCGGCATCCCGCTGATGGAGGCCCTCCGTGCCCCCTTGCAGTCCGCCCCCGATTCCCTGGCAGGTCAGTTGGGCTACATCCGGGACAGCTGGGGGCACCTGCTGCCCCGTGAACTGTTTGAGGGGGTGCTGGCCGCCTTCGACACCCTGGAGGAGGAACAGGCGGCCCGCGGGGTGGGAGGTCCCGGCCCCAGCCCGGTGCTGGAGTTCTCCTCTGCCGTGATGGCGGGGCGCCTGCCGGCCGCTGCCGGCCATGGCGCCGGCTATGACCAGCCGGAGTACGAGGCCTTCTCTCCCGATGCCGACTGGATGTCGAATGTCGTACTGATGGCCAAGATGACCCATGTCTGGCTGGACCAGCTAAGCCGCAGCCACGGCTATCCGATTACCCGCCTCGATCAGATCCCCGATGCCGAACTGGACCAGCTGGCGGCCTGGGGTTTCACCGGTCTGTGGTTGATCGGGCTGTGGGAGCGCTCCCCTGCCTCGCGCCGGATCAAGGAGCTGTGCGGCAACCCCGAGGCCCATGCCTCGGCCTATTCTCTCTACGACTACACCATCGCCGCCGATCTGGGGGGCGAGCCCGCCTTCCTGAATCTGCGCGATCGCGCCTGGCAGCGGGGGATCCGGCTGGCCAGCGACATGGTGCCCAACCACTGCGGCATCCATTCCCGCTGGGTGCAGGAACATCCCGACTGGTTCATCCAGGGGGACTACCCCCCCTTCCCCGGATACCGCTACCATGGCGAAGACCTCTGCCCCGACCCGGCGGTGACCATCCAGATCGAGGACGGCTACTGGAGCCGGGATGACGCCGCTGTGGCGTTTCGGATGATCGACCGGCGGGACGGCCGCACCCGTTTCATCTACCATGGCAACGACGGCACCAGCATCCCCTGGAACGATACCGCCCAGTTGAACTACCTGCTGCCGGAGGTGCGGGAGGCGGTGATGCAGACCATCCTGCGGGTGGCCCGCCTGACCCCGATCATCCGGTTTGATGCCGCCATGACCCTGGCCAAGAAACATTACCAGCGGCTCTGGTTCCCCCAGCGGGGTTTAGGGGGGGGCATCCCCTCCCGGGCCGAGCATGCCATGAGCCGGGAACAGTTTGATGCCCTCTTCCCCCGGGAGTTCTGGCGTGAGGTGGTGGACCGGGTGGCCCGTGAGGTGCCGGGCACCCTGCTTCTGGCCGAGGCGTTCTGGATGATGGAGGGGTATTTCGTTCGTACCCTGGGGATGCACCGGGTCTACAACTCGGCCTTTATGAACATGCTCAAGGCCGAGGATAACGCCAAGTACCGTCAGACCATCAAGAACGTGCTGGCGTTCAACCCGGAGATCCTCAAACGGTTTGTCAACTTCATGAACAACCCGGACGAGAAGACCGCGGTGGAGCAGTTCGGCACCCAAGGGAAGTATTTCGGCGCCTGTGTGCTGATGTGCACCATGCCGGGCTTGCCGATGTTCGGTCATGGCCAGCTGCAGGGGTTCAAGGAGAAGTACGGCATGGAGTACCGCCGTGCCTACTGGGACGAAACGGTGGACCAGGGGCTTTTGCAGGGGCACCGGATCTGGATCTTCCCGCTCCTGCAGAGGCGCTGGCTCTTCTCCGGATCGGAGCGGTTCGCCCTGTTCGACTTCCGGTGTCACGACGGCAGCCTGGATGAAAACGTCTTTGCCTACAGTAACCGGGCCGGCGGCGAGCGGGCCGTGGTGTTGTACCACAACCGCCATGGCCGCACCGCCGGCTGGATCCGGGAGGCCGCGCCGGTGGCCGTAGGGGATGGCGGCGACGGGGTACGGCAGGGCACCTTGGCAGAGGCGCTGGAACTGCCCGGCGATGCCGGTTGCTACCTGGGGTTCCGCGACCTTGCCACCGGCCTCTCCTATCTGCGCAGCGGCCAGGAACTGCAGGAACGGGGGCTGTTTGTCGAGCTGACCGAGTACGCGTTCCACCTGTTCTGGGAGTTTCAGGAGCTGCGAGAGAGTGCTGAACAGCCGTGGGGCGCCCTCTGTCGGGAGCTTGACGGCCGGGGCGTTCCTTCCCTGACGGAGGAACTGGTGCAGTTCAGACACCGTCCGCTCATCAGGGCCGCTGCGGCGCTGTTCGAACTGCTGGCGGACAGGCAGCCGCGACAGCCCCTCGTTGCCGAACCCCTGGATCATGCCATCCGGCAGCTTGCAGCCGAACTGCCGGGAGAGGCGCCGGGAGATTTTGAGCCGCAGCGTTTAGCGGACGATCTAGGGGCCACCCATGATCCGCGGGTAGCTGCTCAGACATTGCGGCTGGTCCGACGGGCAGGGATCGGCCGACGGGAACTGCCCTGCGGCCCGCTTGAACGCCGCACCCTGTCGGCAGTGCTGGTGACTGAACGGCTTGTGGCGGTGTTGGGGGATGACCCGCTGACCTCCTATGGCCTTACGCGCCCTGTCCTGGCCTACCTCGCCGGTGGCGGAGGCGTCGATCCCGACGGGGGCCGCTTCCTGACGGAACGCTGCGCTGCGGTGGCCGCTGCCTGGAAACGCTGGTCGGCGCCCGTCCTGCCGGATGACGGCAGGCGTCTGGCCGCCGTGCTGGTGGTACCGGAGGTGGCCCGCTTTCTGTTGGCGCATGACGACCACGGGGTCACCTGGTTCAACAAGGAGCGTTTTGAGGAACTGATCCGCTGGCTGGCGGTCCGTGGCTGCCTTGAGCAGGCCCGGGGGAAGGTCGTGGTGCAGGTTCCGGTGGCGGAGCTCTGTCTGTTGGCTGCCGGGGCCGGGTATCGGCTGCGGCTCCTGCTGGAACTGGAGGCGGAACTCACGGCCGCTGCTGCTCCTATGCCCGGCTAACCGACGTCAGGCCATCAGGACCTTCTCATAACCGCCGTGGCTGCGCTGCTGCTGCAGGCCGGTTACGACTGATCGGGTCGGAACTGCTTACGGGTCAGCTTGTCCCGATACATCAGGTTGTCGGCCAGCTTCATGGTGGTTTGCAACTCTCCCGGCTCTTCTGCAGTGGCCATCCCCAGTGAGAGGGAGCGGGCCGAGCTGTTCGGACGATCAGGACAGCCGTTTTCCCGGATCCGCTGCAGGGCTGCCTGGGCCACCCCGTGGTCGGTGCGGGGCAGCAGCACGGCAAACTCGTCACCACCGATCCGGGCCACCACATCGGCGGACCGAAAGGCTGCAAGCAGCACATCCGCCGCCCCCTTGATCAAAAGGTCGCCGGCATCATGTCCGCAGGAGTCATTAACCGCCTTCAGGCCGTCAATATCGGCCATCACGATGCTCACCGGAAAGTCCCTGCCGGTGTCGAGGCGTTCCAGCTCGGCATCGAAGTACGCCCGGTTGTAGAGACCGGTCAGCGGGTCGTGGGTCCCCAGATAGTGCAGGCCCTCCTCGTACTTTTTGCGTTCGGTGATATCCTGGGATACCTTGAGAAAGCCGGTCACCGTACCGGCTGTGTCACGCAGGGGGCAGATCTTGACCGATTCCCAGAAGACAGTGCCGTCCTTGTGTCGGTTGGCCAGTTCGCCCTGCCACTCCCTGCCGGCAAGGATCGTCTCCCAAAGGGTTGTATACTGATCCGGCGAGGTCAGTCCCGATTTGAGGATACGAGGATTACGGCCCAGCACCTCCTCGGCGGTGTAGCCGCACAGTCGGGTAAACATGGCGTTCACATACTCGATGGCGCCGTTTAGCGAGGTAATCATCACCGGCGCCGGGGCCTGTTCCACGGCCTGTGAGAGCATCTGGATACGGGCCTCCTGCTGCTGTATCCTCCGTTTGAGCAGGATATAGCTGCTGCAGGCCTCAATGGCACTGGTCAGCCGGGCAAAATCGACCGGTTTCTGCACATACTGGTTGACCCCCAGGGAGATGCACTCCAGCAGGTACTCGGTGTCGCTGTAGGCGGTCAGCATGATCAACTGGCGATCACGGTCCAGTTTGCGGATCTCGCGGCACATCTCCAGGCCGCTCAGGTATGGCATCATGATATCGGAGAGCACGATGTCCGGTTGTTTTTCGCGGTACAGCGCCAGACCGTCCCGGCCGTTTTCAGCCACGTAGAGGTCGGTCACCACCCGTTGCAGGATGCGGGAGACCTGTTCGCGGGTAACCCGCTCATCCTCGACGTAGAGCAGGGAGATGTCGTAATGATCAATAGCGTCTGTCTTCATGTTCACCCGCTGTTTCTGCGTAGGTCCTGTCGTACTCGGATGTTGCTTCGTAGTGTAACGTAAGCTGGAAAAAGTGCAAGGAACCTTATGGAACAGGTTGTGCTGACCCGCTGTGCGGGGTATGAATTGCCGCAGCTGCGACATCGGGTAGGGGAGCTGCTGGCGCCGTTGGGAGGTATGGGCCGTTTTGTCCGGCCGGGGCAGCGGGTGCTGCTCAAACCCAATATGCTGGCTGCAAAGCGACCGGAGGCTGCGGTCACCACCCATCCGGCCCTGGTGCAGGCGGTGGGGGAGCTGGTTCAGGAGGCGGGAGGGGAGGTGCTGATTGGCGACAGCCCCGGCATCGGTTCCCTGGAGCGGGTGGCCGAGCGGTGCGGGATTGCATCGGTTGCCGGAGCGCTGGGTGCGCGGTTGATCGCCTTTCAGACGATCGACCAGGTGGCCGGTGGCGGTACCTTCCGGCAGCTTGAACTTTCCCGGGAGTTCCTTGCGGCGGATGTCGTCATCAACCTGCCCAAGCTCAAGACCCACGAGATGATGACCATGACCTGCGGGGTGAAGAACCTGTATGGCGCGGTGGTGGGGACTGCAAAGGCGGGCCTGCATCTCACCGCTGGCCGTTCCCGGGAGCTGTTCGCCGGGCTGTTGCTGGAGATCGCCCAGGCGCGCCAGGTGGCGCTGACCATTGTGGATGCTCTGGTGGCCATGGAGGGGGATGGCCCCAACAGCGGCACGCCACGGCAGCTGGGGCTGCTCGTGGCCGGTCTTAATCCGGTGGCGGTGGATCTGGTGGCGGCCCGTCTGATCGGCATCCCGACAGAACTGCTGCCGATCGAACAGGAGGCGCGCCGGCGTGGGATACAAGGCGCACGGTGGGAGGAGATCGAGCTATTGGGGGAGCCGTTTGTGCCTGAGGCGGCACCGTTCAGGCTGCCCCAGGGGCTTGACCCGCAATTCGGTCTGCCCCGCCCGTTGCAACATCTGCTGCGGCGTTACCTGACCCCGCTGCCGGCAGCCGACCGGGAGCGCTGTGTGCAGTGCGGTGTCTGTCGTGATGCCTGCCCGCCGGGGGCGATCACCCTCACGAAAAACGCCCTGAAGGTGGATTCAGGGCGGTGCATTCGGTGCTGGTGCTGCCGGGAGCTCTGTCCGCACCATGCGCTCATGGTCAGGCGCAGCCTGCTGCTACGGTTGTTGCGGGGAAAGCGGGGGTTGCATCACCCCTCGTCATCTTCACCCAGGGGGATCTCCCGGTAGGCCCGGTCCTCTTCAACACGTCGCGTCTGGGCCTGCAACCGCTCCAGATCGGACTTGCACTTGACGCAGTGTCGGGTGAACGGCATCGCCTTCAGGCGGCCCAGGGGGATCTCCTCGTCACACTCCTCGCAGATGCCGTACTCTCCTTCAGCCATCC
Source organism: Deltaproteobacteria bacterium (assembly GCA_021778115.1). Classification (GTDB taxonomy): domain Bacteria; phylum Desulfobacterota; class Desulfuromonadia; order Geobacterales; family Pseudopelobacteraceae; genus Trichlorobacter. The sequence goes on from JAJYCS010000006.1 coordinate 45,397, forward strand.
GCAGCAGGGCGTCGTCGATATTATGCAGTTTCTGCCGTTCCCGGTCGCTTAAGAGCAACTCCAGTTCCCGGTCCCGCTCCGACGAGGCCTGATCGTAGATATCGCCGGTGGTCTCCTCACCCACGGTGGCCTCGGAACCGCTCTTTATCGAGCGGGTGATCTCCTGGAGGGTGGCCTCTTTCATCCCGGTCAGCAGTTCTCGGATCTCATCCCATTTTTGTTTTTTACCCGCAGGCGGCTTGGGTGAGGGTACCGTAGAGACCGGCGCGGTAACGGTCGGCGCTGCCGGCTTGGGGGTCGGTTTAAGTTCCGGTTTGGGTGTAGTACTCTTAGGCGACGGTTTGGCGGCCGCTGGTCGTGAGGTAGCTTCCTGCCCCTCTTTGGGGGCCGTTTTCCCCTTCGCTGGGGGTTTGGATGAAGCCGTCCCCCCCGTCTTTGCCGTCGTCGGTTTTGGGGCAGGTTTCGGTGAGGGCGGCTTTATCGGAGAGGTGGACTGGGCCCCCTTGGGGGGAACGCCAGCAGCCTTCGCCGGTTTGGCGGTCGCGGGTGTGTTGGTCTTGGTAGCCATTGCAACTCCAGTGCAGGCGTGACGGTTGCCCGGTAAAATGGCCGCAATAACTACCAAAAAAGCGCCCTGCTGTCAAGGATAATGCCGGTTGTTCCGGAGTGGCCGAAGTATCCGCCCTGAATTGCCCGAGAGTCCCGTCTTGCCTCCGGCGGCAGAACGTGCGATAAGACGGCAGTCGGAACCCCACTACTCTGGGGAGTTATTGTGCGCCTGTGGCCTGTTCGCATACTTTGCCCCCTTGCCCTGCTGCTGGGCTGCCTGCTTCCGTCAACGGTACGAGCGTCCTCTCCCCTTGCCTCGGTGGCGCTGTACTACGCCCCCCGACCACCTCTCGATGAACTCCATGCCTTTGATGTCGTTGTTGTGGACCCCTCTGCTGACGGCGTCGACCCTGTCGTCTACCGTACCTCCCACAGCCAACTATTCGCCTATCTCAGCGTCGGGGAGGTCACCCCTGACCGTCCGTATTACCGTGAGATGCAGCCCGCATGGTTTGTTGCCGACAACAGGGTCTGGAAGAGCAGGGTGGTTGCGTTGGACGATCCTGACTGGCGTGCCTTTTTTCTGGACCGGGTGCTGGAACCCCTCTGGCGGGCCGGGTACCGTGGATTTTTCCTCGATACGCTGGATTCGTATCAGCTGGTTCCGGATGCAAAACGCCACGCCGCCCTGCGGGCTGGTCTGGTGGCGGTTATTCGGGCCATCAAACAGCGACACCCCCAGGTCCAGTTGATTCTGAATCGGGGGTTTGAGCTGCTGGATCAGGTGAAGGACTGCACCGTTGCCGTTGCCGCTGAGTCCCTGTTCCAGACCTTTGATCCGAAAACCGGTCTCTACGGTGAGGTGCCGGTGCAGGACCGCCAATGGTTGTTGGATCGTTTTGCCGAGGTGAAGAAGACCGGCCTGCCGGTGATCAGTATCGACTATGTAACGCCGAAAGACCGTGCCCTGGCTCGGAGTACGGCGGCTCGCATTGCGGCCTTGGGGGTTATCCCCTGGGTGACGGACAAGGATCTGGCCTCTCTTGGGGTGGGCAGCGTGGAGGTGCTCCCACGAAAGATCCTGGGGCTGTATGACGGCAGGGAGGGGCCGGACCCTGTCTACACCGATCTGCAGCGCCTGGCGGTGATGCCGCTCAACTACCTGGGGTACCAGATCGAGCTGCATGATCTGCGCAAACCCCTCCCCTCCGGCCTCTTGATCGGTCGTTATGCCGGCATCCTGATCTGGCCCTACTCAGACGCATCCGGTCAGCGGTTGCTTCCCTGGGTCTCCCGCCAGATCGAGGCAGGGATGAAGGTCCTCTTTTTGAGCCGTTTCGGGATCCCCGCCCGGCAGGCCGCCGTTCCCCTAGGACTTGGCTACGACAGTGGGCCCCCCCCTCGCCATCTTGACATACTGCACCAAAGTTCGTTATTGGGCTATGAGCTACCGGTGCTCCCCAGCCCCGATCTCTTTGTGCCGATCAGGCTAAAAGTGGGGACACCCCTCTTGACACTTGGTCGAGACAAACATCCTGTGAGCGATCCGGTGGCGTTAACCCCCTGGGGTGGCTATGCCCTTGCGCCGTTTGTCACTGCCCAGCCGATGACCGCTACCGCCCGCTGGGTGCTGGACCCGTTTCTCTTCTTTCCCCGTGCCCTGCAGTTGCCGCTGCAGCCGGCCCCCGATGTCACCACCGGCAACGGGGTTCGCTTCTTGTTTAGCCATATTGACGCCGACGGCTTTGAGAGTCGGGTGGAGCGGCCCGGCGGACCTCTGGCGGTGACGGAACTGAGGCAGCGTATCCTGGAGCGATACCGGATACCCACTACCTTCTCGGTGATCACCAGCATGCTGGGGGACCAGGGGTACCATCCCCGCGAGTCGCCGCTTTTACGGGCCGAGGCCCGTAAGGTCTTTGCCCTCCCCTGGGTTGAGGCGGGCAGCCATACCTTTTCTCATCCGTTTTATTGGCAGGATACCGAACTTGCCAAGCGAAACTACACCGTGCAGTATCTGCCGCTTCCCGGCTACCGGTTTAACCCCCTGCAGGAGATCGCTGGCTCAGCCGCTTTTATCAACACCCGTCTGCTCCCCCCCGGCAAACGGGTGAAACTTCTGCAGTGGTCAGGCGATTGCACCCCCGGCGCCGATGCCCTGGCGATCACCTATGGGGCCGGACTTGGTAACATAAACGGCGGTGAAACCACCATTACCCGGGCCAACAACAGTATGACCCTGGTGGCGCCGCTGGGGGTCTTCAAGGGGGAGTACTTTCAGGTCTTTGCCCCCAACCAGAATGAGAACGTCTACACCAACGACTGGACCGGGCCGTTCTACGGGTACCGACGGGTGATTGAGACCTTTCAGATGACCGATACCCCCAGAAGGTTGAAGCCTATCAATATCTACCACCACGTCTATTCGGTCACCAAGGAAGCCTCCCGTCGGGCGCTAGAAGATGTGTACACCTGGGCACTGGCCCAGAAGCCCCATATCATCTACGCCTACGATTATTTCACCAAGGTGCTGGACTTTAACCGCACCGTGGTGGCCCGTGACGGCGACGGATGGCTAATCCGGAATAGGGGGGACCTGCGGGAACTGCGGCTGCCAAAGGGAGCAGGGTATCCCGATCTGGACCAGAGCAGGAATATACTGGGCTTTCATACCCACGGTGACAGTCGCTATGTACACCTGGGGCCAGGAGGCGAAGCCTACCTGGCCCTGGCATCACGGCCTCCGGGTAAACCGTGGCTCGAGCAGGCAGGGGCCTCGGTGACCGCCTTTACCCGGACCGATCAGGGGATGGCCCTTACCCTGCACAGTTACAGCGCCACCAGCGCCAGTTTTGGTAACGCCCAGGGCTGTCACCTCGCCAGACCGGACGGAACCACGTTCCGGACCCGGCTGGAGAACGCACTGCTAACTGTCGAACTCTCTGCGGGAAGCACCTCCCTTGTCCTCGTCTGCCCCTGAAGGCATGCCTGGTCGGGAACGTTTTGCCGGCCCTCTGGTGGTGGCTGGGGTGCTGGCCGGTTTTCTGTCCCTGCTGCTGTTGCTCTATCCCGGGCATTCCCTGCGTCGTCTGCTGTTGGCACAGGGGGGGCAGAGCGCCGCCGGCAGGGTCTACCTGGCGGCCCTGCTGCGTGAATATCCTGAGGATAGGCAGTTGCATGAGGCCGTAAACCGACTGACCAAAGAAGGCCTTCCCCAGGGGCCTTCACCACGGGCCGTTGTAACGGTCCCCCTGGGCGCTGCCGCCCGCTATCGAGCCGATGCCGACCAGGCCTTTGCCACCATGGCTGCGGCCACAACCCGCACAGCGAAGCGTGCAGCCTTTATCCGGGGGGTCCAGACCCTGCAGTCCGGCAATCTGGTGCGCGAGGCGCTTCGAGCGGGGGAAGAACACTTGGGGCCATTGGCACATGATCGGGAGGCCCTGGTTGTCATGACCCGGATAGCACTGGCGGCTGATCGTCCCGATAAGGCCCAGATCTTCATCAAACGGGCACTGGGTATCGAGGACAGCCCGTGAGCTCCCGACAGCTGGGGATCGGCGTCATTGTCCTGCTGGGCCTGCTCTCCTTTGTCATCCCTGCCGGAAAGGCGACAGCGGGCCTCACGGCTCCGACGACGCAACCCTCCCGACAGGAGCTGTATGAGCTGGGCTACAGTGTCTTTCTGGCCAACAACAACCCGGCCGATGCCTGGCGGGTGGCCGTGATGGCCCTCGCGGGAGATCCTCGCGATCCCGTTTGGCTGAGGCGGGCCGCCCAGGCGGCCCGGTGGTCGAACCGCCCTGAGGAGGCGCTCCGCTGCTGGACCCGGCTGGCAGCTGCCGGTGACCCCCAAGGCTATGACCAGGCTCTGACCCTGGCTCGGGAGCTCAATGATCTCGATAGCCAAAAGAAGTTGTTGGAACAGCAACTTGACGGGGGTAACCAGGAGGTACTGAAGGCCTACCTTGGGGTTTGCGAGGCCATCGGCGCGCCGGATGAGGCCCTCCGGGTCCTGACCCACCCGCGCCCCCAGTGGGAGCGACAGTTTATTCTGGCCCAGCAGCTGCGCCTGTATACCCTTACCGGTGAGCCGCACCGTGCCCTGAAAGCCCTTGCCCGGTTGGCGGCGATCCGTCCGTTACAGGGAGATGAGGCATTGCAGGGTGCCTCGCTGTGGTACGGTATCGGCCGTCCTGAACAGGCGTGGGAACTGCTGCGGCGCGTGGCCCCAGGGATCCCCGCTCCTGAAATTCGTTTTTGGCAGACCTATTCAGATCTGGGATGGGGGCTGGGGCATCGCCATCAGTCGGCGGCAGCCGCTCAACAGCTGATTGCGGCAGGCAGGGGACGCCGTGTGGATTATCAGCGGGTGATCGATGATACCCGTGAGGAAGAGCCCCAGCGGGCCTTCCGTCTGGCCAGTGCTGCCTGGCATCGTTTTGGAGAACGGCAATTTCTCCACGATCTTTTTACCACCGGCATGGTGTTGGGACGCTGGCCCGAGCTCCGCAGCCTGCTGGATCGTCTCCGGCCGGAACGGCAGACCATGCTGAAGGAGGACACCGACTTCTGGCCCCTTGCGGCCCAGGTCTATCGTCATACCGGCTCACCGGCGCAGAGCGCTGCCGCATCCTGGCGGGGGGTACGGCAGGACCCGGCCAACGGCGATCTGGTTGCCGGACATCTCTGGCTGCTGCTGGATCTGGGCATGACCGACCAGGCCATCAGAATCGCCAAGGTCTGGGGGGTACGAGCCTGGCGGGAGCCGAGTCTGACTGATGCGGTGGGGGCGGTCTATGCCGCTATCGGTGACACTACCAGGGCCCTGCGGTTCTACCGGGTCGCCTACGTAGATCACAGAAACGATCCGGCCTGGCTCACCTCGTATGCCGATCTGTTGGGGCAGGCAGGCAGACCGGAGGCGGCGGAGCTGGCCCGTTTCATGGCGGTGATGGCCCTGCGGAAGGCGGCAACATCTACCGTCACTGCCTCCGAAGCGAGAAAGCGTTGTCTCCTTGCCGCCCGTCTCAGGTTACGTCTGCAACCGGGTGACGGGGTGGATCGGCAGTTTCGCCGGATCGCCAATGGCCCGCTGGACCGCGAGACCCGGGACCTGGTGACCGCCTGGTTGCTCAGTACGGAACAGCAGGATATGGCCCGGCTCTGGTTCCTCAAGGCTTATCGGAAGGGGCGTCGTAAGCCGGCCTGGGCCCGTCTGAACCTGGCTCTGCAGGCCAACGATCTGCCGGCCATCGAGGCGCTTTTGGCCGGCGCTTTGCCAGGGCTTCCCTACCGGGATGCGGTGGAGGGGGCCCAACGCACCGGTCAGTACCCTCTGGCCGAAAGCCTGGCTTTTGCGAAGTTTCAAGCAAATAGACGGGATGAGTTGTTGGACCGTCAGGTGCGCGACCTCTATCAGCGTCATCCCTCGTGGCTTCGCTATCGCGTTGCCGCAAGTGACCGCAGCGGGGTTGGGCTTCTGGCGCAGGGGATAACCCTTTCCCTCCCCGTGAACCAGCGGATCTCACTGAGCGCCGATCTGGGAAGCACCATGGTGGCCACCCTGAAGACCGGCTTGCTGGGCAGTTACCCGGCTGCCACCCGACTGGTGCGCGTTGCGCTCCACTCACGGTATGACCAGGGGGAGATTACCGTTGCCGGTGGTCTGCATGAAGGGCTCTACCGCTCCATCAGCGGCCGACTTGGGTTCACCCGGCGGCTGAGGAGTGATCTCACCGCTGATCTTTTTGTGGGAAGCGGGCTTACGGCCGACGAATCGGTGCCGCTCATGCTGGGGGGGATGAAGGACGAGGCATCCCTCGGCCTGATCTGGCAGCCTGACGGCCGTGACAGCCTGAACCTGCGGGGTGCGTTTTTCACCTTCCGCGATCAGGCCCGACACTATCTGGGGGGTGGAGCCAGCCTTGATGGGGAGCTGGACCACCGTTTTACGGTGACCTGGCCCGATGTCACGGTCAGGTTGTTTGGCGGGCTGCACCAGCACCATGCCAACGGTATGCCGGTGGACCGCGCCAGGGGCTTGATCCCGTTCGGAGCTGTCACCGATGCCTCCTTTTTCATTCCGGCCGGCTTTTGGCAGATCGGCTCCGGAATCTCTCTGGGCCAGCGCTGGAAAGAGACCTACAGCCGGGACTGGAAGCCGTTTGCCGCTGCCGATGCAACCTGGAACAGCGTAAGCGGCGTCGGTTACCGCTATGAACTGGGCAGCGCCGGACCGCTGTTCGGGATGGACACCCTGCTGTTCTCCCTGTCCCAGGAGAGCGGCGCCTTTGGTTCTGGCAGCCTGACGACGCAGCTTGTATTGCGTTACCGTTATCTGTTCAACTGACAAAACCGACCGGCAGATCATGCCGATCATTTGGAGGAGACCCCATGACACGTTTCCTACTGCTGCCAGTGGCACTGCTGCTGCTGATCACCGGCTGCACCACCATCAATCAGAGTTCCCGCGGAGCGGCAACCCTGGATTCCTCCTGGGGGGTGGTCCCCTTTATCAACAACACCGAAACCCCCTACGCCGGTGATCGGGCCGAGGCGATCGCCGTTTCGTTGCTCTATGGCCGGGGGGTGCGTCACCTGGAGAGCTATCGGAGTAAGCCGCAGGAGGATGGACAGCTGCTGCCTGACCGGGGGGTGCGCCAACAGGAGCAAGGAGTTGCCTGGGCAAAGGAGAAGGGTGTCCGCTACGTTCTGCTGGGTACCGTCACCGAATGGCGCTACAAGGTGGGTTTGGATGGCGAACCGGTGGTGGGGATGACCCTGCAGTTGGTGGATTTGAAGGATGATCGGGTGTTGTGGTCAGGCAGCGCCGGCAAGAGCGGTTGGAGCCGGGATGCGGTCAGCGCCGTGGCCCAGCAGGTGCTTGCCGCACTCATCAACAGCATCGATCTTGCGGGGCGATGAGACTGCCCCACCTCATCGCCAGCCGCTCTTCCCGTCTGGTCCCCTGGCTGGAGACCCTGGCCCTGACCCTGCTGCTGCCGTTGACGGGGGCCCTTTTGGACAGGAGCGACCCGTTCTTTGTCCGTTCGGCGTTCCCCTGGCTCTGGTTCGGCCCCCTGCTGGCGGCCTTGCGTTACGGCGTTGCTCCGGCCGTTGCCTCGGCGGGGCTGATCGCATTGCTCTGGCAGATTTGTGCACTGATCGGTCTGGTGTCCGGGCCCTATCCCCTGCACTTCATGCTGGGCGGCGCCCTGATGCTGCTGATATCAGGGCAGTTCGGGTCGGTCTGGGATACCCGGCTCCGGCGGGCCGATCAGCTCTCCCGTCACGCCTCCGAACGGTTCGAACAGCTCTCACGGGCCTATTTCATGGTTCGGCATTCCCACGACCGTCTTGAGCAGAACCTGGTCAGTAGGCCGGTTACCCTGCGGCAGGCCATGATGGAGCTGCGTCGTCTGCTGATCAGTCGGGAAGAGGAGCTCAGCAGATTGTTCGTTTCTGAATTGCTCGTGATCTTAGCCCACTACTGTTCTCTCTCCAGCGCCGCCATATACAGGGTGCGGGATGGCCGTCCCGAACCGGAACCCTTGGCAAGCTGTGGCCGTGGCGCCCCCTGTAACCCTGACGATCTGTTGCTCCGTTCTGCGCTTGAGTCCGGAGCCACCGCCTATCAGACCGTTAACCGGCTCTCCGCTGAACAGCACAGCGGCTATCTGGTGGCGGCACCGTTGCGCACCAGCAGCGGTCAGGTGCTGGGGCTACTCCTGGTGACCGACATGCCGTTCATGGCCCTGCACCGGGAGACCCTGCAGATACTGGCGGTTTTGCTGGCTTACAGCGCCGATCACGTTG
>JAJYCS010000106.1 GCA_021778115.1 Deltaproteobacteria bacterium
CCGGGGGCTGCTGCCCCAGGCGAAACAGGCAACCTCCCCGGCAGCCGTGGCAAAGACCGAGCCCCCCCCCCGAGATGAACGGTGTCAACGCACCTACCGGATCCGATTCAAACCGGCCCCGGAGATCATGCTGGGGGGCACCAACCCCATAACCCTGCTGAATGAACTCCGCAGCCTGGGCAGCTGCGAGATCGTTGCCCATCTGGATGCCGTCCCCCAGCTGCCCGATCTGCAGCCGACCCTGTGCCACCTCTACTGGGATATCATCATCACCACCAGCCACGGTCTGGATGCCCTGCAGGATGTATTCATCTTTGTCGAGGACGACGCTGACATCCAGATCGACCTGATCAACGACAGCTGCAGCATCACCGCCGAGGCGGACGCCAACTACAAGAACCTGGGTGAGATACTGGTGGAGCGGGGGGATCTCTCGCCGGTGGAGATGCAGAAGACCCTTTCATTGCAGAAACGGTTCGGCGAACTCCTGGTGGCGCAAGGGGTGGTACCCCCCTCCAAGGTGGAGGCAGCCCTGGTTGAACAGCAGCAGGTGCGGCAGGCCCGTCAGCAGCAAGCTGCCCAGGATACCGCCCTCTCCATCAGGGTGCCGGCGGAGCGTCTTGATTACCTGGTGAACCTGGTGGGTGAACTGGTGACGGTGCAGGCCCATCTCTCCCAGACCGCCGGCGAGAAGAACGACGGCGACATTATCACCATCGCCGAAGAGGTGGAACGGCTGATCTCGGAGCTGCGGGACACTACCCTGACCATGCGGATGCTGCCGATCGGCTCCACCTTCAGCAAGTTCAAACGGCTGGTGCGTGACCTTTCCACCGAGCTGGGCAAGGAGATCGACCTGGAGACCTCCGGTGCCGACACCGAGCTGGACAAGACGGTCATTGAAAAGCTAAACGATCCCCTGGTACACCTGATCCGCAACAGCATCGACCACGGCATCGAACTGCCCGAGGTACGTAGAGCCGCCGGCAAACCGGCCAAGGGGACCGTCCACCTGGGGGCCGAGCACTCCGGCGACAGCGTGCTGGTCACCATCCGCGATGACGGGGCCGGCCTGAACAAGGAGGCGATACGGACCAAGGCCGTTGAGCGAGGCCTGATTACGGCAGGGGCCGAGCTCACCGACAAGGAGATCTACAACCTGATCTTTGCCCCCGGCTTCTCCACCGCCAAGAGCGTCACCAGCGTCTCGGGACGCGGCGTGGGGATGGATGTGGTCAAAAAGGCGATTGAGGCGTTACGAGGCAGCATCGACATCACCAGCACCCCCGGTGAAGGGTCGCTGATCACCCTCAAGATCCCCCTCACCCTGGCCATCATCGAAACCCTGCTGGTGCGGATCGACCAGAGCTTCTTCGTCCTCCCCCTGGCCATGGTGGAGGAGTGCGTGGAACTGACCCTCGCCGATCTGGAAGCGGCCCACGGCCGGAACCTCGCCAAGGTCCGAGGGGCCATGGTCCCCTACGTCTCCCTCAGGGAGCAGTTCGCCATCACCGCCAACCAGCCGGAGATCGAGCAGATCGTGATTGCCGGGATAAACGGCACCCGGGTCGGTTTTGTGGTGGATGATGTGGTGGGGGAACACCAGACCGTGATCAAATCGCTGGGCAAACTGTACCGCGATGTCAAAGGCATCTCCGGGGCAACCATCCTGGGGGACGGCACCGTGGCACTGATCCTGGACCCTGCGCTGCTGGTGCGTGACGTCGAGAAGCTGGAGCTGGAGCAGTTCGGGTAAAACATTAAAAGGGTGCTTCTAAGTTCCCCCTCCCTTGACGGGAGGGGGTTAGGGGGTGGGTGAAGGTGCGAACAGGCAACTCTCTCACAAAAAATGCCAAACAATTGAGAAACAACGCTACTGATGCTGAACGTTTGCTCTGGCGCTATCTGAGAAACAGCCAGCTTGACAATATCAAATTCAGACGACAACAGCCGGTAGAGAACTACATTGCCGATTTTGCATCATTTGCACCAAAGCTGATCATTGAACTTGATGGTAGTCAACATACAGAAAACCGCCTGTACGATCAGCAACGTGACATCTGCCTACGCAAGAACGGATTTACTGTTTTGAGATTCTGGAATAACGAAGTTTTTGAAAATATTGCAGGAGTAGTGGAACGAATCAGACTGGGGTGCCATGAACTGGCTTCCCCCACCCCCCACCCCCCTCCCGCAAGGGGAGGGGGAGTTTAGGAGTTTTATGGCCTTTACCTTCTTCTTCCGTGACCTCCCTGTGTTGGAGCATGCCGTTGACGCCACCTTGCGGCTGGCCCTGGGCCGCCTGCGTATCAAGGTGTGGGATGCCGGCTGCGCCCTGGGCCAGGAGCCGTACACCCTGGCCATACTCTTTGCCGAACGGCTCTCCCCTCCCGGTCTGAACACCCTCTACCTGGACGCCACCGATTACGACAGCGCCAACAACTTCGGCGCTATCGTCACCGCGGCCGAGTACAAGAGTGAAGAGCTGCAGCGGATACCCCAGGAGATATTTGCCAAATATTTTGAGCCCGCCCCCGGCAGGCCCGACTGCCACAAGGTGATCGACCGGGTCCGCAGCCGTGTCGCCTTCCGCTACCACGACCTCCTGACCCTGCAACCGATCGGCACCGATTACTCGCTGATCGTCTGCAAGAATGTCCTGTTGCACTTCTCCCCTGAACAACGGATTGAGGTCCTGCGGATG
>JAJYCS010000107.1 GCA_021778115.1 Deltaproteobacteria bacterium
GTTGCTCTTGTCCAGCAGGCGCATGACGATCTTCTCGCCGAACAGGGTGGGGAGGACCGAGACCCGGTAGTCCATATCCTTGCCGCCACCCAGCTTGATCTTGATCCGGCCGTCCTGGGGGAGGCGGCGTTCGGCGATATCCAGCTCCGCCATGATCTTTATGCGGGAGGTGATGGCGTTCTTCAGCTTCATCGGCGGCTTCATCACCTCGTACAGCACGCCGTCGATCCGGTAACGGACCCGGAAGCTCTTCTCGTAGGGTTCGATATGGATGTCGCTGGCCTTCTTCTTGATGGCATCCATCAGGATCAGGTTGACCAGCTTGACTACCGGCGCATCCTCGGTGGCCTTCTCCAGGGAGGAGACGTCCAGCGTCTCCTCGGTGTCCACCAACTCCAGCTCCTCCAGATCAAGGTTGCCCATGACATCGGCCAGGGAGGCCGACTGATCGTAATACTTGTCGATAGCGCTCTTGATATCGGACTCGGAGGTCACGACCATCTCCACATTGTAGCTGGTCATGAACTTGATATCTTCGATGGCGAACAGGTTGGAGGGGTCGCTGACCGCCACAATCAGGGTGGAACCGGCCCGGTTCACCGGCACCAGGCTGTATTTCTGTACCACCTCGGGGGGGATGATCTTGACCACGGCAGGGTCAATCTCGTAATCATTCAGGTTGATGGTGGGGACACCGTATTGGCGGGAGAGGAAGGAGACAAGGTCGTGTTCATCGATGAGCCCCTGTTTAACCAGGATGGAGCCCAGCTTGCTCTGCCCCCCGGCCATCTTCTGCTCCTGCAGGGCGCCGGTCAGCTGTTCCCGGGTGATCAGGCTGTTTTTTACCAGAATTTCGCCCAGACGGCTGGTCTGCATACCACTCCCGTTCATCGCTGTAGGTAACGTGCGTTTCCTCTGGTACGAGGGGACGATAGTAGCGGCCCCGGAGCCCCGCTGTCAAGGGTTAGGTGCCCCCACTCCTGCTGCCGCGGCAGCGGCCATCACCCCTAGCGGCGGCAGGAGGCCGGTCCAGTACCGAAAGGCCTCTTCGCCCTGGGCAACCAGCATCCCCAGACCGTTACTGGCCGCCAGGCCACGGCGACGGGCCTCCGCTACCAGCGGTGTTGCTACCGGTCCGTAGACCATATCATAGACTTTAGCAGCTTCGGGCAGGAGCGCAAGTGCAAGGTCGTCATGCCGTTCTCCCTTAAGCCCCACGGAGGTAGCGTTTACCAGCAGGTCCACCGCCGGCAACAGACGGGGCAGCTCGTCGGTGGTGGCCGCCTGGAGCCACCCTGGCGGAAGCCCCACCTGCAGGTCCCGTACCAGCAGCTCGGCCGACGCCGGGGTACGGTTGACCACGGTCACCTGCCCCGCCCCCGCCCCGGCAAAGGCCGCCACCGCCCCCCGTGCCGCACCGCCGGCTCCCAACACGACGATCCGCGCCCCCGCTACCGGGCAGGCAAGGTCACGCTGCAAGGCGGTGAGCAGTCCGACACCGTCGGTATTGTGGCCGATCAACCGGCCCTCACGCTGCAGCACGGTGTTGACCGCCCCTGCGCGGACCGCCTCCGGCGACAGTTCGTCAAGAAGCGGCATGACGGCGGTCTTGTGGGGGATGGTAACATTCCAGCCGGCAACCCCCAGCACCCGCAGTCCCGCAACCGCCTCACGAAGCCGCTCCGGTGGCACGGCAAACGGGAGATAGAGCGCATCCATACCCAAGGCCCGAAAGGCGGCGTTATGCATCTGCGGTGATCGCGAATGGGCCACCGGCCAGCCGATTATGCCGTACACCCTGGTCCCGCCATGCATCCGCTCCATCACCTCCCCGCCCCCCCCATCGCTCCTGCCAAACCGTAGCGCAGCCGCACCTGCTCCACGCCGGCCTCCCATTCCGGCACCATCCGCTGCACCTCGGTCAGCATCGCCGCGGCACGACGGCGTCCCCCCAGGCGGGCCTCCTGTTCGGCGGCTACCAGCAGGCAATGGGCGGTGATCAGCACCGCCTTTTCCGAGTCCTGATCCACCTGCCACTCCTGCTGCAGCCCCAGACGCCGAAGGGTCAGCAATCTCCAGAGCGCCGCCGGGTCCGCTGATACTGGCGCAGCGGCCCCGCCGGGCACCCAGTAGAGCATCCCCCTGGGGACCGGATTGAACCCCTGCCAGGGAATGGAATAACGCGTGGAATAATCCATCAGCACCGGCCGCTGCCGTTGAAGCAGCACAGCCAGACGGGCAAAGGCCAGCTCGGCCGTCATCCCCTGGGGACGGACCTCGGCAAACGCCTGCCGCAGACGGGGCAGCTCGTGATCGTACCAGCCGAAGACCAGGTGCGGGATATGGGGGAGATCGACATCCTCCCGCAGCCGCTCCACCGACTGCAGATACCAGAGGGGGAAGGCACCGCTGTCCCCCCAGGTAAAGAGGACCGCCTGCTCCGGCAGGGTGCGCAGGGTGTTCACGGCATAATCCTGGGCCATGTAATTCTCCTGCTCGGCATTGGCCCGATAGTTGGCCGCCAGCTGAAAACCGGGGAGCAGCAGCAGAAACAGCAGCACCAGCAGCCGGTGGGTTGTCCCATACCGTGCAGGTTGCTCCGCCGCAGCGATCCCCCTGCTCACGATGTCGAACAGCCCTACGGCGATCAGTGCCGCCGCCAGCAGGTACAGCGGGGTAT
>JAJYCS010000007.1 GCA_021778115.1 Deltaproteobacteria bacterium
TCTGTACGTTCCGACACCGGCCGCGGAGCATCTGATCGGTATTATCCGGGATTGTTCTGGGGTAGCGGCTGCGTCGTAGGTGTGGTGGCCTGTCTGTTACGGCAGGTCAAGGGGGGAGTTGATGGATTCCAGATACTGGGCACGGTCCACCTCGCTCAAGGAAAGGAGGTGGCTGAAGCTCTCCGCCGGCATGGGGCGGGCAAAGAGGAATCCCTGCGCCAGATCGCATCGTTTCAGCTCTAGGAACATCCTCTGCTCAGGGGTTTCAATCCCCTCGGCGATGACGCAGATCCCCATGGCGTGCGCCATGGCGATAACCGCCTCGGCTATGGCGGCGTCGTCTGGGTTGGTGGTGATATCGCGGACAAAATGAATGGCGATCTTCAGGTGGTTGATCGGGCAGAGCTTGAGATAGGCCAGGGATGAGTAGCCGGTGCCGAAGTCATCGATGGAGAGTTTGACCCCCATGGCGCTCAACTCGTGCAGCACCGCCATCGCCTCATCGGGCCGCTCGACAAAACAGCTCTCCGTCAGTTCCAACTCAAGCAGATGCGGATTGAGGCCGGTCTCTGCCAGGGTCTCTGCCACCATGGCCACCAGGTTTTTTTGACGGAACTGGCGGATCGACAGGTTGACCGCCACCCGGATTGGCGGCTGATCGGGCAGTTGCCAGGTCACCGCCTGTCGGCAGGCGGTCTTAAGCACCCACTCCCCCAACGGTATGATAAAGCCGGTCTCCTCGGCCAGGGGGATGAACAGGTTGGGAGAGATACGGCCCATCTCCTGTGTCTGCCAGCGCAGCAGCGCCTCCACCCCCACCACCCGCCCGCTGCGCAGGTCGATCTGGGGCTGGTAGTGCAGGAAAAAGTCACCCCGCTCCAACCCCCGCTGCATATTGGCCTCCATGGCCAACCGTTCCACCGTCTGCTGATTCATATACCAGGAGTAGAACCGGTAGCAGTTGCCGCCGGCATCCTTCGCCTTATACATGGCGATATCGGCATGTTTGAGGATCACCTCATCATCGTCACCGTCAAGCGGCGCCATGATGATGCCGATACTGCAGCTGCAGAATACCTCATGCCCTTCGAGTTCAAGGGGCTCAGCCACCGACTCCAGTATCTTGCCGGCCACCAGGGCCATATCGTCGGGGTGTCGTATGTCCGGTATCAGCAGGATGAACTCATCGCCACCCAGGCGGGCGACGGTGTCACTACTTCGCAGGCAGGTCGCAATACGTTTTGCCAGGAGTGACAGGAGTTGATCCCCCAGGCTGTGTCCCAGGGTCTCGTTGATCCGTTTGAACCGATCGATATCCAGCAACAGGACACCCAGGGTTTCTCCCTGACGTCGGGCATGGGCCGTGGCCTGGCGGAGACGGTCAAGGAGCAGGGAGCGGTTGGGGAGGCCGGTAAGCTGGTCGTAGTAGGCCGAGCGCCACAGGCCGTCGTAGGCCTCCTGCAGAGTCTTTTCCCGCAGGCTGAGACGGCGGTGATAGAGACCGATGCAGAAACCGGCCGTTGCGCCCACCGTGGCCGGGATGATGAAGTTGCGCGGGAGCAGGGGGATGTGGGAGATAAAATGGTGCTGAATCGCGGCAATAGCCAGCAGCAGGGCCGCCCCGAGCAGGGTGGGGAATAGTAGGGTCTTTGCGTTGTCAGTCTCTTGTCTCATCGGGGGCCTTGGCGGCGCCTTACATCCGTCCGAATACCATCTGGTGCCGCACTATAGCCTGTCCAGCCGGTCCCGTCCAGCCGTTTTCCCGCTTTTAGCGGCGGGGATGTGCGGGTTCTGTACGGCGTTTTTTCGCAATAGGAACAGGTAGTTTATGTCAAGTGCGCCGTTCGCTTCCAGCTGTTGGAGGCGTTGCCACTCGTCGGCAGGGCGCGTGAGCGCCCCGGTGTGGAGGAACGCCAGCAGTTCCATACCGCTCTCTGCCAGCAGCGCCTTAAGCGCCGTCACCCGGAAGGTAGTGACCTGCGGGTGGAGGAAGGCGTCGGCCAGGCCGTGGTTTGCATCGCCATCCGGCGCCTCTGCCAGCCGTCGGGCCAGGCGTGAACCGGAGGGCAAGCGGTCGTACAGCCCGCGTAGCGCGGTGACGTCCCGTACCTTGAGCCGGCGCAGGGCCCGGCGGGCCGCTTCCGTCCCCTTGCGGGCGCCATGACTGTACAGCATGACCCGCAGCAGGCCGTTGTCTGCCAGACGGCCGCGCAAGGCCTGCAGACCTGCGCCGGGATCGGGCAGGTGGTGCAGCACACCGTAGGCATCGATGAGGCTGAAGGGGCCGGAGGCAACGTCGGGGTCCAGGAGATCGCCGCGGCGGCAGGTCACGTTAAGGCGCAGGTGCAGCAGGCAGTGGAGTCTGGCGCGTTTCAGGTTTGTGGTTGAAAGATCGAGTGCGGTGATCTTCGCCCGGGGATTTGCCAGGCTGAAGGGGTAGGGGGCGAAGCTGCCGCAACCGGCGATCAGGATGGTCTGCTGCTGGCGGGGGAGGGGGTCTGTGTTGTAGCGTGCCCAGAGACGCTGCAGGTTGAGGTGCTGGGCCGACCCACTGCGGACTGAAGCCAGCAGTGGATAGCGGGGATAGGTGTAGCGTTCGTAGTGATGGCGCACGGCATCCATGGCGGCATGATACCATGAATCGCCGTCTCCCGCCACCCTTGCCCCTTGACCCCGTGCCCGTGACCATCTATGCTTGCCCGTAATCTCACCGCATCCCGGAGGCATCAATGCGCAAGGCTGTCGTCCTCTATAGCGCTGGTCTCGATTCCACCACCTGTCTGGCTATTGCCCGTTCAGAAGGGTTTACCCCCTATGCGATCAGTTTTGATTATGGTCAGCGCCATCGCCACGAACTGACGATCGCCAAGGCCAATGCCAGGCATTTCGGCGCTGCGGAGCACCTGGTGGTCTCCTTTGACCTCCGCCAGATGGGCGGGAGCGCCCTGACGGCGGATATCGAGGTGCCCAAAGGCGGCGTCGGCCCTGAGATACCGGTTACCTACGTGCCGGCCCGCAACACCATCTTCCTCTCCTTCGCCCTGGGCTGGGCCGAGGTGCTGGGGGCCTTCGATCTCTTCATCGGGGTCAACGCCCTGGACTACTCAGGCTATCCCGATTGCCGTCCGGCCTTCATCGACGCCTTCCAACGCACCGCCAACCTGGCCACCAGGGCCGGCGTCGAGGGGAACGGACAGTTTCAGATCCATGCCCCGCTGATTGCTCTTACCAAGGCGCAGATCATCCGGCGCGGGGTGGCCCTGGGGGTTGATTACGGCCTGACCCATTCCTGCTATGATCCCTCACCCGAGGGCCTCTCCTGCGGCAGCTGCGACTCCTGCCGGCTCCGCCTGAAGGGGTTCCAGGAGGCCGGCCTCACCGATCCGCTCCGCTATTCCGTGTGACGTTCCGTAGCTACCGTTCATCAAACTTCAGCATGCTATGCGGTTTATGGTTGAATAATGATATAGTGATTTCAGAATTAAGGACATAATCGGTCTTTTTATGCTTGAAATTTTTCTGGCTGGGTGTATAAGGAACAGAAACCATGTGACGGCGCCGTCATGAAACCATCTGAGGAGGCAGCATGGACGTCCTTACCCTGAGCCGGCTGCAGTTTGCAGTCACCACCATGTTTCACTTCATCTTTGTCCCCCTTACCCTTGGCCTCTCCATCTTTACCGCATGGCTTGAGACCAAATACGTCAGGACCGGCGATGAGACCTACCTGCGGATGACCAAGTTCTGGGGCAAGCTGTTTCTGATCAATTTCGCCCTTGGTGTGGTCACCGGCATCACCCAGGAGTTCCAGTTCGGTATGAACTGGGCCGAATATTCCCGCTATGTGGGTGATATCTTCGGCGCTCCGCTGGCCATCGAGGCCACCCTGGCCTTCTTCATGGAGTCGGTCTTCATCGGGCTCTGGATTTTCGGTTGGGGCAAGATATCAAAACAGCTCCATGCCGTTACCATCTGGATTGCGGCCATCGCCACCAACCTCTCCGCCCTGCTGATTCTGCTGGCCAACGGCTGGATGCAGCGACCGGTCGGTTTTGTGCTGCGCAACGGCCGGGCAGAGATGACCGATTTCATCGCCGTAGCCACAAATCCCTACGGTCTGATCAAGTTCATGCATACCCTCACCTCGGGCTACGCCCTGGCCGGCTTCTTTGTTATGGGGATCTCGGCCTGGCACCTCTTGCGCAAGAACGAGACCGAGTTCTTCGTCGGTTCCTTCAAGACAGCGGCCATCTTTGCGCTCTGGTCCTCGTTGCTGGTGGGGATGAGTGGTGATTTTCACGCCGTGGAGATAGCCAAGGTGCAGCCGACAAAGTTTGCCGCCATGGAATCGGTCTGGGATACGGGCAGACGGGTTCCGATGCATCTGTTGCTAGTGCCGGATGAGGCCAATGAACGCAATGGAGTGGAGGCGTTATCGATACCTGCAATGGTCAGTATGCTGGCCTTTCACGATCCGGACGCCGAGATTCGGGGTTTGAAGTCGTTCCCGAAGGAGTTGCGTCCGCCGGTGCTCCCCACCTTTTTGAGCTTCAGGCTGATGGTCGGCTTCGGCACCCTGATGATCGGCCTTGCTCTGGCCGGGGTAGTCCTCTCGCGCTGGCGTTATTTCACCACCTTCCGCCCCTTTCTCCTGATCATGGTGGCTGCCATCCCGCTCCCCTATCTCACCATTCAGTTGGGCTGGCTGCTTGCTGAGCTGGGCCGCCAGCCCTGGATTGTCTACGGGGTGCTGAAAACCAGTGAGGGGGTCTCAAAATCGGTAGACATGCTGCAGGTTGGTGGATCGCTGTTTGGTTTTACCCTGCTCTACGGCCTTCTTGGGGCGATCGATATCTATCTGCTGCTGAAATATGCCAAAAAAGGGCCTGACAAGGGACGTACCGGCATGATTCAGACACGGGAGGTGGCGTAACATGGAACTGCAGATTACCTGGTTTGTGCTGTGGGCAGTCCTTTGGGCGGTCTATTTCATGCTGGACGGCTTTGTGCTCGGCACCGGTTTCCTCTCAGGCATCCTGGCCAAGAGCGATACTGAGAAGCGGCTCCTGATCAATGCGGTGGGACCGGTCTGGGACGGTAATGAGGTATGGTTGATCACCGCCGGGGGCGCCACCTTTGCCGCCTTTCCCACCACCTATGCCCTGATGTTCAGCTATATGTACACCGCCCTGCTGTTACTGTTGTTCTCGCTGATCGTGCGCGGGGTCTCCTTTGAATTCCGGGGCAAGGTTGAGGGACCCGCCTGGAAACAGGGGTGGGACCGCGCCATCATGATCTCAAGCTTCCTGCCGGCCCTGCTGTTCGGTGTTGCCTTTGGTAATATCTTTGAAGGCTTGCCAATGGATGCAGCCGGATACCACGGCAGCTTTCTCACCCTGCTCAACCCCTACGGCATCCTGACCGGTCTCTTGTTTGTCTGTCTGTTTGCGGTCCATGGTGCACTGTACGGTGCGGTGAAGACCGTGGGCGATCTGAGCGCGCGCGCCTTCAGGTTGGCAAAACTGTTGTGGATGCCGCTGCTGCTGGTGGCCGTGATCTTTCTGGGCACCACGGCGTACGCCACCAGGCTGTATGGCAACTACCTCGCCGCGCCGGTGCTCTTTCTGCTGCCGGTTGTCGCCGTGGCGGCTCTGGTGGGTCAGCAGTACTATATGATCCGTCAGCAGCCCTTGAAGGCCTTTGCCGCCTCCTGCGTCACCATCGTCGCTGTGATTGCCACCGGGGTGGCCGGGCTCTTCCCCAACCTGATCCCCTCAACTCTTGATCCGGCCTACAGCCTGACCATCTTCAACTCCTCATCGAGTCAGTACACCTTGGCCATCATGACCGGCGTTGCAGTACTGTTCGTGCCGATCGTAATCGCCTACAAGATCTGGGTCTATCGGATCTTCCGCGCCCCGGTCACTGAACGGGACCTGTTGGAGAATCATGAGGCGTATTAAACCGTACGTAACAAACATGCGCTGCAAAGGGGCCGATCCGGAAACGGGTCGGCTCTTTTTGTATGCAATTGTGTTGTGGTGATTGACAACAAGAAATGCTGTTGGTAGAATCTCCAACATGAACGCCACGCTCCTGTATCGCGAACGTCTTGCCCTTGCTGAGAATCGTTTTGTCGAAATGGTGGTCTGGCAGGTGAAAGTGCCGGCCAAGGGGAGCAACCATCCGTTCAAGTACCGGCTCGCACTGGTGGTCGATGGACACTGTGTGCTGCGGTATGACAATGAGACCGGCAAGGGGGACCACCGGCATGCGGCTGGCGGTGAAAGACCCTATCAATTTGTCGATCCGCAGCGACTATTAGAGGATTTCTGGCGTGACGTTGATGCCTGGAGGTAATGAGATGAACACCGTAACCCTTGAACTGGCGAATCGCGATCAGGTCAGCCGCCGTTTTCTTGCTGCCTTTGCTGGCAACCGGCAAGGCAGTTTCATTAGTTTTGAGACGCCGGAGCTGCTTTTTAAAACACTTACCGCCAAACGTTGGGAGTTGCTGCAGGCAATGACCGGGGCAGGGCCAATGAGCATCCGTGAGGCCGCACGCCGTTTGCAGCGCGATGTCAAGGCGGTGCATGGCGATGTGCAGGCCCTGCTGGTGGCCGGGCTGTTGGAAAAGAACGAGGCCGGGCAGATCCTGTTTCCGTATGATGCGGTGCATGTGGATTTTATGCTAAAAGAGGCGGCGTAAATGTTAAAAATCGAGCCTGGAGTGGGTTGGGCTTTCTGGCTTTCTGGAGGGAGCATTGTGGGAAAAGAACCTCTTTCTCTGAATTAAGTAAACTGTCCCCAGAACTCTGACCGCACATTGCTGACACTTGATGCCCCCCAGGATACGGTTCAGTATGACGGTCTGGAGATCGGGCGGCAGAATTTGATCAAGTGGCTGCTTGGGTACCCGTGATACTTGAAAACGGCAAACGCCCCGCACCGGAGGCGGGAGTTGTCGGGACCGTGTATAAAACTAGAGAATCGTTTTGTTGAAATGGTGGTCTGGCAACTGAAGGTGCCGGCCAAGGGGAGCAACCATCAGTTCAAGTGCCTGCTCGCACTGGCGCCCTCTCCTAGCTTAGTCGTGTGTGAGTGACAAAGTTGAATTCCGTGAGATGGCTGAGGCTGAGCAGCAATTCATCATTGTCCCAGTTTCCCTTGACCACGAATTCATAGGTCGTATTTGAATTGGCTAAATTTTGACTGAAATTGATGGTTACAATGTCTATTTTTTTGTCCTTAAAATACGTTTTGAGGGTGAGAAAAGCCGTATCACCCAGCCCAGTGGTATCCACATGCACAACTTTGTAGCTGTCACGGGGAATCTTCGATTCCCATGTTTTCAGGACTGTCAAGGCGGCGAGCCCAATTAACGTGCAACTGAGAGGAAGGATCAGCATGCCGGCCCCACAGGCCATGCCTACGCCAGCATTGTACCAAAGGGTGGCGGCCGTGGTTAACCCCCTGATTCCACCCCGCTCCTTGATGATAACGCCTGCTCCAAGAAAGCCGATGCCGGTAACAATTTGTGCCGCAATCCGTGCTGGGTCGACAGCGACACTCATGGCGCCCGGAATGTTGCCGGTCCATTCGCCTGATTTGTAGTAGAAGTACTTGGAAACAACCATCATAAGTGCAGCGCCTACGCATACCAGGATGTTGGTTCGTAAACCGGCGCTTCTTCCGTGGCGTTCCCGCTCATAGCCTAAGACTGCGCCACAGCCCATTGCAAGGATCAATCTGAACAAAAGCTGCAATTCATACGGATAGCTACTGCACTGAGCTGTGCGGAACTGGTTGATGTAATCCCCCAGTATAGGGACCATTTGCATGGTTCACCCTCCATAGGAAGCACACAGGAAAACTCCCCGAACATAGATGCTGGTGTAGCTATGTGTGCCGTACGGTGTCTGGCGTTATGCCCCGGCCTGTACCGCCGTGATCGCCACGACATTCACGATGTCTTCCACCGAGCAGCCGCGGGACAGGTCGTTGACCGGCTTGGCCAGTCCCTGGATGATCGGGCCGACCGCCTCGGCGCCCGCCACCCGCTCCACCAGCTTGTAGGCGATGTTGCCGGCGTCCAGGTCGGGGAAGATCAGGACGTTGGCTCGGCCTGCCACCGGGCTGCCGGGGGCCTTCTTCTCGCCCACCTTGGGCAGCAGGGCAGCATCGGCCTGCAGCTCGCCGTCGATCTGGATATCGGGTTTGATGGTCTTGGCGATCTCCACCGCCTTGGTGACCTTGTCCACGTCAGGGTGGGAGGCGCTGCCCTTGGTGGAGAAGGAGAGCATCCCCACCCGGGCCTCCACATCCAGAAACGCCTTGCAGTTGCCGGCGGTGGCCACGGCGATCTCGGCCAGGGCCTGGGCGTCCGGATTGGGGTTCACGGCGCAGTCGGCGAACAGGATGATGCCGTTCTCGCCGAAGCTCTCGGTCTTGGTGACCATGAAGAAGTAGGAGGAGACGGTCTTGATGCCGGGTGCCGGTCCCACGGTCTGGAAGGCGGCCTTCAGCACGTTGCCGGTGGTGCCGGTGGCGCCGGCCACTTCGCCGCCGGCATCGCCGTTACGCACCATCATGCCGGCGTAGTAGAGGTTGTCCTCGGCGGTTAAGAGTGTGCGGGCCTCGTCAGCGGTCATCCCCTTGGACTTGCGCAGTTCCACAAAGTCGGTCACGTACTGCTCCAGCTTGGGAGAGGTGGCCGGGTTGAGCAGCTCTACGCCAGACAGGTTGATCCCCTTGGCGGTGGCCGCGGCCTGTATCTTGGCCGGGTCGCCCAGGATCACCAGTTTTGCGAGCCCCTCTTTGACGATCTTTTCAGCGGCGTAGAGCATCCGTTCGTCGTAGCTCTCCGGCAGTACCACCGTCTTTTGGTTCTTTTTAGCCTTCTCCTTGATCTGGTCGACAAGATGCATCGCGCACACCTCCTGAAAAAATAAAACGAGTTTTTGCTAGATACCTGAACTGCCCGTTTGCGTCAACAAAAAAAGCCGCGAGAAACGCGGCTTTACTGGGGCTTAACGAGGCGTAAAACCTGATTAAAATGTTACGCCCAAGGCGTCGGCCACGGTGTGGATATCCTTGTCGCCGCGACCGGAGAGACAGACCACGATGGTCTGCTCCTTGGGCAGGGTAGGGGCCAGTTTGAGGGTGTGGGCGATGGCGTGGGACGACTCCAGGGCCGGCATGATCCCTTCCTCACGGGTCAGGCGTTGGAAAGCTGCCAGCGCCTCGTCGTCGGTGATGGAGACATACTCGGCCCGGCCGGTGTCTTTCAGCCAGGCATGCTCAGGCCCTACGCCGGGGTAGTCCAGGCCGGCCGAGATGGAGTGGGCATTGGCCACCTGGCCGTCGGCGTCCTGCAGCAGGTAGCTGCGCTGGCCGTGCAGGATGCCGGGCTTACCTGCGCAGAGCGGTGCGGCATGGGCACCCGTTGCGATACCGCGGCCGGCCGCCTCGACACCCACCAGGCGTACCGACCTGTCCTTCAGGAAGGGGTAGAACAGTCCCATGGCGTTGCTGCCGCCGCCGACGCAGGCCACCAGCACATCCGGCAGCCGTCCTTCCGCTTTGGTATGTTGCCGCTTGGCCTCCCGCCCGATCACTGACTGGAAATCCCGCACCATCATCGGATAGGGGTGCGGGCCGGCCACGGTGCCGATCACGTAGAAGGTGGTGCGGATGTTGGTGACCCAGTCCCGTAGTGCCTCGTTCATGGCGTCTTTCAGGGTGGCGGTACCGGCGGTGACCGGGTTGACGGTGGCCCCCAGCAGTTTCATCCGGAAGACGTTCAGCGCCTGGCGCCGGATATCCTCGGCCCCCATGAACACCTCGCACTGCATGCCGAACAGGGCCGCAATGGTGGCGGTGGCCACGCCATGCTGGCCGGCGCCGGTCTCGGCGATCACCCGCTGTTTGCCCATCCGCTTGGCCAGCAGGCCTTGACCGATGGTGTTGTTGACCTTGTGGGCGCCGGTGTGGTTCAGGTCTTCCCGCTTCAGGTAGATCCTGGCCCCGCCCAGTTGGCGGGTGAGCTTTTTGGCAAAATAGAGCGGCGAGGGACGGCCGACGTATTCACGCAGGTAGTACTCGAACTCCTGTTTGAACTCGCGGTCGTGCTTATAGTGGGCATAGGCCTCCTCAAGCTCCTTGAGGGCCGGTATCAGGGTCTCGGGTACGTAGCGCCCGCCATAGATGCCGAAATGGCCGCGTTTGTCAGGTTGGGTCATGACTGAACATCCTTTGCATTGCGGATAAATTCCCGCACTTTCTGTGCATCCTTCCGGCCCGGCGCGCTTTCCACCCCACTGGAGACATCCACCGCCCAGGGCTGCACCTGACGGACCGCCTCGGCCACGTTGTCCGGCGTCAGTCCGCCGGCAAGGATGATCCGTTGATGGCGTTTGACCGCCTCGGCTGCGATCTCCCAATTGAAACTGGTGCCGGTGCCACCGTAGAAGGAGGGGGAAAAGGTGTCCAGCAGGTAGCCGGCTACCTGATACTGCGCCATCTCCTCGATGCTGGCGAGGGAACGGACCCTGAATGCCTTCAGCACCCGGCGCTGGACCAGCTGGCAGGATTCGGGCGGTTCATCGCCATGCAGCTGCACCAGGTCCAGCCGGCAGAGATCGGCGATCTTGTTGACCGTGGTCGCCTGCTCGTTGACAAACAGCCCTACCGTCTGCACAAAGGGCGGGAGTTGGCTGATGATCCGGGCCGCCTGCTCTGGGAAGATATGCCGGGGGGACTCCGTGAAGAAGACGAACCCCAAGGCATCGGCCCCGGCCTCAACGGCGGTCAGGGCATCCTCCAGGCTGGTTATGCCGCAGATCTTGACACGGGTCATTTGCGTGCTGCTTACAGTTCCACCTTGGGCAGGTGTTTGAGTGACTCCTGCACCATCTCCGCAGGATACTCGTAATCTTCCAGATTGCCGGAGAGGTAGCCGTCGTAGGCGGTCATGTCCATGAAACCATGGCCGGAGAGGTTAAACAGGATGGTCCGCTCCTTGCCCTCCTCTTTGGCCAGCAGGGCCTCGTCGATGGCGGCCCGCACGGCGTGGGACGACTCCGGCGCCGGTACGATCCCTTCGTTTTTGGCGAACAGCACCGCCCCTTCAAAGCAGGCGGTCTGCATGAGTGAGCGGGCCTCGATCAGACCGGCCGCATACAGCTGGGAGACCAGCGGCGATTCGCCGTGGTAGCGCAGGCCGCCGGCATGGATGCCGGGGGGCATGAAATCGTGGCCCAGGGTGTACATCTTGGCGATCGGTCCCAGCTTGGCGGTATCGCCGTAATCGAAGTCGTAGACCCCTTTGGTCAGGGTGGGGCAGGAGGCCGGCTCCACCGCCAGGCAGCGCACCTGTTTGCCCGCTGCCTTGTCGGCCAGAAACGGGAAGGCGATGCCGGCGAAGTTGGAACCACCGCCGCAGCAGGCGATCACCACATCGGGATAGTCGCCCACCAGCTTGAACTGCTCGATCGCCTCCTGGCCGATCACGGTCTGATGCATACAGACATGGTTCAGCACACTGCCCAGGGCGTAGTTGGTGTCGTTGTGGGTGGCGGCATCCTCCACCGCCTCGGAGATGGCCAGACCCAGGCTGCCGTTGGAGTCGGGATCGGCGG
The DNA here is from genome assembly GCA_021778115.1 of Deltaproteobacteria bacterium. Lineage (GTDB taxonomy): Bacteria > Desulfobacterota > Desulfuromonadia > Geobacterales > Pseudopelobacteraceae > Trichlorobacter. The sequence continues at coordinate 11,640 of JAJYCS010000007.1, forward strand.
CCAGGGCGGCGCGTCCGGCCTCGGTCTGGTCGGAAGGGGAGGGGTACACGGTAGCCCCCCACAGCTGCATCATCGATTTGCGGTACGGTTTCTGAAAATAGGAAACTTTGACCATGTAGACCGTACAGGCCAGGCCGAACAGGCTACAGGCCAGCGACAGGGAACTGCCCCACTGGCCGGCGCCGGTCTCGGTGGCCAGGCGCTTGATGCCGGCCTGCTGGTTGTAGTAGGCCTGCGGAATGGCGGAGTTGGGCTTGTGGGAGCCGGCCGGCGAGACCCCTTCGTACTTGTAGTAGATCTTGGCCGGGGTACCCAGGGCCTGTTCCAGGCGATGGGCGCGGAACAGCGGCGACGGCCGCCAGATCTTGTAGATCTCCCGTACCGGCTCGGGGATGTCGATCCAGCGTTGGGTGGAGACCTCCTGCTCAAGGATGGCCGGGGGGAAGATGGCCAAAAGCTCTTCAGGGGTCACCGGTTTATTTGTGCGAGGGGAGATGACCGGGTCGAGGGGGCCCGGCAGATCGGGGATGATGTTGTACCATTGGGTGGGGATCTTGTCTTCAGGCAGTAAAATCTTTGTTTGCATCTGAACGGCTCCTATTCCAGATTATCCTCGATCCGGATAAACCGGCTCTTCTCACAGATAAAATCGTGGGTGTCAATCTCGGCCAGTGCGGCACGGATGGCGCCTTCCCTGGCCTCGTGGGTCGTAATGACGATCGGCACCGCCTGGCCGCCGTTGTGGCGGGCGGTCTGCACCATCGATTCGATGCTGATGCCGTTTCTGCCCAGGGCCCCGGCGATGACCGACAGTACCCCCGGCTGGTCCAGGGCGCTGAAGCGGAGCATGACCTTGGTGACAATCTCCTCCATCGGTTTGAGGGGCAGGGTGACGATGGCGTCATCCAGGAAACCGAGCGGGGTGGCTCGACGGCTCTGGACGCCTGCTGTGATGCTGCGGGCGATCTCAATCAGGTCGCCGACAATGGCACTGGCGGTGGGGTTCTGGCCGGCTCCCCGGCCGTAGAACATCACCGGCCCTACGAAATCGCCGGTCAGGCGTATGGCGTTGAAGACCCCGTTCACATCGGCAAGGGGGTTGGCGTGCGGGATCATGGTGGGGTGCACCCGCACCTCCAGCTGCCCGTCATCGGTCTGTTTGCCGATGGCCAACAGCTTGATCCGGTAGCCGAACTGTTCGGCAAAGCGGATGTCGATGCCGGAGATGGCGGTGATCCCCTCGGTGTAGATGGCGCCGAAGTCGATCCGGGTGCCAAAGCAGAGTGACGCCAGCACCGCCAGCTTGTGGGCGGTGTCGGTCCCCTCGATGTCGAAGGTCGGGTCCGGCTCGGCGTAGCCCAGCTCCTTGGCGTTCTGCAGGACGTCGGCGAAATCGGCCCCCTCCTGGGTCATTCGGGTCAGGATGTAGTTGCAGGTGCCGTTCATGATGCCGAACACGGAGCCGAACCGGTTGCCGGCCATATTCCCCTTAATGGCGGACAGCACCGGGATGCCGCCCCCCACGGCGGCCTCGTACTGGACCTCAACCCCCTTCGCGGCGGCTGCGGCGTAGATCTCATCGCCGTGCAGGGCCAGCAGCGCCTTGTTGGCGGTGACTACATGCTTGCCGGCGTTGATCGCCTTCAGTACGAAGCTTTTGGCCGGTTCATAACCGCCGATCAGTTCGATGACGATGCTGATCTCGGGGTCGTCAAAGATCTGGTTGACGTCGGTGGTCAGGATGGCCGGATCAACCGTTACCCCCCGATCCGTGGTGATATCCAGGTCCGCAATCCGGGTCAGTATGATGTCTGCGCCGGTCTTCTGGCGGATCACCTCGCTGTTTTCCCGCAACAGCCGCACCACGCCGGCGCCGATGTTGCCAAATCCGATCAGACCTGCCTTGATGTCGTTCATTGCCGTTGTTCGCTCCGTTCGTCGTCTTTGGCGCAGGGACCCAGCTCGTCCAGAATCCCGTTCACAAAGGCGGGCGATTCCTTATCACCGTATTTTTTGGCGATCTCGATCGCCTCATTGATGCTGACCTTTTTGGGGATGTCGGCCCGGAACAGCAGCTCGTAGGTGGCCATCCGCATGATGTTCAGATCGACCCGGGGCATCCTCGAAAGGGCCCAGTTCTTCGAACGGGAACGGATCGCGTCGTCAATCTCGGCCTGATGTTCCAGCACACCTTGGACCAGCCCCTCGGCAAAATCCCGCACCCGTTGGGGGGCTTCCACGCCGTCCCGGAATCCGCGCAGAGTCTCCCGCAGTTCCCCCTTCAAGGCATCTTGGGCATACAGCATCTGCAGGGCCAGTTCGCGCCCTTCACGCCGCAGGCCCATCAGTTGAGCGCCTTTAAGAGGTTGGCGGTCTCAATGGCGGTGACCGCCGCCTCGAACCCCTTGTTGCCGGCCTTGGTGCCGGCCCGCTCCACCGCCTGTTCGATGGTGTCGGTGGTGAGGACGCCGAAGGCCACCGGTACGCCGCTCTTCAGGGAGACGGTAGCAATCCCCTTTGAAACCTCGGCTGCAACATAGTCGAAATGGGGGGTGGAACCACGGATCACCGCCCCCAGGCAGATCACCGCATCGTACTTTCGACTGTCCGCCATGGCCTGGGCCGCCAGGGGGATCTCAAAGGCCCCCGGCACCCGGGCCACGGTGATGTCAGCATCGTTGGCGCCGTGGCGTCGCAGGGCGTCGATGGCCCCCTCCAGGAGGCGTTCGGCGATGAAGCTGTTGAAACGACTGACAACAATGCCGCACGTAAGCCCCTTGGCGTCAAGATTACCTTCGATGATGGTCGGCATGGGTTCCCTCCCGGATGGCTGCGGAGAGCCTTGAGGTGTGGTGTAAAGTGATTCTGTATAACACAGCTGCGGCGCTGTTTGAACTGATTTTTAGCCGATCAGGCAACGGCAGGAGAGGGGTGGGGCAGCGTCATAGCGGCTTATCAGCAGTTCGGGCGTGAGGTCCGGCGCATGGTGGTGCACTGCAGCCAAGGCCTGCCTGCAGACGGTCCGCATGAGCAGGGGGGCATACCCGCTGGTAATGGCCAACTCCCGTGCGGTATGGGCATCGGTCGCGGTGTCGAGGAGTTGCCGGGTGGCGCCGGCGGTGCGGAGCCAGCCAATCAGTTGGGAGAGGTCGAGCCGGGAGGCAGCGGCGTGGGTGTTTGGGTAACCGCAGGCGATCTTGACCAGCTTGGCAAACTGGCAGGCCAGCGCCGGCTGCATGAAACCGTGCCGCTTGCAGCTTTGCAGGGCGTGGGCGACATGGTCACCCATCATGATGAAGGCCTCTTCTGGCAGGTCGGCATAGTGTCGCATGGCGGCCAGTTCGCTCGTGCGACCGGTGGCGAGTACGACCGTGGGGCAGTGGACGGCCTCGGCCACATCCAGCGCAGTATCGATGGTGTCGGTCCAGGCCTGGGCTGATACCGGCCGGACGATGCCGGTAGTTCCCAGGATCGAGAGACCGCCGATGATGCCGAGGCGGGCGTTGAGGGTCTTTTTTGCACGCTCCGTCCCGTCGGGGATGCTGATGGTGACCAGCCAGCCGCCGTCGGGATAGATCTCCCGCACTGCCTGTTCGATCATCCGGCGGGGGGTCGGATTTATGGCCCACTCGCCAACGGGCACGGCCAGCCCCGGTTTGGTGACCCTGCCGATCCCCACGCCGCCGACAATGTGAACCGTTGCGCCGGGGGTCTGCCTGACCGTGGCTATCACTTCGACGCCATTGGTTACGTCCGGGTCGTCGCCGGCATCCTTGATGACCGAGCAGGTGGCGCCGTCAGGCGAAAGGCGCCAGCGGTGCGGGCTGAAACGGGCGCCGGCGCCGGTGGGGAGGGTCAGTTCGATCTCCTCCGGCGTCCTCCCGGCTCGCAGCAGCAGTGCGGCCCCTTTGGCTGCCGCCGCGGCGCAGGCGCCGGTGCTGTAGCCGGAGCGGAGGGGAGGGGGCACGGCCTCAGAAACCTCGCAGCAGCTGGGCCCAGACCGGCAGGGTGGCAAAGGAGAGCGGGATGCCGATCCCCAGCATCATCGTCACCAGGGGCGGGTCCAGGTCGTGGTCTATGGCGATGATGCCGGCGGTGATCATGGGGGCCATGGCGGCCTCGAAGATGGTCACCTGCATGACGGCGCCTCGAAGGCCGATCAGGCCCAGGTAGAGGAGGGCGATCAGCAGCGGCCCCACGAGCAGCTTGTAGCCAAGCCCCAGGGAAAGTGAACGCCGCAAACCCCGCAGGCTGGTGAAACGGAGTTGGAATCCCACCGAGGCAAGGGCAAGCGGGGTGATGGTCTCCACCAGCTTGTGCAGTACCGTGGTGGTCCAGTTGGGGAAGGTGAAAGGGCGGAGGAGCAGGGCCAGGAGCAAGGCCTGAAACGGGGGAAAGGAAAAGACCTTCCGGGTCATCTCCCGAGGCGACGCGCTTCCCGACGAATAGAGCGTGGCGGCCAGGATGCCGAGGGTGGCAAGGACCATGAAGGACCCCAGCTGGTCGGCCAGGATGCCGACCCCCAGCCAGTCCCGGCCGTAGTAGGCCTCAATCATCGGCAGCCCGACAAAGGAGGTGTTCCCCAGGCCCCCCACCAGCACGAGGGCTCCCACCGTCCGCTGTGGCAGGGAGAACAGGCGGCCGGCCAGATGGAAGAAGAGCCAGGCCGCGCCAAAGAGGAGCCAGGCCATCAGGGGGGTGAAGATCATGGCCGAGTTTAGTTGCAGGGAGTGGATGAACAGCAGGGCGGCGGCCGGCAGGGAGAGGTGGATGACAAAACCGTTCAGGACGGCCGGGGTGCTGTCCGGAAAACGGCCTGTCCGGCGCAGGATCATACCGGCAAGCAGGCAGACCACCAAGAGAATGATGTTGGCCATTACCCCTCCGTTGCCAGCATGAGGGCGTTCATCACCGCCGCCACCACGTTGGATCCCCCCTTGCGGCCGATGTTGGTGATGAAGGGGATCTGGAAGTTGCCCAGTGCCAGGGCGTTTTTGCTCTCCTCGGCCCCCACGAAACCGACCGGCAGGGCGATCACCAGGGCCGGGCGGCAGACCGCCCCCCGCACCTGGGCCAATAGTTCAAACAGGGCGGTGGGGGCGTTGCCGATGACGAAGATGCCGTTGGAGTTTTCCCGGCAGGCGCGCTGCATGGCCGCCACTGCGCGAGTGCAACCGATGGTGCTCGCCGCATCGGCCACCTGCGGATCGGCCACGTGACAGGTCAGGGAACAGCCCAGGCGGGCGGCCAGATCCTTGCGAATGCCGGCCAGGGCCATGGTGGTGTCGGTGATGATACCTCGTCCGGCCTTGAGGGCGGCTAGGGCCGAGGGGATGGCGTCCGGGGTGATCACCAGGTTGTGCAGGTATTCGAAGTCGGCGGTGGTATGGATCACCCGGCGTACCACCGGCCACTGGTCGGAGGGCCAGTCATGGCTGCCGGCCTCCTCCTCGATGATCCTGAAAGAGGCGGCTTCTATCTCGTGTGGCGCCATGGCGCGGGAGTCCATCACTGCCACCCTTTGTCGGCCATGGATTCCCGGACCCGCTGGGCCACCAGTTCGGCCAGCCTGCGGTCAACTCCCAGGTGGCGGCCCATTTCCAGTAGCAGGCCGGGATGACGTTTGTGCGCGGTTGCGATCTCTTCAGGCAGGTCATGCAGGACATGGGCGCCCATGAAGAGGAAGTAGGGGACCATCAGGACCCGTTGGGCGCCACGGGCCACGCAGGCGTCGATCCCTTGTTGGATGTCCGGCTCATGGAGCTCCCGGAAGGCGACTTCGACGATCTCAAAGCCGGTGATCTCCCGCACCATAGCGGCGACCTCCCGGGCGGCGTCATTGGCGGCGGCAACTCTGCTGCCGTGGGCCATCAGTAATATGGCGGTGGTCATAGATACGGCTCCTTCATCCGGTGACGATGGGCCCCATGATGCGCGAAGCCGCAGGCGGTGTCAACCTCTCCGCCCCCGTCGGCGCCCAAGATGCGCGCAGAGGTGTCACAGCTTGAACTGTGCCATGAGCCGTCGCAGGTCTTCACCCAGCGAGGAGAGGGATGAGGCGGCGGTCGCGGTATCCAAGGCCCCTTTGGCAGTCCCCTCTATGACGTCGGATATTTTGTGGATATTGCTGGTGATCTCGCTGGTGGTGGCGGTCTGTTCCTCCGCTGCCGTTGCGATCTGGCTCACCTGCATGGTTACCGCATTCACCTGTTCCAGAATGGCCTGCAGTGCGGATTCCAGTTGTGCCGCCTCCACGGCCCCCCTTTCGGTGTCCCGGACTCCCTCCTCCATGGAGATGATGGCGCTGCGGGTTTCCTGCTGGATGGCTCTGATCATGCCGGCGATCTCTTTGGTGGCCTTGGTGGTCCGCTCCGCCAGGGCCCGCACCTCGTCGGCCACCACGGCGAAGCCCCGTCCCATCTCACCTGCCCGGGCCGCCTCGATGGCGGCATTCAGGGCCAGGAGGTTGGTCTGGTCGGCGATATCCTCGATGGTGCCGACGATGGCGCCGATCTGGTCGGAGCGGTCTCCCAGCGAGGCGATGGCCTGGGCGTTGCCGCGGGTCTGGGTACCACGCTCGCGAATACCGTTGACGGTCCTGGTGACCACTTCAAAGCCTTTCTGGGTCGTATCGGCAGCTTGTTGCGCACTCTCGGCCGCAGCGTAGCAGTTTTGGGCGATCGTGTTGCTGGTGGCTGCCATCTCTTCGCTGGCGGTGGCCACGGTCGATGCCTGGGCCGCCACCTCTTCGGCACTGGTGGCCATCCGGTCGGCGGTGCTGTTTAACTGGTGGGTGGCCGAGGCAAGGGTTGAGGTGGTGCCGGTGATGCTGGAGAGGGTCCGGTTCAGCTTTTCGATGAACTCATTGAGCCAGTGGGCCGCCTGGGCAAACTCATCGGTCCCCTCAACGGTCAACCGCTGGCTCAAGTCCCCTTCTCCGGAGGCGATATCCCGCAGACGCTCTACCAGCTCGTGCATCGACTTCTGCATGATTCGCCAGAAGAGGAGGAGCAGCAGGTTCACCGCCACCATGGTGGCGATCAGGGCCGTAATAGTGTAGATAAAGGTACGTCGGGTGAAATCGTCCAGCTTGGAGTGTTGGTTCTTCAGGAGCAACTGCGCTTGGCGTTGAAGAGCGGCCAGGGCATCTTTGACTCCGCGCCAGCTGGGGGTCTCCTGGGCGTTGATCCGGGATGTCGCCTCGGCCGGGTTACCCCCCCTCGCCAGGTTGATGATTGTCAGCTGCACCGCGTTATGCTGCTGCCATAGGTTCTGCAGTTTGCGGAGGTCGACCGATAGCTGTGGGATTCCCTGGGCCAGCCCCAGCGTTTCACCGGTCAGGTGCTGAAAATCGGCCCGGGCCTGCTGGTAGTTCTGGAACGCCTTGTCGTCGCCTGGGTTGAGTACGATATTGCGTATCGCCTGTTCACTCTGTAAACCCTGGGCGTTCATGTTGTAGAGGCGTTGGCCGATCCCCTGGTAGCGCTCCGCGTACTCCTTAAAATGGGCATTCGTGCCCACCAGCCCACGATAGGAGATGATCCCCAACAGCCCGAGCAGGAAGAATATCAAGGCGCCAAAGATCGAAAACTTCCAGAGTAGGCTCAGCTTGCGGACGATCAACATGGTCTCCTCCTGATTTGAGTGTCTGTTCAGTCTGATCCGGCAGCCTTAAAAGGGGTTCCTGATTAGCGCGCAAATTCAGCAAAGACAGAAAAGTCCCCTCTCCCTCTGGGAGAGGGTTAGGGTGAGGGCGAGTTTGTCGGTACTATTGCCACGTGTATCTGCCCTCATCCGGCCTTCGGCCACCTTCTCCCAGAGGGAGAAGGGATATTCTGAATCTCAGTTCTTATCAGGAAGGGGTTTAATGATGTTTTTGATCTTTTTGGTAATATACTGCATCTCCCAGCAGGGGGCAACCGCTTGTGGCGTTTTTTATGCAAAGGCGCTGGGAGGATCGGCAGTGGAGTTTCAGAGGAACTTTAGAAAGACCTGATTCGCAAGGAGCATCCCGCGACGGGTCAGGGCCACCCTGTCGCCGCACCGTTCCAGCAGGCCGGTGGCGATGAGTTCGACAATGCTCTCCCCATGGGGGGCCCACAGCGCAGGTCCGAACTGCTGCAGGCAGCTTTCCGGCGTGACCCCGTCGGCCATCCTGAGTCCCAGAAAGAGCTGCTCGGAGAGCGCCTCCGCCGCGGTGAGGGGGGGCTCGGCAACCTGGGCCAGCCGGCCGGATCCGATCAGGTCGGCCCATTGGCGGTGGTCGGCCGGGTTGCTGCAGCGGCGCCCCCACCCCTGCAACAGCAGTGAGTGGGCGCCGGGACCGACCCCCAGATAGCCGTCCCGCTGCCAGTACCCGCAGTTGTGCCGCGAATGGTGGCCGGGAAGGGCGAAATTGGCGATCTCGTAATGTCCGTAGCCGGCGCCGGTCAGCAGGTGATCGGCCTCCTCCAGCATGGCGGCGGTCTGATCGTCGTCGGGCAGCGCCTTACTACCGGGAGGGTAGCGGCGGTAGAAGGGGGTTCCCGCTTCGATGGTGAGGCTGTAGACCGAAAGGTGTTCCGGTGCGAGGGCGATCACCTCGTGCAGCAGCAACAGCCAGTCGGAATGGCTCTGCCCCGGCAGACCGCAGATCAGGTCCAGGCTGATGCTGGTGAAGCCGGCGGCCCGTGCCGCGGCATAGGCATTCCGGGCCTGCGCCCCGTTGTGTATTCTGCCCAGAGCCTGCAGGAGTCGGTCGTCCAGGGTTTGTATCCCCAAAGAAAGGCGGTTGACGCCGGCCTGGCGGAAGGCAGCGAGGGATGGGGGGGTGACGGTTCCGGGGTTGGCCTCCAGGGTGATTTCGCATGCCGTCTGGTATCCCCAAAGGTCCCGTGAACGGTTTAGAAGACGGCTGACCTGCTCCGGCGTCAGCAGTGAGGGGGTGCCACCCCCCAGGTAGACCGAGGCCAGGGGGCCGGCGGCGGTATATCGTCTGGCCGCCAGTTCCATCTCACGGAGCGACAGGCGCACGGTCTCGGCCCGCTGGGATGGGGTGCCGGGCGCGGAGAAAAAGGCGCAGTACCCGCACTTGTTGAGGCACCAGGGGATATGGAGGTAGAGACGGGAAAACGGCATCAGCGGCGGTGTCCGGGCGTGGTCAGCTGATCGGCCAGCCGGTCTCGAATCCGGGCGGGAAGAAGTTTTCCCGTGTGCGGTTGTAGTAGCCGAACTGCAGGCGGGGAAACTCCTGTTTCAGGCGTTGTAGCAGGGGGTAGATGCCGATCCCCCGGCTGGTAACCCCCATGGCCCGGTTATAGTAGTCCGGGTCGATGGAGAGGTTTCGCAGCTGGAGCATATCCAGCCCGGTCTCTGCAATGAGGGAGCACAGGGCTATCACCTCATCGGGGGCATCGCTGACGCCCGGTGATATCAGGTAGTTGACCATGGTAAAGCGGCCCGCCTGTTTGGCGATCTTCAACGACTGCGTCACCTGCGCAAACCCATACCCCTTCGGGCGATAGTAGGCGTTATAGCGTTCTTCAAGTGCCGAATTGAGGGAAAATCGGAATGAATCCATACCGGCGTCGCACAGCTCGCTCACCCGGTCCGGCAGGGAACCGTTGGAGTTGAAATTCACGGTGCCGCGGGAGGTGGCCGCCTTGAGCCTCCGGGTCGCCTCGGCGATGGTGGGGGTCTGCAGGATCGGATCGCCTTCACACCCCTGGCCGTAGGAGACGATCGCCTCATCGGCCTCGTCCAGGTGGGGGAGGGCCAGTTCCACAATCTCCTCCGGGGTAGGGACAAAGCCCAACCGTTCCTGGTTGGAGGGGCAGTAGTCGGAGGCCTGCAGTGAGATGCAGCCGAGGCAGGCCGAGTTACAGACCGGCGAGGTGGGAAGCGGCGCCTCCCAGCGCCGGAAGAAGAGGTTTTTGGCGGCAAAGCAGTGGTAGTCAATGGCGCAGCGGGCCAGCTGTTCCAGGAGCCGATTGTTGGGCAGTTCGGCCAGCCGCTTTCTGACTAGCGGGTCCAGCAGCCGGTCATCGTATTTTTCAGGGTTCCAGTTCTGATTCGTGTCGACCTGGGTCGCAGCCACCACAAAGCAGTCCTGCTCTTCATCCCAGCCGACAGCGGTATAGGACCAGAGGGGCAGGTGGACCTCCTTGCGGGAGTAGTCGCAGGCCGGCAGCAGGGCGCGTGCGTAGCCCGGCGCCATGAAGGCTGAAACCGCCTGGGGACTGCCCCGCAAACCGGGGACCCGGTCAACGGCGATAAAGCGCCTGCTGCGATTGTCCCAGGCGATGGGAGGGGTGTTCGGGATGGTGAAGAGTCGGCTCCCCCCGGGGAGGGGAATCAGCTCTACCGGATCGGGCAGTACCGCCTCAGGGCCGCTCATGCCGGCCATGGTCAGGAACGGGTGGTCGTAGATCCGACCTTGGGGATCTGCGTAGACCAGTCGGGGGAGGGATCTCTTCATGGGAAGCACCGGTGCATGACGTGGGACCTCGACTCAGTGACGACCGCTGTTGAAAAGGCCGCCCAGGTCTACATTGACGGTCCAGGAGCGATCGTTGGGGCGGTCACGGTAGGTGACAATGGCGCTCCAGCACTGGTGGCGGTATTCGATACTGGTGAACTGTTCCAGGAAGTCCTGTCGGTCAAAGGAATAGCGGTTGCTGTAGGTGACATAGAACGGCCTGAGCAGGGAGAGGGCGATCCGTCCTTCCAGATACTCCACCTGCTGGTCGCTTCTGCGGTAGCTCGCCCCTACGGTGTTGCCCCTGCCGTCGTTGAACTCTCCCCCCAGGGCGGTGCTGGTGATCTGTTTGCGGTAGTGATTGTAGCCGGCATCGGCCAGCAGGCGGAAGGAGCGGAGCAGCCAGGTCTCGCTCTCCAGGTTCAGATCGCTCCAGGGGCGGTCATCCTCTGCCACCAGGGAGAGGGGGTCGGGGCGGAGGCCCCCGAAGCTGTACCCCTGACGCAGGCGCACGGTCTGCAGCTGCCGGTACTCGGCCGGTCCGTTTTGCCGTTCCACCTTCCCCCCCAGGTTGCTGTCCAGCTCCAAGGAGAGCATATTTTGGTACGGAAAGCGGTCGCTCTGGTCAAACAGAGGGTAGTTGCTCTGGTCGTGATCGACCACATAGCGGTAGTCGAGGCGGGGGGCCAGCTCATGCCGCAGGCGGCTGAAACCCGGCAGACCGCCGTCGAAGGTGCGGCTGAGGGAGCTGCTCAGCTCGGCGTTCAACTCCGGTACGACGATGGCGGTCTGTTCCTTGACACCAGGGTCTGCCCCGGTCAGGTTGTAGCCCCTGATCTGGGCGCCGCCGCTCATCTGGGCGTTCAGGCGACCGTTGAACAGCGTCCGGGTGGCGATCAGCTGGGGGGTGACGATGGCCCGTTCACCCTGCATCCCCTGCTCGCGATAGTAATTGGTCAGGGTTGCATCGAGATCGAGACGAAGGGGAAGGTAGGGGATCGGCTGCCGAACCCCGGAGAGGCTGAGTTCGGGGGCTCGCTGCCGGGTGGTGCGGTTGCTGCCGGTATCGTAATTCTGGGTGTAGATCGCCTGGCCGGCGGCAAGCCAGTTGTCCCAGAGTTTGGTCAGCACGATCCGGGAGTCGTTGTACTGCCGGTTGTAGTCGCCGCTCTTTTCGCCGTAGTCCTGCAGATAGGCACGGTCGCTGGTCCAGTCGATGCTGCTGATGAGGGAGAGGTTGTCCGGCAGCAGCTCATGGTGTGACTGGAGCAGTTGCCCCCGGACCCGGTGCTGGTTATTGTCGTAGATGATGTAGCCGCCGACGGCCCCTTCACTGTTCCTGCTGCGCAGATAGCGGTAGTCGGCGCCTACCCCCACCCCCCGTTTGGTCTGGATATCCAGGTCGATGGTGGCCTCCTGGGAGGGGGAGATGGCCCAGTACAGGGGGGTATCCAGGAAGATGCCCCGCTTGGTTGAGGTGCCGAAGCGGGGGAACAACAGGCCGGTCTGGCGCTCCCGTTTCACCGGCAGGATCAGGTAGGGGAAGTAGAAGACCGGGATATCCTTTACGTAGAAGACCACGTTGCGGCCGGTGGCGTACTCATCCAGAGTGACGTCCAGGCGGGAGGCGCCGAACCTCCAGCTGGGGACTGAGGCGTCGCAGGTGGTGATGCTGCCGTGGAGGAAGGAGTAATCAGCCTGGCCGGTGCGGGCGATCCGCTGGCCGGTGGCGTGGATGTTACCCTGCTGCATGAAGAGGCGGCTGTGTTCCATCTCGGCCCGCCCGGTCTCGGTGTCCATGGTCAGGCGATCACCGCGCATGGTGTCGCCCCCTTTGGTCAGGGTCACGTTGCCGGTGGCCACCAGCACCTTGTCACGTCGGCTGTAGGCGGCGCGGTCGGCAGTCATGGTCATCCCCTGCCAGGTCATCTCCACCTTGCCGCTGGCGGTCAGCAGGTCATCGGCGGCGGTGTGGTCCATCCGGTCCGCTTTAATGACCATACCGGGCGCAGCCGGCCCCTCGGCTGCCGGCAGGAGGTGCGGCAGCACGAGGAGCACGACGGGCACAAGGAGCAGGTTGATGGTCAGACGGCGCATGGGGTTTCGGCTCATTCCTGTCAGGTTTATTCGTGTTATCCCCGGACTGCGGTACAGGTCTGCCCCGTCAGCAGGGAACGGGCCTCTGCCACGGTGAACAGTGAACCGGCCACGACGATCAGATCGCCGGGCCGTGCAATCTGCCGGGCTCGGGCAACGCCTGCCGCCACGGCGCCGGCTGCGGTTGCGGTAACGCCAAGGGAGGCGCAGCCTCTCGCCAGCTGCTCTGCGGTCAGGGCGCGATCCTGGGCAGGGGTTACGGTGATGACCTCCCGGGCCAGCTGGAGGAGGGGGGGGAGCAACCCCTCCAGCTCCTTGTCCGCCATGACCCCCAGCACCAGGATGATGGCGCGATGCGACAGATCATCCTGCAGGCTGTCGGCCAGGGCTGCGGCGCCTGCCGGGTTATGGGCGCCGTCCAGGAGGAGCTCGACATCGCCGGGGAGGGGGAATCGCTCCATGCGACCGGGCCAGCGGGCAACGGCGATCCCCTCTGCCATCGCTGCGGCGTTGATGGAAAGACCGTTTCCGGCAAGGAGTTCCGCCATGGCCAGGGCGCAGGCCCCGTTCCAGAGCTGGTAACGGCCGGGGATCCCCGGCCGCAGCCCCTGCAGGGTTATGCCGGGACCTTGGTAAGCGAGGCGGCCATCCGGTTCCCAGGCGGCCAGGAAGTCATGTCCGGCAAGCCAGAGACGGTTCTGGCGGTACGCGCCCTGGTGTCGGATGACTGCCAGGGCATCCTCAGCCTGCGGGGCGCAGATCATCGGGGTGCCTGCTTCCGCAATGGAGGCCTTTTCGGCGGCAATGGCGGCGATGCTCGTTCCCAGCCATTGGCTATGGTCCAGGGCGACCGGGGTGATGATGGTGGCCCCGGCCGGTATGGCTGCCGTTGCATCGGCCTGTCCCCCCATGCCAGCCTCTAGTACCGCCAGTTCTACCCGGCGTTCGGCAAACCAGCAGCAGGCTAGGGCGGTGGTTAGCTCAAAAAAGGTGTCATCCGGCGCGGCAATGGCCAGTATTCGGGTGAGGAGCCGGTCAAGCGCATCCTCAGCCATATCGACGCCGTCAACCCGGAACCGCTCCGCATAGCTGATGAGGTGGGGTGAGGTGAAGAGGCCGGTCCGATAGCCGGCCGCCGTCAGGATGGCTGACAGAAAGGCGGCGGTCGAACCCTTGCCGTTGGTGCCGACGACATGGATCGCCTGAAAGTCGCGTTCCGGATGCCCCAGGCGGGTCAGCAACGCCTCGATCCGTTCCGTTCCCGGCCTGATGGCAAAGCGTCGGCGACCGAACAGCCCGGCCAGAGCGTTGGCGCCGGCCATCGGTTACCGACGGGTCAGCAAGGCCAGAACCTGGGCCAGGGTGGTGCGCATCTGTTGCCGGGGGACGATCATATCCACCATGCCGTGCTCCAGCAGGTATTCTGACCGTTGGAACCCCTCCGGCAGTTTTTGACGGATGGTCTGCTCGATTACCCGTGGGCCGGCGAAGCCGATCAAGGCCTTCGGTTCGGCGATGTTCAGATCCCCCAGCATGGCAAAACTGGCGGTAACCCCCCCGGTGGTGGGATCGGTCAGGATCGAGATGAACGGCAGTCCGGCCCGCTTCAGCTTTGCCAGGGCCGCAGAGGTCTTGGCCATCTGCATGAGGGAGAGGATCGACTCCTGCATCCGTGCCCCGCCGGAGGCCGAGATGACGATCACCGGCTGTTTTTTCTCTAGGCCCCGTTCAATGGAACGGGTGATCTTTTCCCCCACCACGCTGCCCATACTGCCGCCCATGAAGGAGAAGTCGAAGATGGCCACCTGGGTGGCGATCCCATCGATGGCCCCCTCGACGCAGATTACGGCATCCCGCGACCCCCCTTTGGCCACGGCGGCATCGATCCGGTCCTGATAGCTTTTTGAATCCTTGAACTCCAGAAAGTCCACCGACGTGATGTTGGCGTCGAACTCCTGCCAGGCACCGCCGTCGAACAGGAGCTGCAGGCGTTTGCGGGGGGCGATCCGGTAGTGGTGGCCGCATTTGGGGCAGACCTGCTGGTTGTCGACGATCTCCTTGGTCAGGATCGATTCACTGCACCCCTGGCATTTGGTCCAGAGTCCTTCCGGCACCTTGACATGCCTGGTGTTGGCCTTCTCTATCCCCGTCTTGTCACGTGTAAACCAGCTCATAACGATCCCCTTGTTGCGGTAGAGTGCCCTGCGGTAGGGGTCATCCCCTGTTTCAGTCGGCCAACCAGTGCCGTGATCTGGTGGGCCAGCTGGTCCCCCTGATACTGCTCAAAGAGTTTGACAATGGCGCTTCCCACCACCACGCCATCCGCCATCGCCGCCACCTGGCCGGCCTGTTCCGGGGTGGCGATACCGAAACCGGCCACCACCGGCAGGGTGAGCTGTTGGCGGATACGGGTCAGGTCATCGACAAGGGTGGTGGCCACCGTCTCCCTGACCCCGGTGACCCCGGTGACGGTGACGTAGTAGAGAAAGCCGCTGCCGAGGCGGGCTACACGGTCGATCCGTTTCTGGTCGGAGGTGGGGGTGAGGAGAAAGATAAGGCTAAGCCCTGCCTTTCTGGCTGCAGGGAGCAGCTCATCGGCCTCCTCTGGGGGGAGGTCCACCAGCAGCAGGCCGTCCACGCCGGCTGCTGCGGCATCGGTGGCAAACCGTTGCCAGCCGTAGGCGTAGACCGGATTGCTGTAGCCCATCAGGATGATCGGCGTCGCAACCTGTCCCCTGATCGAACGCACCATCTCGAGGACGCCGGCAAGGGTGGCGCCGGCTGCCAGGGCCCGTTCCGATGCCCGCTGGATGGTTGGACCGTCAGCCATCGGATCGGAGAAGGGGATCCCCAGTTCGATGATATCGGCCCCGGCTTGTCCGAGCAGCGGCAGCAGTCGGGCGGTGGTGGCGAGATCCGGGTCGCCGGCAGTGATGAAGGTCACCAGGGCCGCCTCATTGGCGGCTTTGAGCT
Organism: Deltaproteobacteria bacterium; assembly: GCA_021778115.1. Classification (GTDB taxonomy): domain Bacteria; phylum Desulfobacterota; class Desulfuromonadia; order Geobacterales; family Pseudopelobacteraceae; genus Trichlorobacter. The sequence continues at coordinate 27,166 of JAJYCS010000007.1, forward strand.
GTGCAAATCGGTGCTGGAGGCGATCGGTCATAGTTTGAACCCTGCCATCTCCTTTTCAAGAAGGTCAATCTGCCGCGACAGCCCGGCAACGGCCGAGTCCATGACCCGGGCGGCCTGAGAGCTGCTCTGGGATGACTGGCGGATGTTGTCCACCATCCGGTCGATGGCGTGGCTGTGTTCGGCCTGTGCCTGACAGGAGACGCGGATCTGGTCGATCATCACGTTGACATCCTCGGTGGCACGGGCGATCAGGGTGCTGGTCCTGCTCTGCTCCCGGGTCGAGCTGCGTACCTGTCCGGTCATCTCCCGCATCCGTTCCACCGCTGTGGTGATCAGTTCGCTCCCTTTGCTGTGTTCGCGGGCTGAGGAGGCCATCTGTTCGACCATTTCCTCCACCTGTTCCATGGCGATACGGATGCTCTGGCTCCCCTTGGCCTGTTCCACCGTTGCCCGGGCGATGGCGCTGATCTGCAGGCCGGCCTGCTGTACCCCTTGCACGATCTGCTCCAGGGCTGCACCGGAGCGCTCCGAAAGGTCCTCACCGGCCGAGATGGCCAGTTCCGCCTGGTTGATGGCGGCCACCGCTCTGCCGGTATCCTCCTGGACGCCGGTTATGACGGCGGCGATCTCACGGGTGGAGGAGGAGGTCCGTTCGGCAAGTTCTTTGATCTCGTCCGCGACCACGGCAAATCCTTTGCCGTGGTCGCCGGCCTGGGCGGCGATGATGGCGGCGTTCAGCGCCAACAGGTTGGTCTGTTCCGCCACCTCGTCGATCACCGAGAGGATGGCGCCGATATCGTTGGCCCGCAGGGAGAGGTGCTCCACCACCTCGGCGGTGGTATGGGCGGCCCGGCGGATCTCCTGCATGCCGACGATGGTCTCCTGTACCGTCTTGAGGCCGTTGGCGGCATCGGTCTTGACCGTCTCCGAGATGGCGGCGGTATCCATGGCGTTTTTTTCGACCTGGCGGATGGTGGCGTCCATCTCGGCCACCGACGAGGCGGTGGTGGTGGAGGCATCCAGCAGGTTGCTGATGTTGGTGCCGATCCCCTTGATGGATGTGGCCATCTGGATCACCGAGGAGCTGACCTCATCCACCGCCTGCCCCAGCTTGTCGGTATTCAGGGCCACCTCTTCAATACTGGCGGCCATCTGCAGGATTGAGGAGGAGGTCTCCGCAGCCGAGGCGGAGAGCTGGTCAACCCCCTGTGAGATATCCTGTACCGAGCTGTTGATCTGGAGCACGGTCCGACTGGTGTCGCTCACCGCCTGTTCCTGAAGTCTGGTGGCCCCAACCACCTGACGGGTCGCCTTTTCGATGTTCTGGTCGATGCTGGTCATCGCATCGGTGGTGGTGTTCAGGCGTGAGACTATGTTGTGCAGGTTCTCCGCCATGGTGTTCATGGCCGTTGCCAGGTCACCCACCTCACCGCAGGCCGTGAGTTCAAGGCGGCTGCTCAGGGTGCCGTTTGCCACCGATTTGGCGAACTCCACGCATTTGCGGATTGGCCGCGTAACCGATTCGGTAATCACGATCGAGAGCACCGCGATCAGGATGATCAGCAGGACGGTGACGGCGCCGGTCATCACCATCTTGCTGCGGATGGTGGCGGTGATCCTTTTCTCCTCCTGATAGACATCCCGGCGCAGGATATCCACCATGGAGGCCACCGTATTGCTGAAGGAGTTGAAGCGCTGGGTCTGGATCCCATTGGTCAGGGCGATGGCCAGTTTCAGGTCCCCCTCCTGCACGGCCGGCACGATCTCTTTCAGGAGGGTCTTCTGGTAGTCCTGCCAGATCCCCTCAGCCTTGGTGATGCTGTCCCGCTTCTGCGGTGTATCAAGCAGGTCAAGCACGTCATCATACATGAAGTCGATGTCGTCGCTGTGGTCCTGGATCTGCTCCAACAGGGACTTGGCGGTGGCGCGGTCCTGTTCATGCATGTAGGTCAGGACCTCACCCTGGAGCTGATAGATGTCCGACTTGAGCAGGGCGATTTTTTCCAGTGCGTCCTTGCTGTTCCTGATAGCCATATAGGCCTTGCCGTTGATGCGGACCTCACTGAGGAGGGCAACACCCAGCAGGATCACGATCAGTATGGCGGCAAAGGAGACCAGCGACAGCAGGAACATTCTGGTACGCAGGGTAAGGCCGGAGCATTTCTTCGCAGAGAGGGTGTCGTCCACTGCGGGCATCTCCTTTCAGGAAGGGGCAGATCGCGGCTGAAGCCGCCAGACTATAGCAGAGCGGCGAAGGTCAGGGCAAGTGAAAAGGGGTGGTCTGCGGGCAGTCTCAAGCCCAATGACGGTGCGGAATAAACGGTACTGAGAGGAGGTGACCGCCTCCCGGGAGGTGGCGCAAACGGGACTCCCGGGAGGGTAGGGGCCGGTTACTGCACGGCGGTCTCCTGGTCGTTCAGGGCGATCTGTGTCTCGGAACGCTGCATCTCGGCCAACAGGGTCTTGCGGATGGATCTGATCTTGCGGAGATAGGCTTCGGCCTGGGGGCCGACGCCGCAGTAGAGTTTTTTTGCCTGGTCCATGTTGCCGTCGGCCACGACAAGCTTGCTCAGCAGGGTGCGGACTGCAGCATCGGCGCATTTCTCGTCGTTGCGCATCTCCTCCGGGGTGTAGCCGTGGCTGCGGGCCTGACGGGGCATCAGCTGCCAGACCCCCATGGCCCCTTTTGATGAGGTGGCCTTTGAGGAGAGGCGGTGCCCACCGGTCTCGGCCAGGGCTATCTCGGCCAGGTCAAGGGGACACAGGGGGGAACCGAGGGTCTTCAGGTAGCAGAGGGCCGCCAGATTGCGGGCCCGTTCCGGGGTGGTGTGGCGGGCAAAGGCCAGCTCAATCACCGGTATCTGGCGTTTGCGATCCTCAAGGCTGATCCCCTTTTCCATCAGGGTCCGGACCTCCTTCTCCAGTGAGGTCTCCCGGAAGCTGCTGTCCAGGGATACGTGGGAGGCCGCAGGCTGCGGCTCACCGCTGCAGGCCATAAAGAGGGCCGGCAGCCAGAACAGGGTGATGAGGGCCAGCACGCAGCCGACCTTATGTTTCATGAGTTGTTTTGGCATAGTTATGCGTGGGAAGACTGGACGGTGTGATGCCGGATCGGGATCCGGTGTCAGGTGGTGTACGATGGGGGATCCGGCGGGTTCTCCTTTCCGTTTTTTGTGCGTGCTTCGATGATAGCACAGAAACGACAAAAGTCCCGTGGCAGTACGCGGGACTTTTAGTCTGCTTCCGTTCTTCGCGGAAGGTACGGGAGCTATACCAGTGATCGGGTTAAAAAGTCAATAAAATTAAAAAATGGTACACGATATCGGGTGGTTGCTCTTGGTCTTCAGATGGTGGCCCATTGCGTTTACCCGCAGGTGAGGTCTTTGAGGCTGATCTCGGCAAGCATCGTGCGAACCTGCCGTTTCACCCGATCCCAGACCGGATGGACGGTGCAGAAGCTGTCCCGCTCACACTCTCCCGGGGCCATGACGCAACGGTTGGGGGTGATGGGGCCCTCTACCGCCTCCACCACCTCAAGCAGGGTAATCTGTTCCGGGGGGCGGGCCAGTATGAATCCTCCCCCGGTGCCGCGGTACGACTTGACAATGCCTGATTTGCTGAACTGCTGGAAGATCTTGGCCAGGAAGGTCTGGGGCACATCAACGGCTGCAGCGATGTCGGAGAGCAAAGAGACCCTGTCCAACGGCTGGCCGGCTAGGTAGACGATGCCTCGTATCGCGTAGTCACCCTTGCGGGTCAACTCCATCATGGAGGGCTCCTAAAAGGACTGTGATGGTCCCTTTATAGCCCGACTCTAAAAGACCTGTCAAGTCCGGTTTGGCGCTGCCGCTCCCCTCTTCTTGCCGAAGAGCAAGGCCACCCAGACGCTGACCTCGTACATCAGATAGAGTGGGATCATGATCACGAACATGGTCACAAGATCGGCGTGGAAGGCCGCCACAACGGCGCTGGCCAGCAGGGCGTACTTCCGTTTGGGGGCCAGGAATTGGTAGGAGACCAGCCCGAAGCGGGACAAAAGCAGGGTGATCACCGGCAGTTCGGCGATCAGGCCGAACAGCAGGATCAGTCGCAGGCAGAAATTGACGTAGGCCGAGAGCGACAGCCAGCTGCGCAGCCCCGCGGATTCGTAGGAGAGGGAAAAGTTGATGATGAACGGCCAGATGGTGGTGAGGAAAAACAGGGCCCCGGTGCAGAACGCCACCGTGGCCGACGTGATAAACGGCACCACCAGCCTCCGTTCCCTGCGGGTGAGGCCGGGGGCGATGAAGGCCCACAGCTGGTAAAAGACGATCGGGAGCACCAGCACAAAACCGGCGATTGCCGAGATCTTGCACTGCATGAAGAACGGTTCCAGCGGGGCGGTGTAGTTCAGGGGGTGGGGCGTCTTCGGTCTGTTCAGCTCCTGTTCCAGTCGGGCATGGCTGTAGATAGCAGGGAAGCGTGCGTTAAGGTAACGGTATCCGGCCTGTTTCGCGGCATCCAGGTAGGTCTCGCCGGTGAGCGGTTTCTCCATGAAGAGCAGGATCCGGTCTGCCAGGTTCCAGGCGAAGCCCATGCCGATCACCACCGCCACGACGACGATGATCAGCCGCTTGCGCAACTCCACCAGATGTTCGATGAACGGCAGGACCTTGGCTGGTTCTTCTGACATGAGGGCTCCGGGGGTGTGAGTATAGGTGGCGGCAGGCTACCACAGCCGTAAATGGTCTGCAACTAACGTCGGCCGATGACCGTGGGGCGTTTCCCCTTGATCGGTACTTTCGGATATTCTTCCTGCGTTGGCCGCGGCGTGGGGGCGTCATGGCGGGCCTGGGTATGGCCCACCAGTGCAAACTCGATCCGCCGGGCCTGGGGGTTAACCGCAACCACCCGCACTCGTACCGGATCGCCGATCTGCAGCACCTTGCCGCGCCGACCCACCAGGGCGTGTTCCCGTTCTTCAAAGCGGTACTGGTCGTCCACCAGGGTGGAGAGATGGATTAATCCCTCCACAAAGACCTCACCAAGCTCGACGAAACAGCCGAATCCTGTCACGCCGGTGAGGTAGCCGTCAAACTCCTGGCCGATCCGTCCCTGCATGAATTGGAGTTTTTTCAACTCGACGATGTCCCGTTCTGCCTCCATGGCCACCCGTTCCCGGTTGCTGGTATGTTCGGCCGCCTCAGCCAGGGTGGCGCCGATCCGGTCCAGCTCCTTCTGGCCCTGTTTGCCCAAGGTGTCCTCCTGGTGGGCGAGGGCCAGTTTGAGCAGGCGGTGTACGATCAGGTCGGGGTAGCGTCGGATCGGCGAGGTGAAGTGGGTGTAGCAGCCTGAGGCCAACCCGAAGTGACCGAGGTTGAGGGCTGCATAGCGGGCCTGCTTCATACAGCGCAGCAGGCCGTAGTTGATCAGCCGCTCCTCAGGTTTCCCTGCCGCCTGGGCGATCAACTGCTGCAGGGCGGACGGCGTGATCTTTTCACCCTCGAAGGTCAGGGTGAAGCCGAGCGGGAGGATGAAATCTCGGAATTCAGCAAGTTTAAGCGGATCGGGCGGTTCGTGGACCCGGTAGATGAACGGCAGCCCCTGCGTGGTCACAACCTGTGCCACCGCCTCGTTGGCCGCCAGCATGAACTCTTCGATCACCTGGTGGGCCAGCGTACGCTCGCTCTTTATGATCGCCTCGGTCTGGCCGGTGAGGCCGATGATGATCTCCGGTTCCGGCAGGTCGAAATCGATGCTGCCTCGCCGTTTTCGCATCGCCATCAACACCAGGGCCAGTTCCTTCATCTGCTGCAGCATCGGTGTCAGGTGCCGTTCGTCCCCCCCCAAGGCCTGTGCGTCACCATCGACGATCACCTGTTTAACCAGGGTGTAGGTGAGGCGGGCCGCGCTGTTGATCACGCTGGGGTAGAAGCGGGACTCCAGCATACGGCCATCCCTGTCAAACAGCATCTCGGCGGTCATGGTCAACCGATCGCAGTGGGGATTTAAGGAGCAGATGCCGTTGCTGAGGCGCTCCGGCAACATCGGGATGCAACGGTCCGGAAAGTAGACCGAGGTGCCGCGCAGATAGGCCTCCTGGTCCAGTTGTGAACCAGGCTTCACGTAGTTGGATACATCGGCGATGGAGACCCACAGGCGCCAGCCGTCCCCTTCCGGCTGCAGGGAGACGGCGTCGTCGAAATCCTTGGCGGTCTCGCCGTCAATGGTGACGGTGGGCCGTTTGCGGAGATCCACCCGGTCTTTCAGATCATCACGGGAGACCTGCGCCGGGATCGCCTCCGCCTCGGCCAGGATCTCTGCCGTGAACCGGTGGGGCAGGTCGAAACGGCGGATGACGGTCTGCACCTCTACCTCCGGGTCGTCGGGCCAGCCCAGAATCTCCGTCACCTTCGCCTCCGGGGGCCTTCCTCCGACCGGCCATGCGGTAACCTCCACCACCACCTGCTGGCCATCAACGGCTCCCCCTTTGCCTTTGGCAGGGATGGTGAAGAAGGTGCCGAGGCGGATATCCTCCGGTACCAGGATCGCCCCGCGCCGGCTCTCTTCAAGGCGTCCCACCACCCGGCTGTTGGCCCGCTCCAGCACGGCGACTACCCGGCCCTCCTGTTTGCCGCGGCCGAAGCGGCTCGTTTCCGCCCGTACCGATACCCTGTCCCCATGCAACGCCCCGCCGATGGCCTTGGCCGGGATAAAGATATCCTCACCCCCCCCTTCGGGGGCCACAAAGCCGTAGCCGTCGCGGTGGACCGAGATCGACCCATGGACGGTGCTGCCGGTGTCTGCTCCCGGCAGGCTGTAGCGGTTGCCCCGCAGGCGGACCAGCTCGCCGGTGGCCAGCAGATCGTCCAACAACCGTTTGAGCTCGTTCTTGATGGCGCGGCCGCCAAAGGCCCGTAACAGTGCGGCAAAGTGCAACGGTTCATGCTCCTCGGTCAGCAGGTGCAGGATTTCTTTCTTGTGTAGGCGCATGGCGGTCCTTCCGGCGGGCAGACAAAATCCATCATCGGCCCCGCGGTGAGGTGAGCTGCAGATCGACACTATACGTGTTCCTTCCATCAGAAGGCAACCGGGATTGGTGCGTGGTCACCCTGTGCAGTACTGCAACTGCACGCTTGCCATTTGTTAGAGCTGTGGTAGATATCGGTATATGTCTGTCAGTGCTGCTGCGAGCAGCCGGAGCGGGAGGCCACGGTATGGAGGAAACTGACAAGGAAATGGTGCAGCGACGCAGGCGACTGCGCCGTCTTGTTGCGGTCCCGATTGCCATCGCCCTGGTCGTGGCTATCGGCCTGTATTGGACCATTACCTCCTACCTGCTGAAGGATGCGGAGGACAAGCTCAAGACCCTGGTCCTGACCCAGCGGGCCTTTCACCAGTATATTCAGCAGGTGATGCACCCCACCTTCTATCGTGCCCTGGCTCACGGGGAGGTAAAAGCCGATTTTTACCGCCCTGAGATCCTCTCCTCCTCCTTTATCGTCCGCAACATCCATGAGTTGTACAATAGCGAGCGTAAGGCCAGCGGGCTGGAGGAGATATACTACAAGCTCGCCTCCATAAATCCCCGCAACCCGGTAAACCGGGCCGACCCTTTTGAGGCCAACCTGATCAGGCGGTTCAACGAAGACCATAATCTAAAGGAGTACAGTACCGTCATCACCATGAACGGCCGGCGCTATCTCTACTTTGCCAAGCCGTTTCTGATGAACAACGAGGCCTGCATGAAATGCCACGGCAGGCGTCAGGATGCCCCTCCCGGTCTGCAGAAGCTGTATCCGGGCGAAGGGGGGTTCAACGAAAAGCTGGGCCAGATACGGGCCATAGAGTCATACCGGTTGCCGTTGGGGGGTGAGTTCACCGTAGCCGTCATCGTGACGGCATCCCTCTCGGTGGGTCTCTTGGTGCTGATGTTACTCCTCCTCTTCAATGTCCGGCTACGGGATCTGGTACGCCTTCAGACTCGCGATCTCGCGGATGAGATTGAGGAGCGGAAGGCGAAAGAGGCGGAGCTGGAACGGAAGAACGCCGAACTTGAACGGTTTGCTTATACGGTCTCACACGATCTGAAGAGCCCCCTCATCACCATCAGGGGGTTCTCTGGGGCACTGCTCAAGGATGTCGAAAAGGGGCGTTACGATCGTCTCGGCAAGGATCTGCACCGGGTGATGGATGCGGCGGACAAGATGTCAGCCCTGCTGAACGATCTGCTGGAACTCTCCCGGATCGGCCGGATTGTCAATCCGGCCATGACGGTCGGGATGCAGGAGCTGGTTGCCGAGGCCGTTGACGGTCTTGCGGGTGGACTGGAGGAGGCCGGTATCGAGGTGGTGGTACAGCCTGACCTTCCCCAGGTCTTTGTGGACCGGAACCGGGTGGTTGAGGTGTTGCAGAACCTGATCGAAAACGCCGTGAAATATCGGGGCGATCAGCCTGCACCGAGGATTGAGATCGGGCAACGGCCGGATGGCGTCTTCTTTGTCCGTGACAACGGGATCGGCATTGAGGCGTGCTACCTGGAGACGATCTTTGGTCTGTTTAACAAGCTTGACGCCAAGAGTGAAGGTACCGGCATCGGTCTGGCCCTGGTGAGGCGGATTGTCGAGTTCCATGGCGGTATGGTATGGGCCGAATCAGCCGGCAGTGGGCAGGGAACAACCATCTGCTTTACCCTCCCGGCGACGCAGGTTGCGGATGGCAGTGATATGGAGATAGCGCAAAGGAGTGTACGATGATGTCTGGCGAACCGTTAAACATCCTGTTGGTGGAAGATAACCTGGACCATGCCGAACTGGCCATGCGCAACCTCGATGACGCGTTAATCGCCAATCGGATTGTTCATGTGGAAGACGGTGAGCAGGCCCTTGACTATCTGTATAATCGGGGCCGCTATACCGATAGCAAGCTCTGCCCCAAGCCTCACCTGATGCTCCTCGACCTCCGCCTGCCCAAGGTTGATGGTCTTGAGGTGCTGGAAAAGGTTAAGGCGGACCCCGAGCTGCGATCGATCCCGGTGGTGATCCTGACCACATCCTCGGCGGAGCGGGACCTTGCCATGGCCTATGAACATCACGCCAACAGCTATGTCACCAAGCCGGTTGATTTTGAATCCTTTACCAGGATGTTGCGTGACCTCGGCTTTTACTGGCTTGCCTGGAACAAACGCCCCTGGTGACCTCCATGACCGATGAGACTGACAACGTCAGGGTGGATGCCGTCCTGGTGGTGGAGGACGATCCGGGACATGCCGAGCTGCTTGTTCGTGGCTTTGAGGGGGTTGCCGGGTTCGATCTGACGGTGGTGGCATCGATCCGGGAGGCGAGGGAGGCGGTCGTCGCGGCAATGCCCGACCTGGTACTCACCGATTATCTGCTGCCCGACGGAGCTGGCAAAGATCTCCTGGCGATCGTGGCTGGGCAGTGTCCAGTCCTGGTCATGACCTCCCACGGCAGTGAGCAGATCGCCGTTGACCTGATGAAGGCCGGCGCCCTGGATTATGTGGTAAAATCCCCCGACAGCTTCGATACCATGCCGCAGATCGTACGGCGGGGGCTGCGGGAGTGGCGTCTGCAACACGCCCATCAGAAGACCACGGAGGAACTGGCTCGGATGAACGCCAATCTCGAACAGCGGGTGCAAGATGAGGTGGCGAAGAACCTTGAAAAGGATCGGCTGCTGGCCCATCAGGCCCGTCTGGCAGCCATGGGGGAGATGCTGCGGGACATCGCCCATCAGTGGCGACAGCCGCTGAACAATATCGCGGTGATTCTGCAGAATCTCTGTATGGAGAACGAGAGCGGCGAGCTGACGGTCCCCTCATGTCGTACCCAGGTGGCCCTCTGTTTGGAGGCCCTCAACTACCTCTCACGGACCATCGACGAGTTTCGTACTTTCTATCAGCCGGATCGTGACCAGCAGCCGTTTGAGCTGGGCGATGCCGCTGCTGCTGCGGCACACCTGACCCGTCCTTCTCTTGAGGCCCACGGCATCACCCTGCAGGTGGTGATCGAGGGGCCCGTGCAGGTCTTCGGGTACCGCAATGAGTTGGTGAATGCGGTGATGAACCTTCTCAACAACGCCCATGAGGCGATCCTTGACCATGGTGGAGGTGATGCCGCCATTACGGTTACGGTGGGACGCCACGGCGATCAGGCGTACCTCTCGGTCCGGGATACCGGTGGCGGGGTGCAACCGTCCATTGTTGACAAGATCTTCGACCCCTATTTTACCACCAAGTTCAAGTCCCAGGGGACCGGTATCGGCCTTTACATGGTCAAGGTCATTGTCGAATCCGGCATGGGGGGCAGCATAACCCTCCATAACTCCCCTGTCGGCGCAGAGTTTCTGATAACGATCCCCTGTGTGGCGCCACCTCCCTGATCGACCTCGTTGCATCAACCCTCAGCCTGCTCACTGTCCACGTTCTGGCCCCCGAAGATCGTCTGTTGCATTGTGCAACGACGTTGTGCTCTGTTGCAGTTTTAGCTGATTTCGTAAAATCGGATAGTTACACTTGATGTATCCGATTTTTGTTGCATAAGCAACATGCCGAACGGAATCGGTGGTTCTGGGGCCAGAATGGCTCTAATTCACATAAACGTATAATATAATTATATTTTTATTTTTTATCGATGGTTGCACAGACTTTGGCATGCTCTGTGTAATATAGTCTGGCAAGAAGTCACCAATCACCATCCCCATACAAAGGAGAACGACCATGAAAGCGAAAAACAACTTCTCAACGCTGGTAGCAGAAACCACCGCCCGCGGCAGCCTGGCCGTCTTTGCCGGTGTCACCATCTTCCTGGCCGGTTTCGTCACCTGGTCGGCAGCCAGTGCGGTAGGCGCCATCGTCCATCTCTTCAGCTAACAGACAACGGCAGACAAGGATACAAAGACTCCGCCCTGTAGCGGACCCCCTACGAAAGGAGCTTCACCATGAAGGCAAAAGTTAGTTACTCTGATCTTGATGATCGCAAATATATCGGCAAGGTGCTGGCGGTAGCCGGCGTGTTTGCCGCCGGCGCAGGGTTGGCCGTGGCTTGGCCCGCACTTAGCCACATAGCCCTGCGGCTCGTAAGCTGACGGCACCGCTTCTCATTGCTGTACAAGAAAAAAGGCCCCGTGGGGGCCTTTTTCTGTTGGAACAGGCAGGGGGTCCGTAGGGCGCGTGTCAGGTCGCCAGCTGCATGACGCTTTCACCCTTTTGATCGCTCTGTGGTACCGCCTTCTGCTGCCGCTGCGAACTGCTTTTAGGCCGTCGGAGATCAGGCAAGCAGCATCTTCGAGATCACCACCCGCTGCACCTCGTTGGTCCCCTCGTAGATCTCGGTGATCTTGGCATCACGATACATCCGCTCCACCTCATAGTCGCAGATGAAACCGTAGCCGCCGTGGATCTGGATCGCTTCCTTGGTGACAAAGGTGGCGGCCTCTGAGGCCAGCATCTTGCACATGGCCGATTCCATGGCGTAGTTCAGATGGGCATCCTTCATGCAAGCTGCCTTGTACGTCACCAGTTTGCTGCTCTCAATCCGGGCGTACATGTCGGCCAGCTTGAACTGGATCGCCTGCAGTTCACTGATCGGCTTGCCGAACTGTTTCCGTTCCTTGGCATAGGCCAGGGCCCGTTCAAAGGCGCCTTCGGCAATCCCCAGCCCCTGCGCGGCGATGCCGATCCGGCCGCCGTTCAAGGTGTCCATGGCGATCTTGAATCCCTGCCCCTCCTGCCCTAGCAGGTTTTCTGCCGGGATCCGCACCTCGTCCAGGGCAAAGGCGGTGGTATAGGTGCCACGGATACCCATCTTGTTCTCGTGTTTGAGGATGGAGACGCCGGGGGAGGTGAGATCCACGATAAAGGCCGATACCCCCTTGTGTTTCAAGGTCTTATCGTGGGTGGCGAACAGGACGCCGGTACCCAGGTAGCCGCCGTTGGTGATGAAGATCTTGGAACCGTTGATGACGTACCCATCACCCTCTTTGCGGTAACTGGTGGTGATGGCGCCGGCGTCGCTGCCGGCGTCCGGCTCGGTGAGCAGGATGCAGCCTATCTTGCTGCCGCTGTTCAGGTCGGGCAGCCACCGCCTCTTCTGGGCTTCCGTGCCGAAGGTGTCGATGGGGCCGCAGGCAAGCGAGGTGTGGGCCGAGATCAGGACCCCGCTGGATCCGCAGGCCTTGGAGACCTCCTCGATGACGATGACGTAGGAGAGCATGTCCAGGCCGGACCCACCGTATTCGGCAGGGAGGTAGCTCCCCAGGAATCCCATCTCACCCATTTTCCGCACCAGCTCGTCTGGTATGGCGTGTTGTTCGTCGATCCGGGCGGCGATCGGTTTGATCTCCTTGGCGACAAAATCCCGCACCGCATCCTGTAATACCCTGTGATCCTGGCTCAGTTGAAAGTTCATCGCGGTTCCCCTCCTTGGTCAGTGATGGCAAAACGCCGCCTTGCGTTTCTCGATAAAGGCCGTCATCCCCTCGTTCTGATCCGCAGTGGCAAAGAGGAGGCCGAACAGTGCCGCCTCGTACCGAAAACCATCTTCCTTGCTCATCTGCAGGCCGTTGGTGATGGCGTCCTTGGCCGATGCCACCCCGCATCGGCCGGTGGCGGCGATGGCCGCCGCCGTTGCACGTGATTGTTCCAGCAGCTCTTCCGGTTCGCAGACCCGGTTGACGATCCCCCAGGTCAGGGCCTCATCGGCGTTGATCATCCGGCCGGTGAAGATCAACTCCTTGGCGCGGTTGGGGCCGATCAGGCGGCTCAGATTCTGGGTGCCGCCAAAACCGGGCATGATCCCCAGGGTCACCTCAGGAAACCCCAGTCTTGCCTTGCTTGAGGCGTAGATATAGTCGCAGGCAAGGGCCAGTTCCAGTCCCCCCCCCAGGGCAAAACCGTTCACCGCAGCGATGACCGGTGTGGTCATCCGCTCCATGCTCAGCATCAGGTGCTGTCCGGCGCGGGCAAAGGCGGTGGCCTCGGTGGGTGACATGGGGGCCATCTGTTTGATGTCTGCCCCGGCGACAAATGCCTTGCCGGTGCCGGTGAGGATGATGGCTGCAACCCCTTGATCAGCTTCCAGTTCCTGCAGGGCGGCGGCAAGCTCCCGCAGCAGTCCGCTGTGCAGGGAGTTCAGGGTCTCCGGGCTGTTTATGGTGAGTGTGGCGAGGCCATCGGCCTGCTCAAGCAGCAGAGAGGGGTAACTCATCGGCATCTTCCTTTCATGGGTAGCTGTAGAAGCCTTTGCCGGCCTTTTTCCCCAGGTGGCCGGCATTGACCATCTTCACCAGCAGCGGGCAGGGGCGGTACTTGGGGTCTTTGAAACCGTCATAGAGGACATTGGCGATGGCCAGCACGGTATCGAGACCGATAAAGTCGGCCAGGGTCAGAGGGCCCATCGGCTGATTGGTGCCGAGTTTCATCCCCTTGTCAATATCTTCGACGCTCGCGATCCCCTCATACAGGGCAAAGATCGCCTCATTTATCATCGGTATCAGGATGCGATTGACGATAAAACCCGGATAGTCCTGGGAGACGGCCAACTCTTTTCCCAGTTTTTCCACCAGCTCCGAGGTGACCTGAAAGGTCTCATCGCTGGTGGCGTGGCCCCTGATGACCTCCACCAACCCCATAACCGGTACCGGGTTCATAAAGTGCATCCCGATCACCTTTTCAGGTCGGCAGGTGGCAGCGGCGATCCTGGTGATCGGGATGGAGGAGGTGTTAGAGGCCAGATAGGCATCCGGTTTGATGATGCGGTCCAGTTGCCTGAACAGCTCAAGTTTAAGTGCCTCGATTTCAGTGACCGCTTCCACGGCGAAATCCGCCCGGGCCAGCTCCTGCATCTGCACGGTCGTCGTGATCCTCTCCATGGTCTGAGAAACCAGTTCCAGAGGGATGCTCCCTTTTTTCGCCTGACGCTGCAGGTTGTTCTCAATGCTTGTCAGCGCCTTTGTCAGCTGCTTGTCAGAGATATCGTAGAGCAGCACCTGATAGCCACACTGCCCAAAGACATGGGCTATACCGTTACCCATCTGACCGGCGCCAAGAACGGCAATAGTTGTGATCATCACATGTTCCCCTTTCTCAGAGGCGCTCAAAAATAACCGCCACCGCCTCGCCACCGCCGATGCAGAGCGTGGCCAGGCCGTATCGGAGCTGCCGTCGCTTAAGTTCTCTGATTACGGTCATAGCCAGACGGGCGCCGCTTGCCCCGATCGGATGGCCGATGGCACAGGCCCCGCCGTTAACGTTGACCTTCTCACCAGGGATGTTATGGGCCTTCATCGCCAGCAGGGGTACCGAGGCGAAGGCCTCATTGATCTCGAAGAGATCGATAGCTCCCACCGCCAGACCCGCCTTTGCGCAGACCTTGGCGATGGCGCCGATCGGAGCCTCGGGGAACTCATCCGGATGTCTGCTTTCCGTTGCCTGTGCCACGATACGTGCCGTAGGCGTCAGGTTCCAGGAATGTATCGCCGCTTCTCCGGCCAAAAGCAGCATGGCAGCCCCATCGTTGATGCTTGAGGCGTTCCCGGCAGTAATGGTGCCATCTTTGCGGAATACCGGTTTCAGTGTCCCCAGACGTTCAAAATCAACTTTGAATGGCTCTTCATCTTCCGCAATGGGGGTTTCGACCCCCTTCACCTGTTTAAGGACGGTGGCGATTTCATCACTGAAAAGCCCCTCCCGCACTGCTGCCTGGGCCTTCTGGTAGGAGGCACGGGCGAAGGTGTCCTGTGCATCACGGCTTAAACTGTTGCGCGCCGCACTTGCCTCGCCGATCTCACCCATATGGCGTCCGGTGTACGGGTCAGTCAGCCCGTCAAAAAGCATCAGGTCAACCAGTTCTCCGTTGCCCATCCGGTAACCGGTGCGCGCCTTTTTCAAAAAATGGGGGGCCAACGACATGCTCTCCATCCCCCCGGCGATTACTACAGCGGAGTCGCCAAGCCGTATCGCATCCGCTCCCAGCATCACCGCCTTCAGGCCGCTGCCGCATACCTTGTTGATGGTCAAGGCCGATACTCGATCGGGGATGCCGGCGTTACGCATGGCTTGGCGGGCGGGGGCCTGTCCACACCCTCCCGCAAGCACCTGACCGATAATCACCTCGTCAACGGCATCTCCAGGAAGTCCTATCGATGCAAGCAGGGTGGTAATGGCAGTACTGCCCAACACTGTTGCCGGTATATCGCTCAACGCGCCTCCGAACGAGCCGAAGGGGGTTCTTTTTCCCGCTACAACATAGATATCTTTTGTCATCGGTGGCTACCTCCTGATGGTCGTTTGTCACACATCACAGGCCCGCCTGCTGGAGCGTGAACTCCCATGCACACCAGAATTCAGCGGGGTGCGGGTCAGGGGGGCATGCGATACATCGTGTGGCGATACGGGGATCGATTGTCCTGGCAAATTCGCTGTACTCGACGATGCCGACGGATTTGCAGGGGTGATCAGAGAGCCCCTTGCGGGTGCGTGCTGCCTGGACTCTACAATCAAGCATCCTGAATACCACCCTGGTTTCGCTCAACTCACTGCACTCCTGCAGGTTCAAACGGGCGTAAAAACGGTGCTTCAGGCATTCAACCAGGGCTGGAATCCCGCCACCTGGTCCTATGCCAAGACGCTCCATGATCCGTTTTGCTTCGATCACGGTGAAGTGCCGCCAGGCCTCGATATCCGCCTCAACGGCCACCGCTATGCCGTAGCGTTGTTCAATTGCCTGAAACCAGAGCCCGTCATGGGCAAGCCAGTTTTTGGCATCGTCAACGATAATCCTGATCAGTTCTTCCTTGGTCAGTCCATACAAAAGACCGACCCCTTCATCTCCGGCCCGCTCGGCGCTCGACATACACCGTACCTCCAGTTCCGCTGCACATGATGCTGGCATCCCCATGTTTTGCGGTGTCGGTGGGGTTATACCTTGCGTTTACGTTAATGTCAATAACAACAGAAACATAATTCTATTCATATTTGAAAATTTTTTCATCTATTGTTATATATATGTTTTAACTGCTATTTTTTTATATAACATCGTTGATGTAAAGTCGAGAAACTTGCGATCCGGTGCCATTCCAGGTATGTTTATTTACGTTAAAGTCAACGGATGGCACCGCTGGCGTCGTGGGTGCCGATCAACATGGGGATACCATGGAAGAAGAGACGGGCGGGGAACAGCAGGTCATCGCAATCGGTGAGCTCTGCGCGTTGTTGGGGATATCGACGCGGACGTTGCGTTACTGGGAGGAGGTTGGCATTATTGAGTCAGTTGAGCGGACCGACCGTGCCAACAGGGGCTATACCGACTATATGGTCAGGAGGATCAAGTTTATCCTGAAACTCAAGGAACTTGGCCTCACCATCAGAGAGATGCAGCAACTGTATGAGCTCTATGGGGATGCCAAAAAGACCGACAAGATGCTACCTGAACTGCTGAGCATCTTTGACCGGCATGTGGCGATGATTGATGAGAAGATGGTAAAGCTGGGGACGCTGCGTAACGAGATCGTCGAGTATCGACTAAAAATTGTGTCAAAGCCTTTCTAATGCGTATCTGCAGGACAAAAAGTAAGGGGCTAGCCGTTTTGGATAGAGGATTGCATCTAAAGCACACATTAAAGTAGCAATACATGTTCTGCACAAGAATTTTACCAACCATTCGAAATGGTTGTGGTATTTGGTCATATGTGCTTTGCATCACAGTTTCTGGGTGTGCTATAGACCGCTACAAGATAAAAATTACAAATCAATATTACATCTGAACATCGAGATGATATGCACTGGATTGCCCCTTCCGCCAAAGACACCGCCACCGCTACTCTTGAAACCAATCTCTGGGGCGCAGCCGACCAGTTCCGCGCCAATTCAGGCCTGAAGCCGCAGGAGTATTCCGGCCCGATCCTCGGCCTGATCTTTCTGCGTTTCGCCGAGGTGCGCTTTACCGCCCAGCACCAGAAGTTCGAAGCGGCCGTCGCTTCGTCACGGCGCGGCAGCCGGGTTGACGAGCCGGCCGCCTATCATGCCGACGGCATCCTCTACCTTGCCCCCGAGGCGCGCTTCGGCTACCTGCTGACGCTGCCCGAGGGCGACGACATCGGCGCCAGGGTCAACTCCGCCATGCGCCTGATCGAGCAGCACAACCCGCAACTCGCCGGCGTCCTCCCCAAAACCTACAACCTCTTCACCGGCACCCTGCTCAAGGAGCTACTGAAGAAGATGTCGGAGATCCCGGCCGACATCGACTTCGATGCCTTCGGGCGCATCTACGAATACTTCCTCGGCGCCTTCGCCATGAAGGAAGGTCAGGGCGGCGGCGAGTTCTACACCCCGAGCAGCATCGTCAAGCTGCTGACCGAGATCATCGAGCCGTTCCACGGTCGCATCCTCGACCCGGCCTGCGGCTCCGGCGGCATGTTCGTGCAGTCGGCCCGTTTCGTCGCCGAGCACCAGCAGAACCCGGCCGCCGAGCTGGCCATTTGCGGTGTCGAGAAGACCGACGAGACCGGCCGCCTCTGTCGCCTCAACCTCGCCGTGCATGGGCTGGAAGGGGACATCCGCCACGGCGGCAACGTCAACAGCTACTACGACGATCCGCACAGCGCCACCGGCCAGTTCGATTTCTGTCTGGCAAATCCGCCGTTCAACGTTAATGCCGTGGACAAGGAGCGGCTCAAGGAGATGGTCGGCCCAGGTCGCCGCTTCCCCTTCGGCCTGCCGCGCACTGACAACGCCAACTACCTCTGGATTCAGCTCTTCTATTCGGCGCTCGGCGCGCAGGGCCGCGCCGGCTTCGTCATGGCCAATTCCGCCTCCGACGCCCGTGCCAGCGAGCAGGAGCTGCGCCAGCAGCTGATCGAGGCACGTGGCGTCGACGTCATGGTCGCCGTCGGCCCCAACATGTTCTACACCGTCACGCTCCCCTGCACCCTGTGGTTCTTCGACAAGGGCAAGGCCAAGACCGAGCGTGCCGACACCGTCCTCTTCATCGACGCCCGCCACATCTACCGCCAGGTCGACCGCGCCCACCGCGACTGGACCCCGGCGCAGATCGGCTTCATCGCCAACCTTGTGCGGCTCTACCGGGGCGAGGCGCTCGATTGGACCCTGGGCGGCACAGAGGCCGAGGCCAAGCTCAAGGAGGTCTTTGGCCCACAGCCGACCTACGCCGACATCCCCGGCCTGTGCAAGGCGGCGACGCTGGCCGAGATCGAGGCCCAGGGCTGGTCGCTTAACCCCGGCCGCTACGTCGGCGTCGCGCCGGGTGAAGAGGTCAGCGACGAGGAGTTCAAGGAGCAGCTCGAAGCCCTGAACGAGGAACTGGAAGTGCTGAATGCCCAGGCGAGGGAGCTGGAAACGCTTATTGCTCAAAATGTGGGAGAGATACTGGAAGCATGAAAACCGAACCGATTCGCAGTTTGACAGAGAACTTTGAAGCACACGCCCAACAGACCGAGGGTGGGGTGGAGTACTGGCTGGCACGCGATCTTCAGCATTTGCTGGGTTACTTCAAGTGGGAGAACTTTGTCAGCGTGGTAACCAAGGCGAAGACTGCTTGCGAAGTTTCTGGACACCACGTTCCGGACCATTTTCCTGACGTCAGGAAAATGGTCGACCTCGGCTCCGGCAGTCAGCGTGAGATCGACGATATCATGCTGACCCGCTACGCCTGCTACCTGATCGCCCAGAACGGAGATCCGCGCAAGCAGGAGATCGCTTTCGCGCAAACCTATTTTGCCGTTCAGACCCGCCGTGCCGAACTGATCGAGCAGCGTCTGTTGGAGGCAGAACGTGTCACCGCCCGCAAGAAACTCAGCACGACTGAAAAAGAGCTTTCGGCCGTTATTTACGAGCAGACTGGCGGCAATGAAGATTTCGCAATCATCCGCAGCAAAGGGGATCACGCGCTTTTCGGCAAGACAACACAGGCAATGAAGGCACAGTGGAAGGTGCCGGACAACCGTCCCCTGGCCGACTTTGCGCCAACGATCATCCTCAAGGCCAAGGACTTCGCTGCCGAGATCACCATCTTTAACGCCCGCCTGCACGCCATGAACACCGAGTCGGCAATCTCGCACGAGCACGTCACCAATAATCAGGCCGTGCGCAATACCCTGCTGGAACGCGGTATCCGCCCAGAGTCGTTGCCCCCTGCCGAAGATCTGAAGAAGGTGGAGCGCCGTTTGACATCTGAAGAAAAGAAGTCGTTGAAGAACCCAGACGGGTTGATGGTCGAGGAGTGAATTGAGATGGTTTCAACCTGTAAGCATAAGTATGACTTGCAAGTTCGCCAAAAAGACGGTGGTTTGACGGGAGTTGTCAACTATTGGTTGATAACTGCTACCGACGGCAATGTCGTCGCCAATGTGGCGGGGATTCTGGAGGCGTGACCAACGTGGCCGGATTCAGCATGCTAACAATTGAGGAGGCCACCGAGCGTCTCATTGACTATCGAGGCAAGACGCCGCCCAAGACCGACTCCGGCGTTCGCCTCGTCACTGCCAAGGTTGTGAAGGGCGGACAAATTCACGACGAACCGGCTGAGTACATTGCCGCTGATTTCTACGACGAATGGATGCGGCGCGGCTTACCTCAGAAGCTCGACGTACTTCTAACCACTGAAGCACCTCTCGGCGAGGTTGCGATTCTCCGCGACGATGCACGCATTGCATTGGCCCAGCGGATTATCCTCCTTCGTGCGAAACCGGGGGTGCTGGACCCGCTCTATCTTTTCTATGCACTCCAGTCGGATTTCGGCCAAGGAGAGTTGAATGCAAGAGCATCAGGCACAACCGTTCTCGGAATCAAGCAAAGCGAGCTTCGGAAAGTTCGCATTCCGGTCTTCCCGCTCCCCGTCCAGCAACGCATCGCGGGTATCCTGTCGGCCTACGACGAACTGATCGAGAACAGCCAGCGGCGCATCAAGATTCTGGAGGCGATGGCCCGCGCCCTCTACCGCGAGTGGTTCGTCCACTTCCGCTTCCCCGGCAATGAGTCCGTCCCCCGCGTCCCGTCCCCCCTCGGTGAGATTCCGCAGGGGTGGGAGGTGAAGAAGCTTGGCGAAGTCTCAACGTGCATCAACCGTGGAATAACACCTCGCTATGACGATGAAGGCGAATCGGTCGTAATCAATCAGAAGTGTGTACGTGATCAGCGGCTCAGCCTTGAACCTGCGCGCCGGCAATCGAAGGCGATTCCAAGCGACAAGTTTATCTGTTTTGGTGATGTGCTTATCAATTCAACCGGTGTCGGTACTCTTGGTCGCGTAGCACAGGTTTACGAGAATCTCGAAAAGTGCACAGTCGATACCCATGTAACGATTGCCCGTGCTGCCCGCGGTATTGATCTTGATTTCTATGGTTGCTGCCTGCTCAGTCTTCAAGAAACCTTTGAGCGCCTCGGAGTCGGGGCAACCGGACAAACCGAACTTGGCAGAGCCTCCATTTTCGATATTGAACTCGTTGTGCCTCCGGAAAACCTTCAGCGTCAGTTTGGGAAAACGGCGCGAGCAATGCGGGCAGCAGCTGTGACATTCGGAAAGCAAATCCAAAACCTCCGCTGCACCCGCGACTTGTTGCTGCCACGCCTGCTGTCGGGGTAGATCGAGGTAGAAGGAGTCGACCATGGCTGATATCATGCGGCCCTATATTCCTGCTGAATTGCCGTTGACGAATCTCGATTATCGCCTGCTGCTGCCACTGGTCGGGCAGGCCAATGCGGCCTTGGCTCGCTATCCTGATTCCGCTCTTTCTATATCAAAAGCGCGCGCTGTCGCAGCCGATGTTTTACCTCTCGGAATCAGTAGTGTCCCAACGTTTAGCTGAATAAAAACAGTTGGTTATTGTTTTGTTCTGTTCCGCTTCTGTAATCTGAATCTGTAAGTGCCTGTAACAAGGGCATTCGTTCGAAGATGGTCACGCTCAAGACCTGTAGAATTGTGTAGAGACTGGCCTCGATCTTGAGCCGTTTTTTCATGATGGCAACGAGCACATAGACCGACACGGCAATCCAGATCTGAGCTTTGACTGCGTTCTCCGAAGTGCCGTAGAAAGTCTTGATCCGCAGGTTCTGCTTGATCCAGCGGAAAAATAGTTCCACTTGCCAGCGACAGCGGTACAACTCGGCAATGGTCAAGGCTGGCAGGGTGAAGTTGTTGGTCAGAAACACCAGGGTTCTGTCGTTCTCGGCATCGTGATACTTCACCCGGCGCAGTTTGTCCGGGTAGTCCTTGGCTTGATAGAAGCCAGTGAGCAGTACCGATTGGTCGCAGAGCAGGCCGGTATCTTTGTCCACAGGATGGGAATAGACCCGCCGGCACTTGAGATTGGATTTGGCCCGGATCACAAAGAAGGCTGATGTCTGGGTGATTGTGAACAGGCGCCCGAAGTCCAGGTAACCACGATCCATGACATAGAAGGCTCCCGCTTCCAGCGGCACGATATCCAACGTATTCACTTCGTGCAGTTTGCCGTCCGAGATATGGATGAAGGTCGGAATGCTGCCCCGCAGATCCAGCAGGGTATGCAGCTTGATGGCTCCCTTGGTCGTGCGGAAGTTGGCCCAGGGGAACATGGAGAGGCATAAGTCGATGGTGGTGGCGTCCAGAGCGTAGACGGTATTCTCCAGTTCCAGCCCGAAGCTTTCGTTCACGTAGAGTTTGCGGGCCGTCTGGATGAGGGAATAGGCCAAATCGGCGTAGATTCGCCAATCGCGGACCTTGTTGGCATTTGCCAGATTGTTGCGCGAGATCGAAGAGCGAATACCCATGTGATAGAGCTTGCTCTTCTGTGCCCGCAGACAAGACTCGATGTCCCGCAGGCTCTCGCGATAAGTCAACTGAGCGAAGGCCATGCAGAGATACTGGTCGAGGCAGGAGAACTCCTTGACCTTGAAGTTGCCATTGTAGCGATCGACACACTGATGGAAAACGTGGAGCGGCAGATGCTCCATTACTTGAGAGAAAACGAGCTTGCCGGTGTACATGGTTCACCTCCCCGCACATTGCTGCGCGAAGATGGCTGAACCTCTGGAAAATTTTCAAGTCGTTAAACGGCATAATGTCGCTTTCTCGCAGAAATGACGGGCCATTACGGCTCATCAACTATTCAACGTTGGGACACTACTGTCTCGGAATATCTGGAAAGCCATCGGGAAGAATATTACCAGCGGCTGAAAGCGATCTCGGCCGAGGAGGACTGGAACGGTTGGCTGGCCTTCTTCCTGCGTGCCGTCGCGACGCAAGCGGTCCAGAACAGCACGCGAGTGACGGCCATCCAGGCCCTCTATGAAGAGATGAAACTTGCCATCCAGATGGCCACGCATTCTCAGTACACGGTGCATATCCTGGATGCCATTTTCAGCAAACCGATCTTTCGCTCGTCTGACTTGGCCCAACAACTGTTCAAAGAGTTTGGAGTTCACGAGAAGACAACACCGGGCCTGTTGCGACAAATGCGGGATGCAGGCATCTTGCGGGAATTGCGGCCCGGTAGCGGCCGGCGACCAGCAACCCTCTGCTTCCCCAGACTGATTAATCTGGCCGAAGGCCGGGACGTGATCTAACGTGCTAGTGGAGCCTGGAAGAGCTATAAACTTATTTGCGGAGTCTGAATTTTATTTTAAACTCCACAATCAGGGTAGTGGAGTTTCAACACTCCGCAACCTTCACGCTGAAATTAGTCGCATCAAGCTGACCCGTGAGCTGCTACATCTGCTTTCTGGTCAAGTCGACGTGGAGATTTTTGTCTCATGACCCCTCACCCTTACACCGAAGACCAACTCGTCGAACAGCCCGCCATCGGTCTCTTTGCGGCCATTGGCTGGCAGACGATTTGCGCCCTGGAGGAGACCTTCGGTGAGGGTGGCACGCTCGGCCGCGAGACCAAGGGCGAGGTGGTGCTGGTGGAGCGCCTGCGCGCAGCGCTGGGCACGTTCAATCGGACCCTGCCACTGGAAGCGATCAGCAACGCCATCGACGAGCTGATCCGCCATCGTTCAGCCATGAGCCTGGAGGCGGCCAATCGCGAGATCTACCGCCTCATCAAAGAGGGGATTCCCGTCTCGGTCCCCGACCGGGAGCACGGCGGGCAGAAGACCGAGCGCCTGCGGGTCGTCGACTGGGAACACCCCGAGAACAACGACTTCCTGCTGGTCAGCCAGTTCAGCGTTACCGGCAGCCTCTACACCTGCCGCCCCGACCTCGTCGCCTTCGTCAACGGCCTGCCGTGGGTGGTGATCGAACTCAAGAAGCCCGGCGTGCCGGCCCGCAACGCCTTTGACGAGAACCTCACCCACTACAAGCAGCAGATCCCGGCCCTTTTCTGGTACAACGCCCTCCTCATCGCCAGCAACGGCACCGACAGCCGCGTCGGCTCCCTCACCGCTGACTGGGGGCGCTTCTTCGAGTGGAAGCGGATCGAGCGCGAGGATGAACCGCGTCGGGTTTCGCTGGAGGTGATGCTGCGCGGCACCTGCGACCGCACCCGCCTGCTCGACCTGGTCGAAAACTTCACCCTCTTCTCCGAGCACAAGGCCGGGCTGGTCAAGATCCTCGGCCAGAACCACCAGTACCTCGGCGTCAACAACGCCATCGCCTCGATGCTGGAGGCTCGCCAGATGGGCCACGGGCGCGGCGGGGTCTTCTGGCAGACGCAAGGCAGTGGCAAGAGCTTCTCGATGGTCTTTTTTGCCCAGAAGATTCTGCGCAAGCTGATCGGCAACTGGACCTTCGTCGTCGTCACCGACCGCGTCGAATTGGACGACCAGATCGCCAAGACCTTCAAGGCAGTCGGGGCGGTCTCCGAGAGCGACGGCGACGAGTGCCACGCTTCCAGCGGCGCCCACCTGCGCGAGCTGCTGCGCGGCAACCATCGCTACGTCTTCACCCTGATCCAGAAGTTCCAGACCCCGGAGCTGCTCTGCGACCGCTCCGACGTGATCGTGCTGACCGACGAGGCCCACCGCAGCCAGTACGACACCCTGGCGCTGAACATGCGCAGCGCGCTGCCGAAGGCGATGTTCCTCGCCTTCACCGGCACGCCGCTGATCGCCGGTGAGGAGCGCACCAAGGAAGTCTTTGGCGACTACGTCTCGATCTACGACTTCCAGCAGTCGATCGAGGACGGCGCCACCGTGCCGCTCTTCTACGAGAACCGTACCCCCCGAGCTGC